>NC_021505.1:1797878-2109222 GCF_000412675.1 Pseudomonas putida NBRC 14164 | reverse complement strand
GGCTACCGCAGCCCTACACAAAGCCTTGCAAGCCCCACCGCGGCCAGGGCGTGAGCTGGCTGATCAGGGTCGTCGCGCGGATATCGATGCTTTACTCAAGGCGATCAAGGACAAACAGGACTGAACATGCGGCTTTTGCTGGTTGAGGACGATATCGCACTGGGAGAGGGGATCTGCGACGGTTTGCGCCAGCAGGGCTACACCCTCGACTGGTTGCGGGACGGTGTCAGTGGTTTGCATGCGTTGCAGCACGAGAGCTTCGACCTGGTGATCCTGGATCTTGGATTACCGCGCATGAATGGCATTGAACTCCTGCGGCGGGTACGCGCCGGCGGCGACAGCCTTCCGGTGCTGATCCTCACCGCACGGGATGCCCTCGATGATCGCATCACCGGCCTCGATGCCGGCGCCGACGATTACCTGGTCAAGCCGTTCGACCTCAACGAGCTGAAGGCACGCTTGCGCGCGTTGCTAAGGCGCAGCGCCGGCCGCGCCAAGGTCATGATCGAGCATGCCGGCGTCAGCCTCGACCCAGCTACCCAGCAAGTTCATTACAACGGCGTCGAAGTGGTGCTGACCCCCAAGGAATACATGCTATTGCACGAGTTGCTGGCGCAGCCGGGCAAGGTTTTCACCCGCGAACGCCTGACCCAGCTGCTGTATGGCTGGGATGAGGAACCCGAGAGCAATACGCTGGAGGTGAATATCTACCAGCTGCGCAAAAAGCTGTTCAACGGGCTGATCCGTACGGTGCGCGGCATTGGCTATCTGGTCGAGGCCAAGGCATGAGCTCGCTGCGCCAACGCACCCTGTGGCGGGTGATGCTGTTGCTGCTGCTGGGGACCGGCCTGCTGGCGCTCTATAACTATCACGACAGCCGCCATGAAATTAACGAGGTGTACGACGCGCACCTGGCTCAAAACGCTCGCTTGCTGCAGGGCGTCATGAGCCTGCCGGTGCAAAGTGGCTCGCGTGAAGCGATGTACCAGGCATTCAACGAGGCATTGGCCCAGGCGGGCCACCATCGGGTAGGCCACCCCTACGAGAGCAAGCTGGCATTCCAGGTCTGGCAGGACGGCGCTGGCCTGCTGGTGCACACACCCAGTGCGCCGACCATCGACCCTCCACCGACGGCCCCCGGTTTCTACGACTTTTCGAGTGGTGGCGAGCAATGGCGCGGTTTCGTGCTGCCGGTGCCGGAACGACACTGGGTGATCTGGGTGGGCGAGCGTGACGATGTGCGCTACGACTTGATCGATCGCATCGTTCGCCACACCCTGTTCCCGTTCCTGCTCGGCAGCCTGGTGTTGGCACTGCTGGTTTGGGCTGCTATCGGCTGGGGACTGCGGCCGTTGCAGAACATGGCCAACATCATCCGTGGGCGTCACGCCGATTCGCTTGAGCCGTTGCAGTTGGTGCCTCTGCCCTCGGAGCTGGAGCCCATGCAGGCCGCCATCAACCGCCTGTTGGCGCAGATCGAGGACCTGTTGCGGCGTGAGCATCGGTTCATTGCCGATGCCGCCCACGAAATGCGCACACCCTTGGCCGTCCTCCGCCTGCACGCGCAGAACGCGCTGGAGGCCAGCAACGAGGCCGAGCGACACAAAGCGCTGGGCTTTCTGATGGGTGGGGTGGACCGGCTTACCCGGGTTGTCAATCAGTTGCTGACGCTGGCCCGTGTCGAGCCAAGGTTGGGGCAGCGAGCCAGTACTGAGATCGACCTGGCCGAAGTGGCCACCGAGACCTTGGCCGACCTGACCCCGTGGATACTGGACCGCGGCCTGGAGCCCTCGCTGGATATCGGTGAAGGCGACCATCACCTGACAATCGATGCCGGCGCCCTGGGCATCGCCCTGCAGAACCTGGTGTCGAACGCGGTGGAGCACTCACCGCCCGCTGGCCGCATCACGGTGTCACTCAGGCGCCTGGAGAATCACGTCGAGCTGGTCGTCGAGGACGAAGGGCCGGGTATCGATGAGGCCAGCCTGTCGCGCGTATTCGAGCGCTTCTACAGCCGTAACAGTCCCAATGGTGCAGGCCTTGGGCTTTCCATCGTGGCGACCATCGTTGACCGGATGGGCGGGCAGGTGCGTTTGCATAATCGAGCAAGCGGCGGGCTAGCCGCCACCTTGCTGTTTCCGGTGGGTTGAATTCCCCAGCATACTCGCCACCAACCCTGCACTGGCATCTGACGCTGAGCACTTCAGGCCCTCGATTCCGGGACTGATGAGCAAACCTCATGAACCCTTGCCGAATTAACCGTCTAGTCCTCACTCGTTAGCTCGCTTAGTGTTCTCCCAACGCCAAATGTCGGGAGATCCAAATGCACAAGCGCACACTCGGAAACAGTTCACTCGAAGTGTCAGCCCTGGGCTTCGGTTGCATGGGCTTGAGCCATGGTTACGGCCCGGCGACCGACACACAACAAGCCATTGCGCTGATCCGATCGGCGGTTGACCGAGGCGTCACGCTTTTCGATACCGCCGAAGTTTACGGCCCCTACCTGAACGAACAGGTGGTGGGCGAAGCCCTGGCACCGATGCGCGATCAAGTGGTCATCGCCACCAAGTTCGGTTTCACCTTCGGCGACGACAATAAACAGCAGATTCTCAACAGCCGACCAGAGCACATCCGGGTCGCGGTCGAGGGTTCGTTGCGTCGACTGAAGACCGATTACATCGACCTGCTTTACCAACACCGCGTCGATCCGGACGTGCCGATCGAGGACGTCGCCGGGGTGGTGAAGGACTTGATTGGCGAAGGCAAGGTCAAGCACTTCGGCCTGTCGGAGGCCGGCGCCCAGACCATTCGCCGTGCGCACGCGGTGCAGCCGGTCACAGCGCTGCAAAGCGAATACTCACTGTGGTGGCGCGAGCCTGAGCAAGAAATCCTGCCGACGCTTTGGGAGTTGGGGATCGGCTTCGTCCCGTTCAGCCCATTGGGCAAAGGTTTTCTCACCGGCACGGTGTCGGCGCAGGCCACTTACGGCAGCGACGACTTCCGCAGCATCGTCCCGCGTTTCAGCCAGCCGGCGCTGCAAGCCAATCAGGGCCTGGTGGTGTTGATCCGGCAGATCGCCGAGCAAAAACAAGCCACACCCGCACAGATCGCGCTGGCATGGCTGCTCGCACAGGCGCGGTGGATTGTGCCGATTCCGGGGACGACCAAACTGCATCGTCTGGAAGAAAACCTCGGCGGCGCAGATATCACGCTCGACGCCTTGGAACTGAAAGCAATAGATACAGCGTTGGCGCAGATCCGCATCGAGGGCGAGCGTTATCCCGAGGCCCTCAAGGCGCGTGTCGGTCGATGAGCAACGATCACGATCCGTTGCGGCGCACGGTGATCGCCGCGCTGGCCAGCGCCCCGCTGCTGTCTCTGGCCGACACGCAAGGCGCCAGTCAAACACCGCGCTCAGGCTCGCGGATTCTGGTGGCGTACTTCTCGCGCTCGGGCAATACCCGCGTGGTCGCCGGGCTGATCCAGCGTGGACTGGGTGCCGACCTCTTCCAGATTCGCCCGGCCTACCCTTACCCCGAGGACTATCTGCAAACCGTGGAGCAGGCGCGTCAGGAGCGTGACAGCGGCTTCGAGCCCGAGCTGCAAGAGAAGGTTCACGCACTCAGCGACTACGACACGCTCTATCTCGGGTTCCCGATCTGGGGTGAAACCGCCCCGCCCATCGTGCGCGCATTTCTCAGCGCACACGACCTGACCGGCAAGACCCTCATCCCCTTCAACACCCACGGCGGTTATGGCTTGGGTAACAGCCGCAGCGTGCTGGTCAACCACGCGCCGAAGGCAAAGGTTCTGGAAGGTTTTGTGATGGAGAGTGAGCAGGAGCGCAAGACCATGGAACGTGTGAACGGCTGGCTGAGCGATCACCCCCGCACGCGTTAACCGAATTCTGTACGGAGTGACATGATGAAAATCCGCACGTTGGGCAATGGCCTGGAAGTGTCCGCACTGGGCCTTGGCTGCATGAGCATGACCTCGGCCTATGGGCCGGCTGGCGACAAAGCCAGCATGATCAAGCTGATTCGTTCGGCCCACGAGCAAGGCATCACCTTGTTCGACACCGCCGAAGCGTATGGCCCGTTCGCCAATGAAGAACTGCTGGGCGAGGCCTTGCAGCCAATTCGCGAGCAGGTCGTCATCGCTACCAAGTTCGGCTTCGATATCGACCTGATCACCGGCGCACGCGGCGGCGGAACCAACAGCCGCCCTGAGCATATACGCGCCGTTGCAGAGGCGTCGTTGCAGCGTCTGCGCACTGATTGCATCGACCTGTTTTATCAGCACCGCGTCGATCCCCAGGTACCCATCGAAGACGTCGCCGGCACCGTCAAGGATCTGATCGCCGAGGGCAAGGTCAAGCATTTCGGCCTGTCTGAGGCGGGTGTGGAAACCATTCGCCGGGCGCACGCGGTGCAAGCGGTCACGGCGGTGCAGAGCGAATATTCGCTGTTCTGGCGAGGCCCGGAGCTGGAGCTGCTGACAGTACTGGAAGAACTGGGAATCGGTTTCGTACCGTTCAGCCCGCTCGGCGCCGGTTTTCTCACCGGTCAGATCGACGAGCACACGCAATTCGACGCCAGCGATTTCCGCAACTATGTACCACGCTTCTCCCCTGAAGCGCGCAAGGCCAATCTGGCGCTGGTCGATGTGGTAAAAGCCGTCGCGCATCGCAAACACGCCACACCGGCGCAAGTGGCGCTGGCCTGGCTGCTCGCACAGAAACCGTGGATTGTGCCGATCCCAGGCACGACCAAACCCCATCGACTGGAAGAGAACCTGGGCGCAGTCGAACTGCAATTGACCAGTGACGATCTGCGCGAGATCAACCAACAGATTGCGCAGATTCAAGTGCACGGTGAACGCCTGCCAGAGTCGGCACTGAAAATGACCGGGCTCTGAGTCTGCCCAACGCGGCGCCAAGTGCGGCGCCACTTTCCCTTCTGACCGGAGTTGATCCGATGACCCGATTGATCGCACCACTCGTTGCTTTGTCACTCATGGCAGCAGAATCCCAGGCCGCCGGTGAAATCCGCGTTACGCCGAATGGCGCGCAGCCCTCGGTCAATGGCGCGGCGCAAAACTTTACCGGCACGGTGCGCGTTGATGGCCTGTTCAACGGTGATGCGCCGGCGCGCATCGGCGGCGGCACGGTGACCTTCGAGCCAGGCGCACGCACGGCGTGGCACACCCATCCGCTGGGGCAAACGCTGATCGTCACAGCAGGCGTCGGATACGTGCAGCAAGAGGGCGGCCCGCGTCAGCAAATCCGACCGGGCGACACTGTCTGGATTCCGCCGCACACCCGTCACTGGCATGGCGCCACGGCCAGCAACGGCATGACCCACATCGCCATCGCTGAAGCCGAGGACGGCAAGACCGTCACCTGGGCGGAACAGGTCTCGGAGGCGCAATACACCGGCCAATGAAGTTACGGAATGTGTCGAAGTTGCTCGCCCGGCACCTCTGTCACAAACCGTCAGCCGCCCTGCAGGCCCGGCATCAGCGGGGTCGCGCCGAAGTTGCAGCGGTGACGGCAATTTCGACTCATGAATTCTGCTCAGAAGTCCATGCGCAATTTCGGGGTTAATCGACACAACCATCCTCCGTACGATCCAGCGACACAACGCTGACCCGCAACGGATGGAGCCTTTCACGATGACCACTGACGCACGCAACCACTCTACCCTTCCCACGCTCATGGCGCTTTGCCTGGGCGTCGGGGCGATGTTCAGCGTTACCACTCAAGCAGCCGAGGCATCGCAGACCATGGCCAGCCCCTCCGCCAGCGCAGCTAGCTTGTCGCGCCAGCAACAAACGATTCCCCTGATCGCCGCGTTCATGGCGACCAGCGACATACCCAACCTCAACACCGCACTCAATCAAGGCCTCGATGCCGGCTTGACCATCAGCGAAACCAGGGAAATTCTGGTGCAGCTGTACGCCTATGTGGGCTTCCCGCGCAGCCTCAACGCCTTGAACGAGCTGATGGCGGTGGTACAGAAGCGCAAACAGCGCGGTATCGAAGACGCGCCGGGGCGTGAGCCGAGCCGGGCGATTCCGGTCGGGGATGAGCTGCTGGCCGCCGGCACCGCAAATCAAACCAGGATTTCCGGTGCCCCGGTCAAAGGCCCGGTGTTCGAGTTCGCTCCGGTAATAAACCGGTACCTGCAAACTCACTTGTTCGGCGACATCTTCGAGCGCGACAACCTCGACTGGCAAAGCCGCGAACTGGCGACCATCGGCGCGCTGGCGGCAACGCCTGGGGTCGAGCCACAATTACGCTCGCACATGGCGGCGAGCCTGCGCGTCGGTCTGAGCGCGGCGCAGTTGCACGAAGTCACGCAGCTGCTGAAACAACACGGCGACGAGCAGACGGCTGAACGTGCCAAGACCGCGTTGACCCAAGCCCTCACGGCTTCGGGTAAATGACATGACGCCTGCCAAGTCCCTACTGAGCATCGCGCTGTTGAGCCTGCTGGCGGCCTGCGCGAACAACCCCGATGGCTCGTTGCAGATTCAACGACAAGGCAGCTTCGCCGCCGGCGGAACGGTGACCACTGCACCGGGCACCTTCAACCCGCACCAACCGATGACGCCCAACGGCCAGACATACCACGGTGACCACGCCTACGCCTTCTATCAAATCCCGGTGGATGCGCGAAAACTGCCCATCGTCATGTGGCACGGTGCGGGTCAGTTTTCCAAGACCTGGGAAACCACCGCCGATGGTCGCGAAGGCTTTCAGAACATCTTTCTACGCCGCCATTATGGCGTCTATCTGATCGATCAGCCGCGGCGTGGCGATGCCGGGCGCAGCATGGTCGAGACCACAATCAAGCCTGTACCTGACGAACAATTGTGGTTCAACCAGTTCCGCATCGGGTTGTGGCCCAACTACTTCAGCGGTGTGCAAGTGGCACAGGATGCCCAGACCCGCGAGCAATTTTTCCGGGCGATGACGCCGAACACCGGGCCGTTCGACATGGACGTGGTCTCTGATGGCGTATCAGCACTGTTCGACAAAATCGGCCCGGGGATTTTGTTCACCCATTCGCAAGGTGGCGGGCCGGGCTGGTTGACCGCGATCAAGAACGACAAGGTGAAAGCCATTGTGGCGTTCGAGCCAGGCAGCAGCTTCGTGTTCGCTCAAGGTGAAGTCCCTCCGCCAATTCCCAGCGCGTTCGACACAGTGCAAGGCGCGGCGGTGCCGATGGAGCAATTCAAGGCCCTCACGCGCATTCCGATTCTGATCCTTTACGGCGACAACATCCCGGAGCAGGCGGTCGACCTGCCCGCCCAGGACAGTTGGCGCGCACGCCTGAAAATGGCCCGGCTCTGGCGTGACGCGGTCAATCGCCACGGCGGTGATGTGCGACTGATCCACCTGCCGGAGATCGGCATTCATGGCAATACCCACTTCCCCATGTCGGATCTGAACAACGTGCAGATCGCTGACCTGGTCGCGCAATTCCTCGAAGAAAACCAGTTGGACTGACCCAAATACTTTTGCAACTGCCGCCCTTTTGATTGCTCAGGAGCTTCAGGTGAAAAACACACTCAAGGCCACGTTTATGTCGGCATTGGTCGGCCTCTCGGCGGGCGAAGCCTTGGCCGCCGATTACAAAAAGAACCCGTTCACCCTCGCCTACGACGGCGCGATCAGCAAGAACGAACCGGGCAAGGTCAACATCCATCCGGTCAGCTACAAACTCAACGGTCTGGATATCGCCGCCAACGTATACACCCCGGTTAACTATGACGCGAAGAAGACCTACCCGACCGTGGTCGTTGCACACCCCAATGGTGGCGTGAAAGAACAAGTCGCCGGGCTGTACGCCCAACGCCTGGCCGAACAGGGCTACATCACCATCACGGCCGATGCGGCGTATCAGGGCGCCAGCGGTGGCCAGCCGCGCAGCATCGATAAGCCGGCGTATCGCATCGAAGACATTCACGGCATGGCCGACTTCATCAGCCAGTTTGCCGGCGTCGATGACAAACGCATGGGCCTGCTCGGCATCTGTGGTGGCGGTGGTTATTCGTTGGCGGCAGCGCAAACCGACAAACGCTTCAAATCGTTGGCAACAGTAAGCATGTTCAACTCAGGCAGAGTACGTCGCAACGGCTACAACGACTCGCAAATGGACAGCATTCAGCAACGCCTGCAACAGGCGTCAGCAGCCCGCGCGCAAGAAGCGGCCGGCGGCGCGGTGCTGTACTCGGGCGATGCCAACCTCACCGACGAGCAAATTGCCAAACTGCCCTTCGAGCTGTATCGCCAAGGTTATGAGTACTACTGGAAGACCCACGCACACCCTAACTCGACCTTCAAATACACCACCAGCAGCCTGATCGACTTGATGCGTTTCGACGCCACTGACCATATCGAGCTGATCAACCAACCGTTGCTGATGATCGCCGGCAGCAAAGCCGACAGCCTGTACATGACGCAGGATGCTTTGCCCAAAGCCACCGGCACCACCGACAAGGAGGTGTTTATCCTCGACGGTGCGACGCACATCGAGACCTACTGGGTGCCGCGTTATGTCGATGCCGCAATTGGCAAACTGACCACGTTTTACGCCCGCACCTTGTAACCAGTCTCTTGAGGGGTCGCGCATACGTGTGCAACCTGCTTTCATGGATTAATCCCGCGCCCCTCATGAGAGGTTCTCATCAATGTCCCGCGCCAATCTAAACGACCTGCAAGCCTTCGTGGTCATCACCCGCGAAGGCAGTTTCACCCGCGCGGCCGCTCAGCTTGGCGTTTCGCAGTCGGCGCTGAGCCACACCATGCGCGCACTGGAAAGCCGATTGGGCGTGCGCTTGCTGACACGTACCACCCGCAGCGTTTCGCCGACCGAGGCGGGTCAGCGGCTGTATCAATCGATGGCGCCGCGGTTCGATGAGATCGAACTCGAACTGGCCGCGGTCAGCGAGTTTCGTGACACCCCGGCAGGCAGTGTGCGGATTCAAGCGTCCGAACATGCCGCCAACAATATTCTGTGGCCCAAGCTTTTAAAGGTGCTCCCCGACTATCCGGACATCAAAGTCGAAATCACTGTCGACTACGCCCTCTCCGACATCGTCGCGCAACGCTATGACGCCGGCGTACGCCTGGGAGATCAGGTGGCCAAGGACATGATCGCCGTTCCTATCGGGCCACCCCTGCGCATCGCAGTCGTGGGCTCACCCGAGTATTTCAACAAGCGGCCATTGCCCAAGGTGCCCGGTGACCTTGCGGCGCACAATTGCATCAATTTGCGCCTACCCACTCATGGCAGCCTGATGCAATGGGATTTTGAAAAGGATGGTCACGAGCTGAAGGCCCGTGTCGAAGGTCAATGGACATTCAACAGCAGCGTGCCGATCCTGCGTGCGGCCGTGGCGGGATGTGGCTTGGGTTTCCTGCCGGAGGACATGGTGGCGAAGGAGCTAGCCGACGGCAGCCTTGTGCGGGTGTTGGAAGATTGGTGCCAACCCTTTGCCGGTTACCATCTCTACTATCCTAATCGCCGTGAACATTCATCAGCGTTCGGCGTTGTAGTTGAAGCGTTACTCTACAAGCACTGAGTCATCGACGTTCAAGCCGTCTGAATTTGACCCGCCCCACCAACCCGCGAATGAGTAAGACGTCTCTCGCCACAGTGCGAAGGGCCTAACGAAACTGTATGTATATACAGATCATCTGGCATCGGGTGCCCGGTAAATCCTGGGCAATGAAAAATCTGACGGGCGAGAGGTGGGAAAATGTGCGGACGATATTCGATCTATGAGTCGATGGATCATTACCTGCGCCAGCTGTCGCTGGACCTGGTGGTGATCAATGGCTACGACCACGCGCCAATCAACCGCTTCAACGTGGCACCGTCGACACGCGTCGAAATCATCCGCCCGGTCGACGATGGACTCAGCGTAGATCGGGTCAAGTGGGGGTGGTCGCCGTTTTGGGCGAAGGGGAAGCGGCCGGACCCGATCAATGCCCGGGCTGAAACGGTGCTAACAGGGAAATTCTTCAAAGACCTGTGGCCAGGTGGTAGAGCCCTGGCGCCGGCGAACGGCTGGTTCGAGTGGATACCAGACCCAGCGGATCCGAAGCGCAAGCAGCCGTACTACATCACAAGCGCCAACGGCGCCCCGCTCTATTTCGCTGCGCTTGCAGAAGTGCACCAGAACACCGAGCCAGACGAGCGCGATGGATTTGTGATCATCACCGCAGCAGCGGATCAGGGACTGATCGACATCCACGACAGGAAGCCCTTGGTGTTGCCCCCCGAGCTCGCGCGGGAATGGATCGACCCGACTACATCGCCGCAGCGGGCTGCGACGATCGTGGAGCAAGGTTGCATGCCAGCTGCGCAATTCCGGTGGTATCCGGTCGGCAAGGCGGTAGGAAATGTGAGGAATGAGGGTGAGTCGTTGATTACACCGATGAACAACGAAAATCATCAGGGTCAGCTAGAGTTTTGATGAGTACAAGCACCGCGAGATAACGATCATGCTAAAACAAGAAGCAGACGACGTGATTGAACGCATCAGGGACGATCTGAAAAGGCACGGTGTGCTGATCGGCTTTGATCCAGAGCTTACCACTGCTGAGTTCGGGTGCGACCTGGACCACTACGTTGCTCAGGTCAGAGAGGATCCGAACAACCGTGTACTAGGTATCGCGATACATGACGAAGGCTTATGGGCCCAGCTCCAGCAAGGCACGGTGTATCGCTGTGTTGTCAGTGATTGTCGAGGGAAGCTTTTCGGTATTCCTATTACGATAGAACCGAGAACCGATGCGTCCTACACCATTCAATACAAGCTCTGAATGCTACCTGCAGATTGATAGCCATTCAGCCCTGCCCAGTGGAGGGCTGATGCAGACACGATCAGGTTTTTCAGCGCACAAAGAAAAACCCCGCAGATTTTCATCTGCGGGGCTTTCGAATGGTGGAGGTCGAGGTCGGAATCGAACCGGCCCCGCCCGGCGTACTTGGTTGGGTCATGCCCCTCGCAATGTTGATCTTGGCCACCTCAGGCGGCCGGCTTGCAGCGTCGATCAGCTGCTGTACGTCGTGGCTTGGCCCACACCCACGAACTCTTCGACATCATGGCCGCGCAGGTAGAGCTTGGGTAAACCGTCTTGGGTGAACTTGGGCGCGCCGTACTCATCGGTTGCCTTGGCGATGTGGTAGAGCTCGTGCTCGACCCGGGTGCAGAACTGAGCGTCGGAGCACTGGGCGCAGTTGTCGGCGGCCAGGGTGATGAGGTAGGTCGGCTCGTCTCCAAACCATTCCCGCATCTGCTGCTCTTGCCGAGCCTTTTGCCACCCGCCTGCGCGGAACATCAGCTGCTCGGCCTGGCCGAGAACTACCCGCCCCTGCTTAGCGAATCCGGACGATGCCCATAGCACGCAGATGTTGGCATCCATCAGGTGGGCGTGATCTGGGTTGTGGATGCCGCCGGTGTCAGTGAGGATCTCGCTCTGCACCCAGTCCCATACGCCGGTAGCCGGGCGCAATGTGAGCCACAGCGATTCGAGCAGGTCTACCGGTGGAAGGGGTCTAGCCAAAGCGCTTGGCCTCCAGTCGCTTGTGGTACCGACTACCAACATGAGGCAATCTTACAAAGCACCATTGATCAGATAGGGATTTCACTGATGCCATTTCCACCGAAGGAACGTGCTGCACTATTACAACTCAAGGGCGTAGGCCCAACGGTCATCACCAGACTTGAGCAGATGGGTATCGCCTCATTGGCCGAACTGAGCAGAGCCGATGTAACCGACATCTTGGCGCGAGCATCTGCCGCATTGGGATCGACATGCTGGAGAAATAGCCCTCAAGCAAGAGCTGCTATTACTGCCGCCGTCGATTTTGCGAAAGATGCACTTAGCCGCTAGCCCATCCTTACGTGAACACCATCCTGTGCGTCTCGGCATGTTAGCTCTGAGTGAGATCGCGGTAACCGGTGATCTTCTTGTGCTGATTGTCCATAAGTGGTCCTCAGATTGTCGCAAGTCAGCCAATGGCAGTCACTTCAAGATTCGCTACAAGGACCGCCAGACGATCTTCCCGAGCCACGGATCCAAGGAAATTGGTGAAGGACTCTGGAAGGCAATCATCAAGCAACTGGGCCTCAAATGAGGCCCCACCACCCTGAACAGACGCCCAGTCAGCCCCATGAGAGGAAACATGTACGACTACAAAATCGTGGTTCATGAAGAAAACGATCACTTCTGGTCGTCTTGCCCAGACATCCCTGAGGCTCACAGCGTGGGCGATAGCCTGGAGGAGCTTCTGGCAAATGCGGTGGACGGGCTCACCCTGGCGCTGTCAATCTACGTGGACCAGAAGCGAGCAATTCCACCTGCCACCGAAGCCGGCGATCACATCGTTCGACTTTCTGGCGTAACGGTCGCAAAAATCGCACTCTGGAATGAGCTGGTCCGCTCCGGCAAGACCCGGGCTGACCTAGCCTCGATGCTCGGCATCTCCCCTACCGCAGCCGGGCGCTTGGTCGACTTCGAGCACACCTCGAAGCTCGAGAGCCTGGAAGAAGCTCTGGCCAAGTTCGGAGTTCGACTCCAGGTGATACCTACCGCGCTGCAGGCTGCTTGATCGCGCAACTCTCACCGGCCCTCTTGAGGGCCTGTTTGGGCAATAAAAATCCCGGTACTTGGCCGCGCTCATGAATGGGTGCGGATGACCGGCGCTGAAGCCGTGTCAGGGTGCCTGTGATCTGCTGGGGACGGGCCTTTAAACAGCGTTGCGACCTCTTCGCTTTTCGCTCCGGCCGCCTTGCCCCTCTCACACTGCACTTTCAGCGTCATCTACATAAGCGAAAAAGCCCAGCGCTAGGCTGGGCTCGGAGGATTTAGTTGGAAGGCTGTCTACTGTGATGCCAGTAGAGGTACAGCAATCCCAGTGGCGCGATGAAGATCGCCAGGAACCAGCAGATGAACATCGTCATCACTTTGATAAACAGCATCAGCAGCGCATTCACGAAGAACATGTTGCGGCCCATGATGAAGCCCACCACGCTCTCGTACACAAATCGAGAATAGGGATAGAGCAAGGTACTCACCACCGAGATGGCTACCGTTGCGAAATCAATACCTAGTGGAGCGCGTGATTTCATGTAAATGAAAAAAGCCCCAAACAGCGCGCCGAAGAATAACTGCCGAGCGTAGTAGCTCGGGGTTAGCCCCCCAAAAGTCATTGCCAAAAACTGTCGCATAAGATCCATCTCAAGGTTCAAGGGGCGCAAATTCTACCAGTCTGGCCCCACCTCAAGTAAATCCCTAAACGAACAAGCCCAGCTCTATGGCTGGGCATTTTGGCGATGTTTGTCGAGTATGCGACCTACTCGACATCGGGCCTGGCGCCACCTTCGTACGCAATGGAGGCGATTATGGCTCTGACGATGCCCGGCCCCATGCCGGTCACCCCTAATACCCCATCCCAAACCAAACCAAATTGCCACCATGCCGCATCCGGCCACGGAGGGCGGCGCATACATAGAACCATCGGGGGCAAATCTAAACCTCTGGAATATCGGTACTCCAAACAGCCAGTTCGTATCCATCGGGGTCGGTGAAGTGGAATCTCCGCCCTCCAGGGAAAGAGAATATTTCTCGACTGATACGGGCGCCCGCCGAAACAAGTTTACGTTGCGACTCTTCGAGATCAGTTGAATACAAGATCACCAGCGGGCCTCCGGGCTGCACGGGCTCCCCGGTCGTAAAACCACCAGTAAGACGCCCATCGCTAAATTCTGTGTAGCTGGGGCCATAGTCCACAAAGCTCCAGCCGAAGGCCTCACCGTAGAAAGCCTTGCTGCGCTCAATGCTCGCCACATTGAACTCAATATTATCGATCTTGCTGTCTCTGCTCTGGCTCATCTAAACCTCCTTGTTTGATGCACGCAATCTAACACGACGCAGTCTTGTTCACCTCTAACAGCCACAGACCAAATCAATTTTTCGCCATTCACATTGCCACCATGCCGCATCCGGCCACGGAGGGCGGCGCATGCATGGACAAAGCCATGAACATCGAGACATCGACCGTCACCAAGCTGCTGATCACCGAGGTGCACGGCCTCGACCCGATCAGTGTGTACCTCGCCGACCTGGCGCCATGGAGCCGAACCCTGACTGGGCTTACCTCTGCCGCGCCATCGCGACAGTTCAGCAGGCCCTGGGCAAAGAGTTTCCGATCGCCGCCTGCCCCTCCGGCGCTGCCCGCCAGCACCTCAACGCTTGCCGCCGAGTGTGGGCGGCAGGGCCGTGAAGAACCAGTAGATTCCAGTTCCCAGCACCAGGGTCCACCGGCTTTGCGGGTTGAGAAACATCCCAACCACCCCAAGCGCGATCAGGGTCACGCCAGCCCACCGTCTGCGCTTCGGGTTGAACCATAGCTGGAACTCCCGAAGTCTTTCACGCAACTGCATTACCACTCTCCCTGCTTGGTAAGCGGCTAAGTATGGCCGGCCGATGTGGCCTTGGCGTCTGCATCACCGGCGGCATTGGTTGACTCGGCCTTGCTGTCCATCTCTTTGTTGTAAAGCGAAACACGCTCACCAGCTTTGCGCGCGCTCTGGCTCACGGTCGAATAACTGCCGGCGGCTTCGCGCATGCTGCGCATCGCTTCTTGGGGGATGTTGAAGCGCTTACCGAGATCATCCAGCCACTCGGATAGGCCCTTTCCCGCCTTCCGTGCTTCGTCCGCCTCGCCGGAAATACGAGCGGCGACTGTTGAACCCACCCCCCTCTTCACCGTGATGAGAAAGTCCTGGTAGGACTTATCGGCATCGGCGGCTGCTTGTTCCTGCACGCGCATTGCGCCGACCAGCGCAGCTCCGCGCTGATCCTTGTCCAACTCTCTAAATGCTTTGCGCAGTTCCTCGATTGGCCTTTTCAGGTCATCGAGATCTGCGCCGGCCGGCTGGGCATTGCTGCCCATGGTCAGGAAGGCGATACCGGCGCCGACAGCCAAAGCAGCCAGGCCTGCGGGACCACCGAGAACGGTCATTAGCACGCCCGACGAAGCTTTCACTGCTGCTTGGGCCACACCAAGACGGGCAGTCGCTGCTGTTTCTGCCATCCTTGCCTGCGCAAGCTCAAGCGACAACGCCGTCTGAACTGCGGTGCCGCGAGCAGCGTCAGCCTCTTTCTGAGCGCGGACTACCGCCGAAGCTGCTGCGATCTGATCGGCTTTGGCCGCCATGAGCGCAGCTTGAGCCTGGGCATTTGTCGCTCGAGTAGCCTCAACCGTTGAGTAGATACCCTTGCCCAGCGCAGCCACATAGCCGATGAAACTTGCAGTCAGCTTTGTACCGATCACGCCAAGCAGGATGTTCACGTTGTCAGCAAGGAACGCGATGCTTGGCCTAAGGCTTTAGAGCTACCATTGTCTGTCATGCCCTGGAGCATGCTGGTTACACTTTCAATGCCTGGGACAAGCCCTGCAACCAACTGATGGCTTGCGCCGCTCCATGAATTTTCCAAGTCATGAACGGACTTGTTCAGCTTCACCATCTGGCCAATGTCGAAAGCAGAGATGATTGCGCCAGTTTCATCCGCCCGCTCACCAGCATCCTTGAAGCCTTGGCCGGAGTTTTTGAGCAGTGGAACAAGAGCAGTCGCTTCATCGGCCATCTGCTCCATGTAGCTGGTGATCTGCTGCTGGCTGGCCCCTGCTTTTTCCAGCGACGTGTAATACAGCTGCAGGGCCTCCGGGCCGGAGAGGTTTTTGAAACTCTCCACAGTCACCCCAACCTGCGGTGCGATGTCCTTGAAAAAATCTTGCAGCTCCCCGCCGCCACGAGAAATAAATTCCCCTACGCGATCAGTAGTGTCCTTGTAAATGTCAGCGAGCTTTTCCTGTTCGACGCCTACGGTCTTCGCACCTACTGCGAGACGCTGGAAGTCCTCGACAGAAGTGTTGGAGAGGCTGGCGAGATTCTGAACTTCTTGGGCATAGGTAAGAGTGGATGTGGTCAACGCCACCAAGCCAGCAACCGCACCCGCGGCGGCGAGTCCGATGCCATTGAATGCACGTCCCACCCCCTCCCGGAGAGCAACCGAGTTGGCCTCAACCCTATCGAACGCTTCATCCACCTGCTTTAGGCTGCTGTCGATTTTCCCACTGGTTTGCGACACGCTGGACTCAGCGCGAGCCATCTCTTGCCGGAGCTGAGCCGTGGTTGCCTCAATCCTGACCAGCATACCCTGAATGTCGGTTTCAGCCATATTTGCCTCAACAAAAAGCCCGCGCTAGCGGGCTGTAGACAGATCGGCTTAAAAATTAATTCACGTCTCGCTACTCGATTGCGTTAGACGAGCTCAAATATTTAGGCCTTGGATTGCTGACAAAAACCATTAACAAGTCAGTACCCGAATAGCTTTTCCCGGCAACTGACACGGAGCCTAGGACAGGTCCATCCCCCCTATCCATAAACCAACAAATTGCCTGCCCCCTTCGAGCTAAAGAAGACTTATCCGTGTAATCAATACTCGCATAGCTCTCCTTCAGCTTATCAAGTTCTTTTACTTGAATATCGTACCAAGCCTTACTATCGCCAGTTAGCTCACCATCGAAATTCAAAGAGGCGAACCTGAACAAACTTTCTTTTGTAGGGATGGCCTGAACAACAGACCCGGAATTAACCAACAATGACGAAGGATCAGCGACAGACATTTTTGCAATATCTGTGCAAACCGAGACCATCTTATCCTCAGGCGACTTACATCCAGAAAGGACTCCAACTCCCATTGCCATTACCAACAATACACGTTTCATGCGACTCTCCCTGTGGTTGGCGCAAATCTACCATCGTTGATCAACGCCAACAAAAATGTTCTCACAGGTGAGTTGGGCAAAAACGTCACTGTGCCTTTCGCCCAGACAACGCCTGCCGAATTTTCTCGGCGACGTTCGAAGATTTCGACTTCGATCCTTGCCCCTCCGGTTTCGAGCTGACAGCAAATGGATGCGTCATGCGAGCCCACTCTACCCGTGCATCGATGGCCAGGAAGAGCTCCTGCAGCGGCGTTGTCCAGGCCACTTGCGGCGACCAGCCCAGCCAGCCTACGACGACGGAGAACATCCGGTCGACGTAGCTCCCGTTCTCTACGGCGCTGACCCCGTCGGTGCTGGCGGCTTCCCCGGGTCACCGCCCCGCGGGTTGTAAAGTGCATAAAGGAAGGCCGTCGCGGCTGGCACCAGGTCAGCAACGCCCTGCTGCCAGATCTCCTCGGCAAGTTCTTCGACGGCGCCCTTGTCTTCCATCCCGGAGCCGGCAGCGAAAACGACGACGACAGCATCAACGCCTACAGCACGCAGCCGCTCGGACGCGCCTCGGAGCCCACCAAAGTAGGCCTCGATGGTACGAACCGCTTTGAGCGTCGGCGACAGGACAAGCACCCGACCGCCTACGGTGACCTCGGTAGTACCGTGCAGGGTTTTGCTCACTGAAGCCCCCTATCAAGCAGCGGCGGCGGCTGGAATTTCCAGCACGTCGGAGTTGATGCCCATGGTGATGTTCCGGCGCACCACGTTGTCAGCAGCACCTGGTGCAACGGTGTTGTTCATCACCTTGACGCGCATGTAGAAGGTGGTCGGGTTGATCACCGGGGTGGCGGTCGGGTCACCGTCATTCAGGGTGATCTTGAGGTTGTAGTCGCCCTTGCTGCGGTCCTTGTGCGCGGTCTTGACTGCGCGCTGCCCGGCATCACCACTGTCCATGCCGACAGTGACGGTCAGGTCTCCGGCGTCAGCGGTGCCCTTGTACTTTCGCACGCGACCGTCTTTCAGCGAGGTGAAGTTTACGCTGCTGAAGGTGTCGCCGAATTCGCCAAGGTCCTCGATCTCGCCCACTTCGACGTAGGTGTCGGCCTTGTAGTCGGTCTCGGTGTCCGCGCCTGTTTTCCCGCCGATGAAGAGTCGGCAGCCGGCGGCTGTGTTCAAATTGTCTGCTGCAGGCATGGGTATTCCTCCAAAGCCGCATTGGATAGAGGCCGCGGGGCGGCCGGTAGGTTTTTTAGTGGGTGGTGATCACGCGGACGGTGAGCGAGCCCTGGTAAGTGATGCCGTCGGCGTCGGACTGTTCGACCCGAACGGAAACCGCGCGCCCCACCTCCAGCGGCAGCCGGCGCTCATCGAGGGCGGCGATAACTTCGCCGTTGATGCGCTTGACCTCGGCCTGGCCCACGGCATCGGACCAGACCGACAGGTACAGCAGGCGCGTTTCGCGCTTGCGGCCCGATATCGGGCTGCTGTTGACCGAAACCTCTCGATCGATGGAGAGGTACGGCATTTCGGCGTTCAGCGGCGCGCCGTCGTAAATCGGGCAGCTTACCTCCGCCTGAAGCCTGGCAAAGACTGCCTCCTGCAGAGCCAGAGATGGATCAGCCATTGCCTACCCCTTGGCTCGCCTTGCGCAGCGTGCGGTTCTACGGCCGCAACACCAGCTATCCACAGGCAGCTCGCTATGCGGAAAGTCTGGAGCGCGCCATCGAGGCCAAAGCCCTGCCTGTTGTCGCACTGGTGAGGGCCCGCCAGGTCGGCGAGCGCGCGACCCGCTGGTGCTCACTCCTTGCCCTACTGTTCATCGTTGCGGCAGCGGTTGCTCAGTCATGAGTCGCGGGGTCAACAAGGTCAGTTTGGTAGGAACCTGCGGCCAAGACCCTGACGTGCGCTACCTGCCGAACGGCAACGCCGTCACAAACCTCAGCCTGGCCACAAGCGAGCAGTGGACTGACAACCAGTCGGGGCAGAAGGTCGAGCGCACAGAGTGGCACCGGGTGTCGCTGTTCGGAAAGGTCGCCGAGATTGCCGGCGAATACCTGCGAAAGGGCTCCCAGTGCTACATCGAGGGCAAGCTGCAGACCCGCGAGTGGGAGAAGGACGGCATCAAGCGCTACACCACGGAAATCATCGTGGACATCAACGGGACCATGCAGCTACTCGGTAGCCGGCCGCAGGGTCATCAAACAGGGCAAATCCCCGATAGGCAGCCACGTCAACAACGCCCCGCCCGCCAGCAGCAGAACCAGCAGTCAGCGCCGCCTGACCACGACAGCTTCGACGACTAAATACCGTTCGCCCCGCTCCACCACCTGGCCGGTGCGTAGTAATGAAGCGCCGGCAGCAGGTTCACCCCACCGCCTACTATCTCGGGCGTGCCTGCCGCGACAACAGCCTGTCACGCGATGCTCAGCCATACGGTTGGATGACCGTGGGCTGCGGCTGGTGGCTTGCCGGCTGGCATGACCGTGACATGGAGCTTTCCGCTTGAAACGCATCACCGCTCGCGTCCGGCATGGCCGACGCCAGCAGCACGTCAATTAACTACTTCTTGACTCGGTTAATTGAGTGGATCACGTTTCAAAACTTCGTACGGCATTAAAGCTATCGTCAATAGCCGTGAGCTCACTTTCCATTTTTGCACGCACCTCTTGAGTGCTGCCAAATTCATAGACTGAGACCACTAATGAAAGCTTCAGAAGCTTTCCGACGCGACTTTCGCACTCTTGAATCGCACGATCCAACACCAACAAGTGTTCTCGCTGAGATACGTTAGTGGCTTTCGATAGTTCCAGCAACCGAAGTCCCTCTTGATTATACCTATCGATCATTCGCTCATTCATATTGATTTGCTGGTCTAGCAGTTTAAGTTGGCAGGTTTTGTAGGCTTCAACCCTCTGCTGAGCGCCATCACGGACGAAATGCTCACTTTGCTCCAACTGCAGTCCTATAGTGCGCATTACGGCAAAAAGGGTGACCAGGGAAACAACTGGCCCCAAAACCCCGCCAAAATATGACCCAAATGCAGACCATTTATAAGCGCTAACCGACAGACCATCATTAAACACAATCAAATACAGTGACAAAATGATTAGCAGCGTAACAAGCAAAGAGACTAGACCGACCGTTAGGAGAGCCCCCCACTTTTCCTGCAATTTTGGTTTCTGCCTCATGGCTTAGCGGTCCCTTAAAATTTTGACATTTAGCTTACACCGAATATGAATCATGCCGCATCCGGCCACGGAGGGCGGCGCATGCATGGAGAAAGCCATGAGCAACTACAACTGCGACTACGTCCGACGCCATTACGGCGTACCAGCTGAGATAGGCCGGCGCGTCATCGCCAACGGCGAGCCTGGCGTAATCATGGCCGACCGCGGGCAGTACATCGGCGTAATCCTCGACGGCGACCCGAAGAAACGCATCCGCAACTATCACCCCACCCTGGGAGATGCAGTATCGCGAGATGGCCGAGAAGCTTCCGCTCAAGCAGTGGGAGGTGCTCACCAACAGCATGTACAACTGGGATGACGTCCGATATATGCTGGGTGACGCCCGTCACTATGTTCGGCGTACTTGGGCAGCCACGCGCAGCCAGGCCAAGTACCGGGCCTATCAAGAGCTGGCCGAATGCTTCAACGACGACGCCACCGCAATGCTGAGTTTCAAGGTTCGCGCCGCCGGCTGACCCGCCAGCGCAGCGCATCCCCTGCTAGCGCTCCGTCAGATGAACGCCAATAGCGAAGGCCGCCATGACCAGGACTACCTCTGCCACGACGTAAGCAACGAAGAACTCATCCGAAAACATGCCTGGATCTCTGAGACGCCGCATTGCCCTGTGCAGTGCGGGAATGGCTCAGAGCCATCAACTTTCGCAAAAGTTCACTCACTACGTGGCGCTGCCCGCCAGCGCCTTACCTATTCAGCAATCACGCCTCTCCGGTGATGAACGGGCGAACCGGCACTCTCATCAGGGCACTGCAACGGCCCGGGTTTAACGCTAAGTTCAGATGAAATATCGATCAGCTTTAGCTTGTATCTCTCGTTACAATCGTAGATCAAGAACTTACCCGACACTGAGCCTAAGAGAATACCTAGCACCTCACGGGAGTCCGATGTAACAATCGGAACAGGCTCTTTAGCCCTTAATAGCACGTTATAGTCATCTACTGCCCGCATGGCCGGGAGCATCAAAAGAGTCATCCCCAGCCCTAACAAGGCTGTAGCAGTCGCTTTCTTAGTATCTGATCCCTCAAGTATCATTTTTACTGCCATGGCTATCGCGGAGCTGAACAAAAGAGATAACGCTACTTCTATGCCCCCACTAACTAGTGGATGCTTCTCCAAATTCAGGTCAAAAACCCAATAGCCTATTTGGCTCAAAACCATTATCACAAACCCTAGAGCCATAATCACGGCCAAACCAACTCTGCGCATCGAGTCGGAATCTCTAAACCGATTGAATGCCACGAGAGCGATACCAGTGCAGACTGTGACCCACGGCAACCCTTCTTTGATCAGATCCTGAGGCGAAAGAAAACCTAAAACCCATGACGACCTGAAATATTTATAAAAAACCCAGTTATAAACTAACCCCGAGAAATATGCGAAACCGATCACAACACTTGATACAAATGCGACCTTGCTAAACCCATCGAGCAAACTCTGATGAGCGGTACCACTCGAACTCTTTTGCATCATTCCCCCAAGCTTCATCCAGCCTAAACTATGCGCCAACAATAAATACCAAAGGTAAATGATACCTTTATGCGCGCTGAGCAGCGCTATGTATGTTGGTGCCTGCGCACAAGGACACAACATGACCGAACAACAGCACGACGAATGCAAGCTCGAGCGGGTCATCCTCAAGATCTAGCGGTGCCTAGCCCTTTCCAAAAGCTCGAACGAGCACGAGGCCGCCACCGCAATGCGCCAAGCCCAGGCACTCATGCGTGAGTATCGTCTCACCGAGCTGGATGTGCGCCTGAGCGATGTAGATGAAGTCCAGTCGGAGAAGCCCAGGGCGAACCGCCGGCCAACCTGGGATCGGCACCTAAGCGGCATTGTGGCCAGGGTGTTCGGGTGCCGACCGCTCTCTTATAAACACTGGTGCGAGTCGTCCGGGCGAATGGTTGAGCGGGCCTTGTTCGTAGGCGTGATGCCTGCGCCGCAGATCGCGATGTATGCCTACGAGACCTTGCTCACCAAGCTGACGCAGGCTCGCCGCGACTACGTGGCCTCGGTCAGGAGTGGTAAGCGCCGCAGCGCCTACTCCCCCAAGACAGCCGGCGATCACTTCGCAATCGCGTGGGTTTCAGTGGTGCACGGCAAGATCCATGAGCTGGTGCCGGAGGGCGAAGAAGATCCAGCCATCGAGCAGTGCACTAGTGGGCGCGACCTGGTAAAGGTGGAAAGCCAGGACAAAGCGCTGATCGAGAAGCACGGGATATGGATCGAGCGAGGCTGGAGGTGGGCTTGGCTGGCCCGCGTGTCCAGGGCGGTGCTCGATCGCCAGCCCGGCGATACCCGGGCCGACGCAGCATGACGAGCCATCGTCTACCACAAGCGCGGCGCCACCATGAAGGTTCCGAAGGAACTCACACAGTGATCATTCAAGCGCGCATGAGGGAAATCAACCTCTAGCCGCTCGCCCCAACGCTCTTGCAGCTGCGGCCTTCAGCTCTAACGGCGTACCTGAGATGGCGGTAACAATTTTAATTAATGCAGCACGCGCATCTTCACCACCGGCATGGCCAAGCCCTTCAGCAGCTGCGACCTTAAGCTCGAGCTGGACGCCCGATATAGCATTCATGGTTTTAATCAGTTGCTGAATAGCATCATTCGTAGTTGCCACTGGCCCTTCTCCTTTAGGTGTGGTGAAGGGCCCGATCCTATGCATTTCAATCCTGCCGTTCAACCCCTCCATTACTAATCAAACCCGCCGGGTACCGCGCGGGCGAGGAGATCTATTGCCATGATCATCGACGACGTGATGACGGACAAAATCACGCTCCACGGCCCGGGCTTCGTCCAAGTCCAGCTGCAGGGCGATCAGCGCCTGCACGTGTGGCACCCAGAACTACCGCGCCGCAACTGCTTCGAGCACTCGGCAATCCACGACCACCGCTTCAACTTCGTGTCGCGGGTACTGGTCGGTAAGCAGATCAACCACTGTTACGACATGCGCCGGCTGGATGAAGGCGAATTCGTTCTCTATCTGCATGAAGGGCCGCGGCAGGCTGGCGGCGGAAGACCATGGACGCCAGATGGTAGGGCCAACATGGTTCAGCACTCCACCTGCACGATTGCAGCCGGCGATGTGTACACCACAAGGGCCTACGAGTATCACCGGACCGAGCCAGGCGGTGACGGCCGCGTGGCCACCATCATGCAGAAGCGCGGCGAGTACCCGGCCGGCGCCCACTCAACCTGCCGCTACGGCATCCAGCCAGACACCGACTTCGACCGCTTCCAGTGGCCAGCTGCCCGGCTCTGGGAAGTCGTGCGCGACGTGCTTCTGACCTGACCACCAACCTGCCGCCACTGGCGGCGTGGAGACCATCCCATGGAAACCGAGATCCTTTCGGACGAAGAGCTGGTGGCGATCACCGGCTACAAACCCCGGGCGTGGCAGCGCCGTTGGCTCACAGAAAAAGGCTGGCACTTCGTAGAGAGCCGCGGCGGCAGGCCACTGGTTGGCCGCCAGTACGCCCGCCAGAAGCTCAGCGGCGTGGTGATCGACACCGTGCCGGTCGTAGCAGCCCCTCCACCAGCACCCGCCTGGACCCCTGATTTTTCCCGAGTGAAGTGAAATGCGCCCAAGGAAGACCGAGAATCGCGACCTGCCACCAGGTATGTATCGCCGCAAGAGACAAAAAGCCAATGGCAAGGTGTGGGAGGCCCTGTACTACAGAGACAAGTCGGGCAAGGACATCTTCCTCGGCAATGACTTGATGAAGGCCAAGCTGAAGTGGGCGGAGCTGGAGGCCAAGTCTGTGCCGAAAGAACTGACCACGATGAAGGGGATCTTCGACGAGTACCTGCTCAAGATCATCCCAGGCAAGGCCGTCAGGACCCAGAAGGACAACATCTACGAGCTCAAGCAGCTGCGCAATGTGTTCGACTCGGCGCCGATCGACGCCATCACTCCGGCCATGATCGCGCAGTACCGCGACTCGCGGTCGGCGAAGACCAGGGCAAACAGGGAAATCGCCCTGCTCTCCCACGTATTCAACACGGTGAGGGAATGGGGGCTTACCACCCGGGACAACCCGTGCCTGGGCGTAAGGAAGAACAAGGAGAAACCGCGCGACTTCTACGCCAACGAAACAGTGTGGCAGGCCGTGTACGAGGAGGCTACACCGGAGCTGAAGGATGCGATGGACTTGGCCTACCTGACTGGTCAGCGGCCATCGGACGTACTGTCCATGCGTAAGGACGATATGGAGGGAATCTACCTTCTGGTCAGCCAGGGCAAGACCGGCAAGCGATTGAGGATCGTCCTGGAAGTGGATAGAGTGAAGAACAGCCTGGGCCTGCTGCTCGAGCGAATCATGCACAGGACCAGCGAACACTTGTCGCCGTTCTTCATCGTCAACGAGCACGGAAAGCGCATGAGTTGGCCAATGTTGCGCAACCGGTGGGCAGACGCCCGCGAGGACGCAAGGGTGAAAGCCGAGGTCGAGAAGAAGCCGGACCTCGCCAACCGAATCGCCCAGTTCCAGTTCCGCGACATCCGACCGAAGGCGGCCTCGGAGATCAACGACCTGAGCGATGCAAGCGTGCTGTTGGGCCACTCGAGAGAGGGAATTACCGAGCGCGTTTATCGGCGCGTCGGGGCTATCGCCAAGCCTTCCAAATGAGGAAGTTTTGGGACTGGTCTCAATTAGTTTTGGGACTTCGGTATTTTCTGGCGCGGAAATAAAAGCCCCGCAGACGTTAATCTGCGGGGCTTTCGAATGGTGGAGGCCGAGGTCGGAATCGAACCGGCGTAGACGGATTTGCAATCCGGAGCATAACCACTTTGCTACTCGGCCTCAAAGGTCGGATCTAGCTGCTTGCGCTTTGCTATCTCCTTGAAACGCTGAACCTTTTTTAAAGTTTGCTGCGTTTCGATGGGCGCCATTATGTCTTCATTCCTTTCACCTTGCAACCCCCTGAACAAAAAAAAATTTCAACGGGTTCAAGGTGTTAGCGCAGCCGGCTGAGTTTACTCCATAAGCCCACCACGGTGTTCTCCACCGTGCCGCTGGCAGCCATGCCGATTCGCTCTTGAAGGCTCTTGCGTTCGGCATAGTGCAGGTGAAACAGGTTGGCGTTGCGCGCGCGGGCGCTGAGGTACTCGTCGCTGGTTTGCAGTTCGTCCACCAACTGGCGGTTGAGTGCGGCAACGCCGAGCCAGACTTCGCCTGTGGCCACTTCATCAATATGCAGTTGCGGGCGATAGCGGGCGACAAAATCCTTGAACAGCTGGTGGGTGATGTCCAGGTCTTCCTGGAACTTCTCCCGGCCTTTGTCGGTGTTTTCGCCAAATACGGTCAGGGTGCGCTTGTACTCACCGGCTGTCAGCACTTCGAAGTCGATGTCGTGCTTCTTCAGCAGGCGGTTGATGTTGGGCAACTGCGCCACCACCCCGATCGAACCCAGCACGGCGAACGGCGCACTGACGATTTTCTCGCCGATGCAGGCCATCATGTAACCACCGCTGGCGGCCACCTTGTCGATGCACACGGTCAGCGGGATGCCCGCCTGGCGAATGCGCGCCAGTTGCGATGCAGCCAGGCCGTAGCTGTGCACCAGGCCACCACCGCTTTCGAGGCGCAGCACCACTTCGTCACGCGGGGTGGCGAGGGTCAGCAGCGCGGTGATTTCGTTGCGCAGGCTTTCGGTGGCAGAGGCTTTGATGTCGCCATCGAAGTCCAGCACGAAGACCCGGCCCTTTTCCTCGGCCTTGCCTTTCTTCTGCTGTTTTTCCGCCTTGGCCTGCTGCTTGCGCAACGCCTTGAGCTGGGCCTTGTCGAGCAGGCCGGACTCCAGGCGCTCGCGCAGGTCCTTGTAGAATTCGTTCAGGCGGGTGACCTGCAGCTGCCCACCCGGCTTGCGCCGCCCTTTGCTGCGCAACCCGGCGATGGCCGACAGCACCACGAGGATGGCGATGACCAGGGTGGCGGTTTTGGCGAGAAAGCTTGCGTACTCGGCAAGAAACTCCACGTTGACTCCTTAAATACCTGCGCCAAAGCGGCGCGTAACTGTTGCAAGCATACCGCTGCACCTGAGGTGCTGCCAGCCGGTGTAAACGCTGGCAACACCTTTCAAACAACCTTTTCAAACGCTTGTATGTTTTTTCGTTGACAGCCCGTGTGCTGCATCCTAACCTCGCAGCAACCTCCAAACAGGCCGGAACCTTTCGTGGGCAACCTCTACCTGATCCGACATGGCCAAGCCTCCTTCGGTGCCGATGACTACGACGTCCTCTCGCCCGTGGGCGTGCGCCAAAGCCAGGCCTTGGGTGAGCACCTGGCCCAACTGGGTATTCGGCTGGACCGCTGCGTGGCAGGCAACCTGCGCCGCCAGCAGGATACCGCACGCCTGGCCCTGGAGGCCTTGCATGCCAGCGGCTGCCCGGTGCCGGCTGTTGAGACCGACGCCGCGTTCAATGAGTTCGATGCCGATGGCGTCATCCGCGCCCTGTTGCCCGGGCTGCTGCCAGAAGAACCCGATGCCCTGCACATCCTGCGCAACGCTGCGCAGCACCGCAGCGAGTTCCAGCGCCTGTTCGCCTTGATGGTGCAGCGCTGGCACGCGGGCGAACACGCCGACGATGGCCTGGAAAGCTGGCAGGCGTTCACCCACCGTGTACAAGGTGGCCTGCAGCGCGTGCTGGATGCCGCCGGCAGCGGCGACAATGTCGCCATCTTCACATCGGGCGGCACCATCGCCGCCCTGCTCCACCTGGTTACCCGTATTACCCCCAGCCAGGCGTTCGCGCTGAACTGGCAGATCATCAACACGTCGCTCAGCCAGCTGAAGTTCCGCGGCCGCGACGTGGCACTGGCCTCCTTCAACAGCCAGGCCCATGTGCAGCTGTTGAGGGTACCGGAGCTTGTCACCTATCGATGAGCCCGGTTTGTTGTGTCCCTGCGGGGACGTGTAAATAACTCTATAAGGAATGCGCCATGACCTCCGTAGCTGATGCCGTCAAAAAGATGCAAGAGAAGTTCAACCCATCCGCTGCCGCCGGCCTGGACCTGGTGTTCGGCTTCAACATCACCGACGAAGGCAAGCAATACGCGCTGATCGTCAAAGACGGCACCTGCGACCTGCAGGAAGGCGAAAACCCGGACGCCAACTGCACCCTGGTGATGGACAGCGAAACCCTGAAGGGCATCGTCAGTGGTGAAACCGACGGCATGCAGGCCTTCATGGGCGGCAAGCTGCGCGTTGAAGGCGACATGATGCTGTCGATGAAACTCAGCGAGCTGTTCCCGTCCTGAGGGCTGGGTAAACCGGATGATCGAAAAACCGAAGCCGTGGCGGCTTCGGTTTTTTTTTGCCCTGCATTCGGTGCAGTGATCGACCTGCAACACCCTCGCCTATATGGCACTTGGCACGCTTGTTCCAGCGCCGCCAGGCCATTAGATTAGCCAATAGTCCTTGCGATCGAGAATAAGGAAAACGCATGACGCTCACCGACCAGTCCACCCAGGTACGCCCCGGCGAAGAACTCGACGCGGCCGTCATCGACCCTTACCTCAAGGCCAACATCCCCGGCCTGGACGGCCTGCCGAGCATAAGCCAGTTTCCCGGGGGGGCCTCCAACCTCACCTACCTGGTCAGCTACCCGGGCCGGGACTTTGTGCTGCGCCGCCCGCCCTTCGGGCAAAAGGCCAAGTCGGCCCACGACATGGGCCGCGAGTTCCGCATCCTCAATCAGTTGAACAGTGGTTTCCCCTTCTGCCCCAAGGCGTATGTGCACTGCACCGACAGCAGCCTGATCGGCGGCGAGTTCTATGTCATGGAACGGGTCAAGGGCATCATCCTGCGCTCGGACATCCCCCCCGAGCTGAAACTGGACGCCAGCCGCACCGAGGCCCTGTGCAAAAGCTTTATCGACCGCCTGGTAGAGTTGCACCAGGTGGACTACAACGCCTGCGGCCTGGCCGACCTGGGCAAGCCGGAAGGCTACGTGCAGCGCCAGATCGAGGGCTGGACCAGCCGCTACGAAAAAGCCCTGACCCCGGATGCCCCGCGCTGGGAAAAGGTGACCGCCTGGCTGCACGATAAAATGCCCGCCGACCATCCGAAACCCGCCATCGTGCACAACGATTACCGCTTCGACAACGTGATCCTCGACGCCGACAACCCCATGCGCATCATCGGTGTGCTGGACTGGGAAATGGCCACCCTGGGCGACCCGCTGATGGACCTGGGCAACAGCCTGGCCTACTGGATCGAGGCCGACGACCCGGCGCCGGTGCAACTGATGCGCCGTCAGCCGAGCAACGCCCCAGGCATGCTCACCCGCCGCCAGTTCGTGGATTACTACGCCGAGCGCGCGGGCATCCCGCTGGACAACTTCGATTACTACTATTGCTATGGCCTGTTCCGCC
The DNA here is from genome assembly GCF_000412675.1 of Pseudomonas putida NBRC 14164. Taxonomy (NCBI): domain Bacteria; kingdom Pseudomonadati; phylum Pseudomonadota; class Gammaproteobacteria; order Pseudomonadales; family Pseudomonadaceae; genus Pseudomonas; species Pseudomonas putida. The sequence continues at coordinate 2,080,793 of NC_021505.1, read as the reverse complement.
TGGCCGGCATCGTCCAGCAGATCTACTACCGCTACTTCCACGGCCAGACCCAGGACAAGCGTTTCGCCCAGTTCATTCACATGAACCGCTTGCTGGAGCAGATGAGCTTGCAGGTCATCGCGAAGTCCAGCCTCTGAACAACGCCACGACGACGGATAACAAGGAAAACAGCATGTCCAAGACCCACCTGTTCGACCTCGACGGCAAGATTGCCTTCGTTTCCGGCGCCAGCCGCGGCATCGGCGAAGCCATCGCCCACCTGCTGGCTCAGCAAGGTGCCCATGTAATCGTTTCCAGTCGCAAGCTAGACGGTTGCCAACAGGTGGCCGAGGCAATCATCGCGGCGGGTGGCAAGGCGACGGCGGTGGCCTGCCACATCGGTGAGATGGAACAGATCCGGCAGGTGTTCGCCGGCATCCGCGAACAGTTCGGGCGCCTGGACATCCTGGTCAACAACGCCGCCACCAACCCGCAGTTCTGCAACGTGCTGGACACCGACCTGAATGCGTTCCAGAAGACGGTGGACGTGAATATTCGCGGTTACTTCTTCATGTCGGTGGAAGCCGGCAAGCTGATGCGCGAGCATGGCGGCGGCAGCATCATCAACGTGGCGTCCATCAACGGCGTGTCCCCCGGCCATTTCCAGGGTATCTATTCGGTGACCAAGGCGGCAGTCATCAACATGACCAAAGTCTTCGCCAAAGAGTGCGCCCAGTTCGGCATTCGCTGCAACGCCCTGCTGCCGGGCCTGACCGACACCAAGTTCGCCTCTGCACTGGTGAAGAACGACGCCATCCTGAACGCCGCACTGCAGCAGATCCCGCTCAAACGCGTGGCCGACCCCAAGGAAATGGCCGGCGCGGTGTTGTACCTGGCCAGCGATGCCTCCAGCTACACCACCGGCACGGCACTCAACGTCGACGGCGGCTACCTGTCCTGATCAGGCTTTGACCGCCACCAGGGTGTAACTCAGGGGCAAGCGTGCAGGCTGCTCGCGCAAGCGGTACTCACCATCGCTGCCCTTGAGCATCTGCCCCGGCAGCGCCTCCCAGGGGATGCTCTGGTGCTCGACCAGTGCCGTCAATTGCAGCCCGTGCGCCAGCAGGGCAGTCACGACTTCACCCAGGCCGTGGTTCCATTCGTGGGTTTCGGTGTGGGCAAGGCGCTGTTCGGTCTCGACGTAGGTCTGGTCGTTGTGCCACACCGTCGGCGCTTCGTGCTCGAAGTACGGGTATTCGAGCTGCAGGCGGTCCTGGTGGTCTTCGTTGATGGCCATCAGCATCGGGTGCCCATCGCGCAGGAACAACCGCCCGCCAGGCTTCAGCAGCGCAGCGACCGCACGCGCCCACGGCTCGATGCGGGGCAACCAGCAGAGCGCGCCAATACCGGTGTAGACCAGGTCGAACGTGCCTGCCGGCAGTACCTTGTCGGCGGCATAGACGTCGGACTCGACATACGCGATGGGCATCGCGCAACGCTCGGCCAGTGCCCGCGCCTCCACCAGCGAAGCCGCCGAATAGTCCAGGCCGCAGACCTTGGCGCCAAGGCGTGCCAGCGACAAGGTGTCGGTGCCGATGTGGCACTGCAGGTGGACGGTGTTCAGCCCGGTGATGTCGCCAAGCAAAGGCAGGTCGAAGCGGACGGTTTCGGAAAGGTGCCCGGGGCGCTGGACCAGAATATCGACTTCGTATTCCTTGGAGGCAGCGTGCAGCGGGGCGCGTTCGTCCCAGCTGGTGCGGTTGAGTTGCAGTGAGCGGTCCATGGTGTCTTCCTTGAGTGGTGACGGCTCATGCTAGCCGTCACCTGCTCATCTACGACACCACTGCCTTGCTAAAAATTGTAAAGGTCGAAAAACACCCAACGAGCAAACAACCGGGCTGCACTGGCCCTTACAGGCAGGTAGCCGCCGCTGCCCGGCGCTGCAGCGCCACGCCGTCATTCTTCTGCGCGTAGTAGTCGACCCGCGCCCCGCCCGCCTGGGGGTAAACATCCACAAACGCCTCGGCCTCACGGGTATACACCGTGAACCCGCCCTGCTTGCGGGGTTCCAGGTAACCACTGGCGTCGTCGCCGAACACCTTTTCTTCCTGCCAGCTGAACTGGATGCACTGGGCCACCAGTTCCGGCGCCTTGTGCGAATCGAGCTGCGCAGTCGGCTTGCCGCCGCGGGCCGTCTCCATGGTCGCAGAAGCACAACCGACCAGCATCAGCGCTGCGGCCATCGGCAGAATCGCACGCATGTTCCATCCTCAGGGTATTGAAAAAGATGCGACTCTAGCACTGGCGGGCATCGCGAGTGAATTGTCACGCGCATGCCGCTGTCGCAGATAAGGTATGCCGCCATCAGGAGCACCACATGAAGCTTCACTATCTGCTACTCGCCGCCCTGCCCTGCTTGCCTCTGGCAGTCAGCGCCGCGCCCTCCAGCGAAGAAAGCATCACCGCCCCGGAAACCCACAATCGCACGCTTGAAGTGGGCGACAAGGCCCCGGACCAGTACAAACGCGACGAGGAGGCCATCAAGGACTGGAAAGCCAAAGGCTTGCCAGCACCCGAGAAGGAAAGCCATTGGGTACGCATGGGTGACCACTACGTGCTGGTGCAGATCACCAACGGGGTAGTGCTGGCGATTCAGCCGGCATCCTGATTCATCCCGCCTGGATCAACGCCGCCATGTGCACCGTGTTGCGCCCGGCGGCCTTGGCCTGGTATAGCGCCGCATCGGCCTGGGCCAGCAGGTTGGCAGTGCTGTCTTTGGGGCCCGGCACACCACACCACAAGCCGACGCTGAAGCGCAGTTCGATCTGGTCACCGGCAAAGCGCGCCGGGCTGCGCGCAATGGCCTCGCGCAGCCCTTGCAGCGCAGCCATCGCGCCACTGCGGTCACTGCCCGGCAGCAAAAGCAGGAATTCTTCGCCACCATAACGGCCCAGGCTGTCACCCTGGCGCAGCCGCTGCTGCAACTGGCGCACGCAATGGCACAACACCTCGTCGCCGGCCAGATGCCCATACAGGTCGTTGATGCGCTTGAAATGGTCGATGTCGATCATTGCCACAGCCAGGCTGGCGTGTTGCTGGCGAGCATGGTCCAGTTCCACGGCAAACCGTTCCAGTATCGCCCTGCGGTTGAATGTGCCGGTCAGCACATCGTGCAGGGCCAGGTGCTGCAAACGGGACTCGCTGCGCTCCTTGGCCATCAGCACCAGCCCGATCGAATACATCATCACCGTCGCCGTGCCGATTGCCACGGAAATGCTTTGCTTGAGGTTGCTGGTGTCGTAACGCATTTCCACCGCCGTGCCATTGGCCACCGCGACCACACGCATGCCCAGGCCGATCAGGCTGATCAACGCACCGATCTGCAGCAGCAGGTGGGCCCTGCCCGGCCGCTCGGCATGGCGCCACGCCCAGTAAAGAATCATCGAGCACTGCAGCATCAATACCAGCGTCGCCAGCAGCATGCGCGGCTCCAGCGTATCGAGCAGCATCATCAGCCCCACCAGCATGCAGGCGGGGATGAGGAAAATGACACGCCAAGGCACCACCTGCTCACGCACCCGGAACAGGCTGGCGGTGTAGAACGCCAGGGCCAGCGACAGCAAGCTGTTGCCCAGGCCGTAGCTGACCCACAGCGGGGCCTGGGCATAGACGGTGTAGCAGACATAAGCCAGCGCATGCACCAGCAGCCCGCAACCGGTGAGCAGCAGGTTGTCACGGCGGTTGCTGCGCCCGACCAGCAACAGGCAGAAGGCCAGAATGGTTGCAACCAGTGCAACGGCGGCGAACAACGTGGGGGTATGGGCGATCATCGTGATTCACCGAGTGGCAGATTGCCGTCTTGACTGCGGCTTGCCCCACAGTTTAGAGGGACATTGCCCGCGCGACCATGACCGAATGGGACAGAACAACAGCCTGCAAGCACGCCGCTCATCACCGCAGCGACAATTTTTTGCCCGCCCGGGAAACCAAATGGATCATTCCCAGTCTCAGGAAGTGTCCCGTAAACCGTTGCGGATCAAGGACCTATATCGTGATGACCCGCTTTGCAAGCCTTACGCTGATTGCTGCATTTCTGCTGACCGCAGGCTGCCACAGCCATCGCTACCATGACGACGACGATGGCTGGCGTGACCGCGACCGTGGCCATCGCCACCACCATCGGCATGACCGCGATGACGATGACAATCGTCAGTACCGCGGTGACCGCGACTATCGCTGAAGCGTCTTTGCCCCCCTGACCTGCCGCCCGTTGCGCGGCAACTTAACCTGATGATTCCTTTGAGGTTCGTATCATGCGTCTGACTCTGCCTTCCCTTGCCCTCGGCCTGCTGCTGTGCCAAGGCGCTTTCGCCGGTGACGGTACTGCCGCCATCGGCGGCGGCCTGGGTGGTGTCCTGGGTAACGTTGTCGGTCAACAACTCGGCGGCAAGACCGGCGCGGCCATCGGTGCCGGCGTGGGCGGCGCAGCCGGCAGTGCGGTAGGTGCACGCAAGGGCAACCGTACCGAAGCCGCTATCGGCGGTGGCCTGGGTTCGGCTGGCGGCTCGCTGCTGGGCGGCGCGGTGGGCGGCAAGACCGGTTCGACCGTGGGTGCCGGCCTGGGCGGCGCCGCTGGCGGTGCCCTCGGCAACCACCTGGGTGACGACAACCGCGGCAGCAAGAAGCACCGCCGTCACCGTCACTGATTAGCTGACTCAAGGGCTGCTGCGCAGCCCATACCCGGTAAACCAGCTCTTACCTCGACAGCATTGGCCGCAAGGCATATGCAATCCTGTGGGAGCCTGGCTTGCCGGCGATGGGCCGCATAGCGGCCCTTTTTGTTGCAGCACATCAACACCCCCTTCATCACAAGCTGGCACACTGACTGCTACTGTCTATCGTGCCCCGTGTGAAGGAACACCCCCTCCCCATGAACCAAGATCTGCTCTGGGTCCTCGGCCTGCTGGCCATCGTCGTTGTCCTGTTCATCATCAATCGCCCACGCATGGACGTGGTCGCGCTGATGGTGATTCTGGCCCTGCCGCTGCTCGGCATCCTCACCGTGGAGCAGGCCCTGGCCGGCTTCAGCGACCCCAACGTGGTACTGATCGCCGCGCTGTTCGTGATCGGCGAAGGCCTGGTGCGCACCGGTATTGCCTACCGTATTGGCGAATGGATGAGCGAGCGGGCCGGCAATAGCGAGACACGCCTGCTGGTGCTGCTGATGGTGGCCGTGGCCGGGCTGGGGTCGATGATGAGTTCCACCGGCGTGGTGGCCATTTTCATCCCGGTGGTACTAAGCATTGCCGCGCGCCTGCAGCTGTCGCCCAGCCGCCTGATGATGCCTCTGGCGTTTGCCGGGCTGATCAGCGGCATGCTCAGCCTGGTGGCCACGCCGCCCAACGTGGTGGTGCACAGCGAGCTGGTGCGCAATGGCGAAGCGGGCTTCAGCTTCTTCAGTTTTACCCCGTTCGGCCTGGTGGTGCTGGTGCTGGGCATCGGCTACATGCTGTTGACCCGCCACTGGCTGAACGGCGAAGTACGCAAGGACGGCCGCGTGGAAACCCGCCGCACACTGCTGGACCTGGTGCTGGACTACAAGCTCAACGGCCGTGAACGGCGCCTGCGCATACGCCCTGATTCACCGCTGATCGGCCATACCCTCGGCGAGCTGGAGTTGCGCACCCGTCACGGCGCCAACGTGATCGGCATCGAGCGCCAGCACAAGTTCACCACACGGGTGATCGGCGCCGACTCCAACACCGTACTGCACCAGGGCGATGTGCTGCTGCTTGACCTGTTCGCCAACCGCGACGATCTGCGCAGCCTGTGCCAGACCATGCAACTGGAGCCCCTGCACTTCAAGGCAGCCTACTTCATCGATCAGTCCCAGGAGCTGGGCATGGCCGAGGTCTCGCTGCCGCCGGGCTCGCAGTTGATCGGCAAGAGCATTCTCGAACTGGCCTTTCGCACCCGCTTCGGCCTCAACGTGGTCGGCCTGCGCCGCGAACAGGCCGCTATCGAAGAGCAACTGGTGGAAGAAAAGCTGCGCCTTGGCGATACCTTGCTGGTGGTCGGCCCGTGGAAGGCCGTGCGCCAGTTGCAAAGCCAGCCCAAGGACTTTCTGGTACTGAGCCTGCCAGCCGAGATCGACCAGGTCGCGCCAGCCCGCACCCGCGCGCCACAGGCGTTACTTAGCCTGGCGGTGATGGTCGGGCTGATGGTGAGCGGTGCCGTGCCCAATGTCATCGCGGCCTTGATCGGTTGCCTGCTGATGGGCGCCGGCCGCTGCATCGACATGAACAGCGCCTATCGGGCCATTCATTGGCAAAGCCTGGTGCTGATCGTCGGCATGCTGCCGTTCGCCCAGGCACTGCAAAAAACCGGTGGTATCGACCTGGCGGTGGGCGGGCTGGTCAGCGTGCTGGGTGGCGCCGGCCCCAGTGCCATTCTCGCCTGCCTGTTCGCCGTCACGGCGGTGATTGGCCTGTTCATTTCCAACACGGCCACTGCGGTATTGATGGCGCCGGTAGCTGTCAGTACCGCCGCGCAACTGGGCATGTCACCCTACCCGTTTGCCATGACCGTGGCCCTGGCCGCATCGGCGGCATTCATGACGCCGGTGTCATCGCCGGTCAACACACTGGTACTGGGGCCGGGGCAATACCGCTTCGCCGACTTCGTCAAAATCGGCGTGCCGTTCACCGTGCTGGTGATGGTGGTCACCGTCGTGATGGTGCCGTGGTTCTTCGGGTTGTAAAGGAAAGCAACAAGGATTAGAGGCAATTTGACATTATCTCGGCCGATCGCGGCAGATTGACATCAACTGGGCTGACGAAACACACTGCGGGTTATTGCCCCAGGTGCTTCAAGGCGTTGTCCTGGATTTCGTTTCCGCTTGCCGGTCGAGTTCATGGTTTTTCCAGCCCAATCGCGCTTGTTGTCTTATGTCGTTCTGCTTTGCCTGACCTTTGCCCTCACCCTGGGCGGCATCCTGGCACGCCCGATCGAATCGCTGTCGCTGTTCTGGCCAGTGAACGCTGTGGTGGCCGGCGTACTGTTGCGCTACCCCCGCCAAGCCACCCTGACCGGCTTCAGCCTGGTGTGGCTGGCCATGGTCGGCGCCGACCTGTTGTGTGGCAGTGCCTGGGGGCCGGCCCTGTGGTTCAACCTGTGCAATCTTGCTGTGGTAGTAACCCTCTGGCAGCTGCTGTCGCGCTTGCCACGGCTGCACCGGCGCATGCGCACCCCGCACGGCGTACTCAGCGTGTTCGCCGCCTGTGCCGCCGCCGCCATGGTGGCGGCCAGCATGGCAGCGGTCATGGCTGCACCCTGGTTCGAGCAATCCTTGCGCGCCACCTGGCTGGCCTGGTTCAGCGAACAGTTCTCGACTAGCGTGCTGGTGCTGCCGGTGCTGCTCACCGCGCCCTCGGTACGGGCCCTGGTGCGCGGAGGTGCCCAGGCCATCCGCCTGGCGCCGCTGCTGGTGCTGCTGGTCTCGCTGGCGCTCAGCATTGCCTTTGGCGGCCCCGGTGCCATCGCCTTCCCGATTGCCGCCTTGCTGTGGTGTGCCTGGACCTACTCGCCATTCATGGTTTCGCTGCTGACACTCACCGCCGGCAGCACCTTGATTGTGGCGGTGGCGCAAAACCTCATGCACTTCAGCGTGCCGCAAAGCGAGCCCGGGGTGACCACGCTGATGTCGGCCCGCCTGGGCATTGCCATGCTGGTGCTCGGCCCGCTGGTGGTGGCCTGCGTCAGCCAGGCCAACCGCAGCCTGATGGCCCGCCTGGCGCACCAGGCCACCATCGACCACCTGACCGGCGTGCTCACCCGCAGTGCCTTCACCCGCCGCGCCAACGCGCTGCTGGACAGCCGCCAGCAGCATGCCCAGGCACTGCCACTGACCCTGATGATGCTGGACATCGACCACTTCAAGTCGATCAACGATGCCCATGGCCACGGGGTCGGTGACCAGGTGCTGCGCCAGTTCGCCAGCACCCTGCAAGACCAGTTGCACAACGATGAACTGCTCGCGCGTCTGGGCGGCGAGGAGTTTGTCGTCATCCTCCCGGGCCTTGCGCCAGAACGCGCCAAGTTCACCGCCGAACGCCTGCGCCGCGCGGTACAGGACCTGCACGTGGTGCAGGCCGACCAGCGCCTGCAGATTACCGTGAGTATCGGCCTGGCCGGCTGCGACGCCAATATCCCGGCCCCCAGCCTGGACGCGTTGCTGGCAAGCGCCGATCAGGCGCTGTACCGGGCCAAGGCCCATGGCCGCAACCGTGTGGAGCAGGCCGAAGCGCAGCGCCAGGTGGTGTGACTCAACCGGCCAGCAAGTCCCACGACAGCTTGGCGATCAGCACGCACAGCAGTATCAGGAACAGCCCGCGCACAAAGCCTGCGCCCTTGCGTACTGCCAGCCAGGTGCCGGTAAGGGCCCCAAGCACGTTGCACGCCGCCATGGGCAGGGCGATGGCATACAGCACGTTGCCCGAGGGCACGAAGAACACCAGCGCCGCCAGGTTGGTGGCAATGTTCACCACCTTGGCCGAGGCCGAGGCGTGCAGGAAGTCCAAGGCGAAGAAGCGGATGAAAAGGAAGATCAGGAAGCTGCCGGTGCCCGGGCCGAACAGGCCATCGTAAAAACCGATCGCGCCACCGATCAGCACCGCCAGGCACTGCTCCTTGCGGCCGATCTTCGCGGGTTTGTGCAGCGTGCCGAAGTCTTTCTTGCAGAAGGTGTAGATGGCCATCAGCACGATCATCACCAGCACTGCCGGGCGCATCACACTGGGCGGCACCAGTGATACCGTGGCCGCGCCTGCGAACGACATGACAAAGGCGCTGAGCGCTGCCGGCACGATCAGCCCCCAGTCCAGCGTCACCTTGCGAATGAACGAGCGCGCCGCGAAGGCCGTACCACACACTGACGCCAGCTTGTTGGTGCCGAGCAACGCCGCTGGTTGCGCGGTGGGCAGCACGTTGAACAAGGCCGGGATCTGGATCAGCCCGCCGCCCCCCACTGCGGCGTCGATCAGCCCGGCGGCAAAGGCGAACACAGAAAGCACAGCAACATCCATCATGACGCGGTTCCAGGCAGAGAAGACCCCAGCAAGGCTAATCAAAGTGCTGCGCTTGTGTTGAAATGCCATATTGCAAAAACTGCAACAAGGAGCAGGCAATGGCATTGGACATGTTGCGGGAAATCCAGGCGTTCGTCAGCGTGGCACACAAGCGCAGCTTCGTGGCCGCCGCTCGCGCGCTGGGGCGCTCACCCAGCGCGGTAACCCGTGCGGTGCAAACCCTTGAAGACAACGCAGGAAGCAAGCTGCTAAACCGCAACGCCAACGCCGTCACCCTCACCGAAGCCGGTGAGCGCCTGCTGCCCCATGCCGAACGCTTGCTGGATGTGCAACGTGATGCGGCCGAAGAGTTGGCCGCGCTCAGTGGTAGCGCCGAGGGCTGGATACGCTTTGCCGTGCCGCAACTGCTGGGTGAGCATGTGCTGCCACAGGTGCTCGCCGAGTTCTCCCGCTGCCACCCCAAAGTCACCCTGGACGTAAGGTACTGCGACGAAACCCTCGACCCGCTGCAAGGCAAGTTCGATTTCGTGGTACGTGGGGCCTTTCCGCAATCGAGCGAGCTGATCGGCTACCCGCTGTGGGCCTACCAGCGCCACCTGTATGCCAGCCCGGCTTACCTGGCGGTGGCCGGCACACCTCAGCACCCTGAAGAGCTCGAAGGGCATGCGTTGATCCTGCACACCGCCCCGCGCATTCTCAAGGCCTGGCATTTTTGCCGCGACGACCAGATTACCAGCCTGCGGCCCAGGCCCAGGCTACGCCTGGACTCCGGTGACGCGGTGTACCACAGCACCCTGGCCGGGGCAGGCATCGCCCGCCTGGCTGCCTGGGTTGGCGAAGCGCAGGTCAAGGCCGGGCGGCTGGTCCGGGTGTGCCCGCAATACCGCCTGACTTCCAGCAGCGGCCAGGACCCGCAAATGCATGCCGTGTACCCTGCTGGCGAACTGCCGGCGCGGGTACGCGACCTGCTAGCGGCATTGCGCCGTGCCGGCCTGGCCTGCCAAAACAGCCCCCCGAAATGACTGTTCAATTTCTGCTCAATTTAACAGAGCCCGCCGCGGGCCTGGCTTACAGCACTTTATCCACAGACCTACCCACGTTTTTTGTGGACAGATTTCCCAACGCAAAGAACGACTTATCGCACAACCAGCAACGCCGTGTTTGCCAGCTTGACCAACTCGATCCACTCCGCCGTGCTGATCACTCCGGCCTGTTCCAGCACCAGGGCATCGCGCAATGCCTGGTCATATCCCTGCTCATCAAGTGTGCCTTCGGCAAGAAAACGGCTACGCCACTCCAGCATGGCTGAAGTGCCTTTCTTGTATTCCATTGATGTATCGACTCCACGGCAAAAAGACCGGCCCGAATGAGCGGCGGCGGGAGACTACACGAGGCTTTTACACTTGAGAATGACTTGCAGCTACCGCTGGTCCAGCAGTGCAAGCAGGGGGAATACTGGCCAATTGGTCAGGCATTGGGCCCGTCAGTTGAAATAGACGGGCCGCGCAGGAAAAAAGCAGTTGAAGTCAGCTTGGCGGAATGGTGCCAAGAATACCAATCAGAATGGTCAGTAGCAGAAAACCACCCAGGAACAGCGCCAGCTTGCCCATTGGAACCTCTACAGTTGTGATGCGGGGATGGACATATTGTCGAGCCTGAGCTGATACGGTTACAGATTCAGGTTTGTGGAAAAAAAGCGGATCAGATGCGGCGCAGATACATTATTGCTACATGAGGTTTCAAGACGGGTTACAGGCTCCGGCTGTAACCACGCAGGTGGCCTGCCCTTCAAAAGGCGACTGAACGCAGCTGACACGGGAAGTCGAGCTCGATTGAGAGCACATGAATTGAAACGTAGTTTGTAGGACTTTTTACTGTGCGCTGTGGGAAGAATCGCGGCAGGGGCACAAACCTGTATGAAACATCAGTTTCTCCAGTTAATTCGAGCTGCTACGGTTCCTTTTTCCTACAACGGCACGGAAGCCTACAGCTCGAGAAAAGCATGGACCCGTTCAACACTTCGGCACTGAAGTTACAGAAAAAATTGCTGGACCTGCGCCTTGAGTGCGACCGCCTGAGAAGTGAGGGCAAGGACATGGAAGCGGACCGCCTCGCCGGGTCGATCGCGCGGATTGAGGCGGCTATCAGGCAGTTGCCGGATAACCTCAAGCCCGTGACCCTGCAGTGACCGCTACTGCTCCCGCAAGGCATGCACCAGAGCTGTAGGAGCGGCCTTGTGTCGCGACAGGGCTGCATAGCAGCCCCGGCAATTTATGCATTTTCGCTGAAACCCTGGGGCTGCTGCGACACAAGGCCGCCCATACACGAAGCGCGCAGCACAGGCCATCCGCTTTAGAACAGCTTTACCGTGTAACTCAGGATCAAGCGGTTCTCATCGATGTCGGTGCGGTAGTTGGAGCGCGCCATCACGTTGCGCACGCGCACCCCAAGCCCGGCCAGCGGCCCGCTTTGCACCACGTAGGCCAGGTCCAGGTCACGCTCGCGGTCACGCCCTTCAAAGCCCAGCCCGGTGTCCACATCGCGCCCTTTCACATAGCGCAGGGTGGACGTCAGGCCCGGAAGGCCCAAGGCGACAAAGTTGTAGTCATGCCGCACCTGCCAGGAGCGTTCGCCCGGCGCCGAGAACTCATAGGTCGGCAGCGTATTCCCCATCGGGTTGGTGTTTGCACCTACCTGGATGAAGCCATCATCGCCGCCGATCTGCTGGTAGCCCATGTAAAAGGTATGCCCGCCGGTCTTGGCCGAAAACAGGCTGAACAGCGCATGGTTGTCATAGTCACCGGCAATCTTGCGCCCGTCCTCGCGGGCATCGAAGTAGCCGGCATTGACCCCCAGCGTCCAGTCCCCCAGCGGCTCGGCGTGCTTGAAGCTGTAGAAGCGCTGCTGGTAGATATCCTCCAGTTGCGCCTGCCACACACCGACGCTGGTACGGTTGTCGTTGAAGGCGTAGTCGGCGCCAACGTAGTTGAAGCGGTCACTGGTAAAGCGCGCCAGCCGCGCCGGGTTGATCGGGTCGTTGACCAGCGCGTACATTTTCTGGCTGTTGGACGAGTCGCGCAGGCTGGTGGAGCGGAACTGGCCGGCATTCAGGGTCAACCCGGCAAACTCGCGCGACTCCAGCATCGCGCCCTGGTAGGTAGGCGGCAGCAGGCGCAGATCGCTGAACAACAGCACAGGCAGGTTGGGCATCAACTCGCCCACCTTCAGTTCGGTTTGCGAGACCTTGAACTTGATCGCCGCCCCCAGGCGGCTGTATTCGTCCGCCGACTTGCCGCTGTCCAGGCTGGGCAGCAACCCGGACCTGGCATGCTGCGGGCTGCTGTCGAGCTTGAAACCAAGCAGGCCCGTAACATCCACGCCGACGCCGAGCGTGCCCTGGGTGTAGCCGGAGCTTGCGTTCAGGATAAAACCCTGCGCCCATTCCTGGGTACGCGACTGGGTGCTCGCGCCCTTGATATCGGCATAATCGCGGCTGAAGAAGTAATTGCGTGCCTGCAGCGTGGCGCGGGCACCTTCGATGAAACCGGCCTCCTCTGCCGAGGCCTCGGCGCACAACGCGGCGGCGATACACCCGCCGGCCAGGCACGCAGACGAAGAAAAACGCGGTGCAATGGAACCTTGCATGGAGCTACTCCTGGATTCGGACAACAGCAACCCGGCGCGGCGGCCGTGTGTGGCTACCAACGTGCAGGTTGCATCGAGAGAGGGGTCGGCAGGCGGGCACCCGGCCCGCCTGCCCTGCCGTTGCTTGAAGCGCTGGGCCGCTAGCGGTTGACCAGCTTCGCCGGCAAGGCGATGACCAGGAAGCAGCTGAGGATCAGGCAGCCGGCAAACACCCACAATGCGGCGTGGGAGGTACCGGTGAGGTCGGTGACCAGGCCCATCAGTGAGTTGCTCACCAGGCCTGCGATGTTGGCCACCGAGCAAGCCAGGGCAAAGCCGGTGGCGGCCGCAGTGCCTTTGAGGAAGGTAGCCGGCAGGCTGAAGAACACCGGCACCGCGCCGATGATCGCTGCCGAGGCAATGGCGAACAGCGCCACGGTCATCACCAGGTTCTGGCTGAACAACGTGCTGCTGGCCATGGCGATTGCACCAATGATGAACGGCACGATGATGTGCCAGCGGCGCTCACGGTGGCGGTCGGAGCTGGCCCCGATCATCAACATGCCGGCCAGTGCGGCCAGGCTCGGAATGGCCGTCAGCAGACCGATGTGGAAGGTATCGCTGACGCCAGCATCGCGGATGAAGGTCGGCATCCAGAAGCCCATGGCATAGGCGCTGAGCAAAATCGAAAAGTCGATGCCCCCCAGCATCCACACCTTCAGGTTGAAAAAGCCGTCGCGAAAGCTGTGTTTGCTGTCCTTGCCCTCGGCATCGTCAGCCGCCAGGTCCGCTGCCAACTGCGCCTTGTCGTCAGCCGACAGCCACTTGGCCTGCTGGAAATGGTTAGGCAATGCCCAAAACGTGAGGATGCCCAGCAACACACTGGGGATCGCCTCCAGCAAAAACAGCCACTGCCAGCCGTGCAGGCCATGCACCTGGTCGAAATGCCCCATGATCCAGCCAGAAATCGGCCCGCCGATCACGCTCGACAAGGGCAGCCCGATCATGAACAAGGCAATGATGCGCCCGCGCCGATAGGTGGGGTACCACATGGTCAGGTAGTACAGCACGCCCGGCAGGAAGCCGGCCTCGGCAGCCCCCAGCAGAAAACGCAGGACATAGAACTGGGTGGTGGTGGAAACGAACATGGTGCAGGCCGACAGCAGGCCCCAGGTGATCATGATGCGTGCGATCCATAGCTTGGCGCCAACGCGCTGCAGGATCAGGTTGCTCGGCACTTCGAAAATGATGTAGCCGACAAAGAACAGCCCGGCACCCAGGCCATAGGCCGCTGTGCTGAACTGCAGGTCTTCGAGCATCTGCAGCTTGGCGAAGCCGACATTGATGCGGTCCAGATAAGCTGCGAGGTAGCAGAAGCACAGGAAGGGGATGAGCCTCCAGGTGATCTTGCTGTACAGCGCTTTAGTGCCATGGTCGATGTCACTGTGGACCGTGGTTGCATTCGCAATTGGCATTTCCTGTCTCCTGGCGGGCGACTTTGTGGTTGTTTTAAGGCCAGCAGTGTTCGACGCGCCGGGCACCCCGCGCACTATACGCGGCGTGCCTGGGCAGCGCCTGAAGACCCCGAGTGCTCCTGCGGGGCGACCACCCGGACAGCAGGCGGTCATGGACGGGCTTCCCGCACCGGTCCTTGATTGTTATTGGTAAGGGCTACCCGGCGTTCAGCCGGCCAGGTGCCTGAGTTGCTGCATCGCCTCCTGGCGGGTGACGACATCGCCATACTTGCTGTCGATGTCGAACAGGTTGGCTTCGTGCGGGTCGTTGTGGCGATCACCGACGCACTCGCGCACCACGATGGTTCGAAACCCGTGCTGCATGGCATCCACCGCACTGGCCCGGATGCAGCCACTGGTGGAGCAGCCAGCCAGTACCACGGTATCCACGCCTTGAGCATGCAGCAGCGGGGCCAGGCTGGTGGCGAAGAAGGCACTGGCGTACTGCTTGCTCAGCACCACCTCCCCTGCCTGTGGCGCAACGGCCTCGCAGAACGCCGCCAGCGGGTTGCCTTCGACCATGTCCTTCATCACCGGCGCCTTGCGCACCCACACGCCGCCGTCAGCAAAATGCGGCGGCTGGTAGCGGATGTTGGTGTGCACCACCAGGGTACCGCAGTCGCGGGCCAGCGCCAGCAGGCCGGCAGCCTGCTCGACCGCCGCGACCACGCCCGGGGCGTACAGCGGTGCGCCGGGGGTGGTGTAGCCCTGCATGAAGTCGATCATCAACAGGGCTGGTTTGCGGCCAAAGCCGATGCGCTGGCCCCATACGCCCTGGTAGTTGTCACGGGCGCTTTGTGCGTCGCTCATGTCCATCTCCCGATTTCAGTAGGCGCCCGACAGCAGGGCACCGGCACCCGGCACGACCGGCTCCAGGTCCAGCGCCTTGAGCATGGCGTACGTGGTGGCGATGGCAGCGGTCACCACCGGCTTGCCGGTTTGCGCCTCAACCTTGGCCACGGCCGGCAGCGATTGCATCTGCACGCAGGCCGAGAGCACCACCACATCGACCCCCTCAAGGTTCATGCCGGCGACGATGCCTGGCAGGTTGGCCGGGTCATGGCGGGCCACGGCGAGGTTGTCGGGGATTTCCAGCGCGCGCCAGTCCTGCACCTCAAAGCCTTCCTCGCGGATGTAGTTCACCACCAGCTCGGTCAAAGGCTTCATGTACGGCGCGACGATGGCAATGCGCTTGGCCTTCATCACATGCAAGGCCTCGACTAACGCCCCGGCGCTGGTGATTACCGGTGCCAGCGCGTCGTTGTCGGCGGTGGCCTGCTGCAAGCGCTTTTCCGATTGCCGGTGATAGCCCAGGCCCATGGCCATGATCGCCACCAGGCAGGCGTAGCCCAGCACATCCACCTTGGCGTCGGACAGCTCCATTGCGCAGCGGTCGGACTCGGCGTCCATGGCGGCCAACTCTTCCTTCTTCACCTGCTTCATGCGCATGCGGCTGGAATGGAAGGTGAAGCGCTCGGGACGGATCGCCTGGCGCGCGTTGAGCATTGCCGGGATTTCGGTTTCCATCGTGGTGTTCGAGCTCGGCACGATCTGGCCGATGCGGTATAGCTTGGTCATGTCTCGTGCTCCGTCAGACAAGGGGTTGGTCGAGGAAGTCGCCAAAGGCGGCGAAGAAGCCGTCCAGGTCGTCCCATGGGATCATGTGGCCGGCGTTGTCGACATGCGCGACCTGGATATCCGGCTTGAGTTCGCGTATTTCAGCGATGTCACGGGGCTCGATTACCCCACCTTGCCCGGCCACCATCAGCAATGCCGGCTGGCGCACCGCGGGCAGGTATTGGTGGATATCCACGTTGTGAAAATCATCAAACGCCCGCACGATCGCCGGCTCGTAACAGGTGTGCAGCCATTCGGCCCGCAGCGCCAGCTGCTCGTCGCTCCAGGTGGCGCAGAATGCGCGCATGTCGTCGCCGCTCATGCCCACCGTGGCCTGGCGGATCGAATCCACATACCACGGCAGCTTGCTCGGGTAGGCACGGCGGCCTGGCCCGGACACCGGCGGGTCGACCAGCACCAGCCGCTGCAGCCCCGGTGCTCCCTGGGCAGCCGCGCGAATGGCAAAGCGCGCGCCCATCGAGTGCCCGACCAAGTGGTAGCTGTGCAGGCCCAGCGCTGCGGCAAAGGCCGGAATGTCCGCAGCACAGGCGTCGGTGCCGTAGTCCAGTTCGGGGCCGCTTGAAGACAAGCCGCGGCCGCGCACATCCAGCACGTAGGTGTCGAAGTACAACCCAAGGCGCTCGGCGACGAAACCCCAGGTGATCGCCGGGCTGGTGATGCCTGGCACCAGGATCAGCGCATGGCCCTTGCCGCCATAGCGCAGGTAATGCTGGCGGATGCCATTGGCGCAGACGTTGCCGCCGGCGACGAAGGTGCTCATGCCGCCTCCCCGCTTTTCAGCGCCTGGCCGTACAGGTCATAGCCGTAGACCCAGGCCGGGTCCTCCTGGCTGTAGAGGAAGGTGTTGGCGTTGGATACCGCCTGCACCCGGGATGCCCGCTCCTTGCGATTGGCCTCGTACAGGGCGAACGCGGTGCGGTGGTCGGACAGCCCGGTTTCTTGCAGGCAGCGGGTCAGCATGGCTGCATCCTCGATGGCCATGCACGCGCCCTGGGCCATGTGTGGCTTCATCGGGTGGCAGGCATCACCCAGCAGCACCAGGCGGCCACGGCTCCACAGCGGCAGCGGGTTGCGGTTGCGCAACGGCCATTTGGTGATCGACTCGGTGGCGTCGATCAGCTTCTGCACGGTGGGGTGGTAGCCCTCGAAGGCAGCGCGCATTTCCTCCTGGCTGCTGTCGACGTAAGCCCCCTGGAAGTCCCAGGCCGCGTGAGGTACGCCGGTGACGAAGTAGTACTCGTCGCGCTTGCCGGTGGTGTAGTAGACCATCATGTGGCGGTCTTCGGACCACCACTTGACGCAGGGCTCG
Source organism: Pseudomonas putida NBRC 14164 (assembly GCF_000412675.1). Lineage (NCBI taxonomy): Bacteria > Pseudomonadati > Pseudomonadota > Gammaproteobacteria > Pseudomonadales > Pseudomonadaceae > Pseudomonas > Pseudomonas putida. The sequence goes on along the minus strand of NC_021505.1, from coordinate 2,063,643 downwards.
AACACATCGGCATGCTGCGCCAGGTTTACCCCGCGGATCAGCGCACGGTGGGCGACCCAACCGCTGTAGATCGGCGCTTCAGCGCCCAGCAGTTCTTCACGAATCCTGGAATGGATGCCGTCGGCACCGATGACGATGTCGGCCACGGTGTGGGTGCCGTCGGCAAAGTCCAGGCGCACCTGTTCGCCTTCGTCGACGATCTTTTGCAGGCGCTTGCCAAAGTGCACGGTACCCGGCTTGATCGCCTCGATCTGCAGGGCGTGCAGGTCGCCACGGTGGATGGTGATATAGGCCGCGCCATACTCGCGGCGGGCAAACTCGCCCAGCGGGATACGCGCCAGGTAGTCACCGCTACTGCCATCGCGACTGAACCAGAAGTCCGGGTGCGAGCCCATCAGTTCCAGCTTCTGCTCCAGCCCCATGCGGCGGAAGATCTTCATCACGTTAGGGCCAATATGGATGCCCGCCCCCAGGCGGGTGAACTCCGGCGCCTGCTCGAACACCTCGACATCGAACCCGGCCTGCTGCAGCAACGTGGCGGCGGCCGCCCCACCCAGACCCGCACCGACGATTGCGATTTTCTGCCTACCACGCATGGGTATCTCTCCTCTTGTTCTGATATATGGCCAGCGGTTCGACCGCCTGACGATTTAGAGCGTATACGCTGTAAATGAACTTTGGATAGAGGCACGGAAAAATATTTTTCAAACGCCTGATCGAAAGCCAATACCGCCTATATGTTACCGCAAACATTGGCTAATGTGTGAATAGGTAACGTTTGACAGATAACTTGCGCTTGCCGTGCGGATGCGCTTTCATCTGCCAAAGTAGGGTGTATACACTATTATTTTGCACCGAGACGAAGCGCCAGGCACTGCCATGGTGCACCCCTGTCAACGCCACCCAGGAGAACCCCGATGCCGGTGAGCAATGCACAACTGACCCAGATGTTCGAGCACGTACTGAAGCTGTCCCGCGTGGACGAGACGCAGAGCGTGGCCGTACTCAAGAGCCACTACTCCGACCCGCGCACGGTCAACGCCGCGATGGAGGCCGCGCAGCGCCTGAAGGCGAAGGTGTATGCGGTAGAGCTGCCAGCGTTCAACCACCCGACCGCCATGGGTAACGACATGACTGCCTACTGCGGCGACACCGCACTGACCGGCAACCTGGCAGCGCAGCGGGCGCTGGAAGCGGCCGACCTGGTCGTCGATACCATGATGCTGCTGCACTCGCCCGAGCAGGAGCAGATCCTCAAGACCGGCACGCGCATCCTGCTGGCGGTGGAGCCACCCGAAGTGCTGGCGCGCATGCTGCCGAGCGAAGACGACAAACGCCGGGTGCTGGCCGCCGAAACCTTGCTGAAACAGGCGCGCAGCATGCATGTGCGGTCCAAGGCCGGCAGCGACTTCCACGCCCCGCTTGGCCAGTACCCGGCCGTGACCGAATACGGCTATGCCGACGAACCAGGGCGCTGGGACCACTGGCCCAGCGGTTTCCTGTTCACCTGGCCGAACGAGGACAGTGCCGAGGGCACGCTGGTGCTGGATGTGGGCGACATCATCCTGCCGTTCAAGAACTACTGCCGCGAGCGCATCACCCTGGAGATTGAAAAAGGCTTTATCACCGGCATCCACGGCGGCTTCGAGGCCGAGTACCTGCGCGACTACATGAAGTACTTCAACGACCCCGAGGTGTACGGCATCTCACACATCGGCTGGGGCCTGCAACCGCGCGCGCAGTGGACGGCCATGGGCTTGCACGACCGCAACGACGGCATGTGCATGGACGCCCGCGCGTTCTACGGCAACTTCCTGTTCTCCACCGGCCCGAACACCGAGGTCGGCGGCAAGCGCAAGACCCCCTGCCACCTGGACATCCCGCTGCGCAACTGCGATATCTACCTGGATGACAAGGCCGTGGTGCTGGCCGGCGACGTGGTCGCACCAGAAGAATCACGGGCGCGATAGTGGTTATACTGGCCGGGCGCTCCGCTATTGGCGGCCGGCCAGCACCTTTCCACCCAGCCCAAGCCATCCCATGCCAAAGAAAACCACCCCCAGCAGCGCCCCGCTAGACACCACACCCTATGACGTCACCGAACAAGTCGGCCACCTGCTGCGCAAGGCTTACCAGCGGCACACGGCAATCTTCCAGCAGCAGGCCTGCGACCCGCAGCTTACCTCGATCCAGTTCGTTACCCTGTGTGCCCTGCGCGACCACGGCCCCAGCTCCCAGGCCGAACTGATCAAGGCCACCGCGGTGGACCAGGCAACCATCCGCGGCATCGTCGAGCGCCTGAAGGCGCGCGAGCTGGTGCAGCTGTCACCAGACCCGGGCGACCGGCGCAAGGTCATTGTCGAACTCACCGACAGCGGCGCGGCATTGCTCGACGCAATGATCCCCTGCGCCCGGCAGATCAGCGAATTGAGCATGGGCAGCCTGAATGCCGGCGAACGCGTGGCCATTTTGTACCTGCTGCGCAAGATGATCGACAGCGACGAAAACCCCGGCTGACAAGCTGAGGTGCCCGGCAAACCATCTCTGGCCTGCTTCTTGCTCACTCATTTCATGTAGTGAGTACTTACCGAAACTCTCGCGTCATGTGAGTCCTTTGGTAGCGCAAGCAACCTCCAGAGATGAGCCAACAATGCAAACAACCATCTCCCTGCGGGTCAACGGCCAGCCTGTCGAAGTCAGTGCCATGCCCGACACCCCGCTGCTGCTGATCCTGCGCAACGACCTGTGCCTGAACGGGCCCAAATACGGCTGCGGCCTGGGGGAATGCGGGGCGTGCACGGTGATCATCGACGGCGTGGCCGCACGCTCGTGCGTCATCCCCCTGGCCGGCGCTGCGGGCCGCGATATCACCACCCTCGAAGGGCTGGGCAGCAAGGCCGCGCCACACCCGGTGCAACAGGCGTTCATCGACGAACAGGCAGCACAGTGCGGCTACTGCATGAACGGCATGATCATGACCACCAAGGCCCTGCTCGACCGCATCCCCGACCCCAGCGACGAACAGATTCGCCAGGAACTGTCCGGCAACCTGTGCCGCTGCGGCACTCACGTCGAAATCCTGCGCGCCGTGCGCCGCGCCGCCGAGACCCGGAGAAAAGCATGAACCACTCACAACAGGTGCCCAGCCGCGACCAGCTGCTGGCCAAGACTGGCGTGTTGCTGATCGTCGACCAGATCACCCCACCCTCGGGCCCCGTGGCCAAGGGTGTGACGCCTGTGGTCAAGGCGCGCGAGCTGGCGCTGTTCATCGCTGTCAGCGACGACGGCATGGTCTACGCCTTCAACGGCCACGTCGACCTGGGCACCGGCATTCGCACCTCGCTGGCGCAAATCGTCGCCGAAGAGCTGGACCTGCGCATGGACCAGGTGCACATGGTGCTGGGCGACACCGAGCGGGCACCCAACCAGGGCGCGACCATCGCCAGCGCCACCCTGCAGATTTCCGCCGTGCCCCTGCGCAAGGCAGCCGCCACCGCGCGGCGCCACCTGTTGCAGCAGGCCGCGCATCGCCTTGGCTGCACGCCCGAAGTGCTACGCATCGAAGACGGCGCGGTCATCGCCAGCGATGGCAGCACGCTGCGTTTTGCCGAACTGGTACAGGGCGAAAACCACCAGCTGCACATTGCCGACGATGCCCCGCTCAAGGCCATCGACGACTACCGCCTGGTCGGCCGCAGCGCTGCACGGGTAGACATTCCCGGCAAGGCCACCGGCGAGCTGACCTACGTGCATGACATGCGCCTGCCCGACATGCTTCACGGCCGGGTGATCCGCCCGCCCTACGCCGGTCATGACAGCGGCGACTTCGTCGGCAACAGCCTGCTGGCAGTAGATGAATCGTCCATCGCCCATTTGCCCGGCGTGGTGGCCGTGGTCGTCATCCGCGACTTTGTCGGCGTGGTGGCCGAGCGCGAAGAACAAGCGATCCGCGCGGCCCAGGCGCTGAAAATCAGCTGGAAGCCATTCACAGGCAAGCTGCCCGACCTCAGCGATGTCGCCCAGGCCATCCGCGACAACCCGCGGGTACAGCGCACCGTGCTGGACCAGGGCGATGTCGACGGCGGCATCGCCAATGCCACTCAGCGCCTGAGCCGCAGCTACCTGTGGCCGTACCAGCTGCACGCATCGATCGGCCCCTCGTGCGCGCTGGCCGACTTCACCGATGGGCCGATCCGCGTGTGGTCTGGCACGCAGAACCCGCACCTGCTGCGCGCCGACCTCGCCTGGCTGCTGGAGTGCACAGAGGAGCGCATCGAGATCATCCGCATGGAGGCCGCCGGTTGCTACGGCCGCAACTGTGCCGATGACGTGTGCGCCGATGCGGTGCTGCTGTCGCGCGCGGTACAGCGCCCGGTGCGGGTGCAGCTGACCCGCGAGCAGGAGCATGTGTGGGAGCCCAAGGGCACCGCGCAGCTGATGGAAATCGACGGCGGCCTGAACGCCGACGGCAGCGTGGCCGCCTACGACTTCCAGACCAGCTACCCGTCCAATGGCGCACCTACCCTGGCCCTGCTGTTGACCGGCGCCGTGGAGCCAGTGCCGGCCCTGTTCGAGATGGGCGACCGCACGTCGATCCCGCCCTATGACTACGAACACATGCGCGTCACCATCAACGACATGACGCCACTGGTACGTGCCTCGTGGATGCGTGGCGTGTCGGCCATGCCCAACAGCTTCGCCCACGAGTCGTACATCGATGAGCTGGCCTTTGCCGCTGGCGTTGACCCGGTCGAATACCGCCTCAGGCACCTGTCCGACCCGCGCGCCATCGACCTGGTCAAGGCCACCGCCGACCGCGCCGAATGGCAGCCGCATACCCGGCCCATGCAGGCGCAGGCCGAAGGCGATGTGCTGCGCGGCAGGGGCTTTGCCTATGCACGCTACATCCACAGCAAATTCCCCGGTTTTGGCGCGGCGTGGGCGGCATGGGTGGCCGATGTCGCGGTGGACCGGCGCACCGGTGAAGTGGCCGTCACCCGCGTGGTGATCGGCCACGATGCCGGGATGATGGTCAACCCCGAGGGCGTGCGCCACCAGATCCACGGTAACGTCATCCAGTCCACCAGCCGGGTGCTCAAGGAACAGGTCAGCTTCGAAGAGTCGACCGTGGCCAGCAAGGAATGGGGCGGCTACCCGATCCTGACCTTCCCCGAGCTGCCGGCCATCGACGTGATGATGCTGCCGCGTCAGCACGAAGCGCCGATGGGCAGCGGCGAGTCGGCCTCGGTACCGAGCGCGGCAGCCATCGCCAATGCCATTTTCGACGCGACCGGCATTCGTTTTCGCGAGCTGCCGATCACGGCGGAACGGGTGCGTGCCGCCCTCGATGGCCAAGGTCAGGGCCCTGAAGCGCCCGCGCCAGCGCAGCCGACCACCAAGCGTTCGAAGTGGTGGTTCGGCTCGCTGGCCGGGGTATTCGGCGCTGCATTGGGCGTACTCGCCACAGCCCTGCCCTGGCGCGCTGAAATCGCCCCGGTCACCCCGCCAGGCCCTGGCAGCTGGAGCGCCGCGATGCTCGAGCGTGGGCGCCAGGTGGCGGCGGCCGGTGACTGCGCCGTGTGCCATACGGTCAGCGGCGGCAAGGTCAATACAGGCGGGCTGGCGATGGAAACACCATTCGGCACGTTGTACAGCACCAACATCACCCCGGACCCGGAAACCGGCATCGGCCGCTGGTCGTTCGCTGCCTTCGAGCGGGCCATGCGCGAAGGCATCAGCCGCGACGGTCGGCACCTGTACCCGGCGTTTCCCTATACCTCGTTTCGCAACATCAACGACGCCGACATGCAGGCGCTGTATGCCTACCTGATGTCGCAAACTCCGGTACGCCAGGAAGCACCCGCCAACCAGATGCGCTTCCCGTTCAACCAGCGGCCACTGATGGCCGGCTGGAATGCGCTGTTTCTGCAACGCGGCGAATACCAGCCCGACCCGCAGCGCAGTGCGCAGTGGAACCGCGGCGCCTACCTGGTCGACGGCCTGGGCCACTGCACCGCCTGCCACTCGCCTCGCAACCTGATGGGCGCGGAAAAAGGCGGCAGCAGCTACCTGGCGGGCGGCATGGTCGATGGCTGGGAAGCCCCGGCCCTGAATGCACTGGGCAAATCATCCACGCCGTGGAGCGAAGACGAGCTGTTCAGCTACCTGAGCACCGGGTTCTCCGAAAAGCACGGTGTGGCGGCCGGCCCAATGGGCCCGGTGGTCAGCGAACTGGCCACCCTGCCAAAGAGCGACGTGCGTGCCATTGCCCACTACCTAGGTTCACTCGACGGCGAGCCACAGGCAGTGGCCGCCAAGGCCGCGCCCCAGGTGGACACGCAAGTGTCGCTGAGCAACGGCGAGCGGGTATTCAAAGGCGCATGCATGGCCTGCCACAGCGATGGGCTGGGGCCGAAGCTGTTTGGCGTCAGCCCGTCGATGGCGGTCAACAGCAACGTCCACAGCGCCCTGCCGGACAACCTGCTGCGCGTGGTGCTGCACGGCATTGCCACCCCGGCCACCCGTGACCTGGGCTACATGCCCGGCTTCAAGGACAGCCTGTCGGACCGCCAGGTCGCCGACCTGGCAGCTTACCTGCGCCAGCGCTTCGCTGCCGACAAGCCGGCCTGGCAAGGCCTGGCGGCCAAGGCCGCGCAGGTGCGGGCCAACCCCGGCAGCCACTGAGCGTCAGCGGCGCAGGCCGCGCAGGGCAAGGTCGCTGATAAACACCAGCCAGTCGGCCTTGGCCTGCTTGTCGGCCAGGTCTACGGCCAGAAACGAGCTGAGGGTGTGGCGGTTGGAATTATAGAAATAGCAGAGCGAGGCAATCATCAGGTAGGCGTGGGTGATGTCGATGTCGTCGCGGAACAGGCCCTTGGCCTGGCCTGCTTCAATGATCGGCCGCAGCACGCCGACCGCTTCGCCGGACAGCGCCTTAAGGTTCTGCGACTTGCGCGCGTGCTGGCCCTGGTGAAGGTTTTCGGTGGCGAGGATGGTGACGAATTCGGGGTGGCGCACGTAGTAGTCCCAGATGAACGCCACCAGCTCACGCAGGGCCTGTTCCGGGTCGCCTAGGTCGATGCGCAGCTTGGCTTCGGCCCGGTTGAAGCTGGCGTAGATATGCTCCAGCACGCTGATGAACAGCTTTTCCTTGCTGCCGAAGTAGTAATAGATCATCCGGTCGTTGGACTTGGCCAGCGTGGAGATCTGCTCGATACGCCCACCGGTGAAGCCTTCCTTGCTGAAGACCTTCACCGCAGCCTTGAGAATGTTGTCCCGGGTGCGGTCGGCCTGTTGGGCACGAACACCGGTTTTGCGAGTTTGCATGTCGGTCCCTGAGGGGCTGGCCAGATAACCAACACTGCCACAGACGTTGGGCCTTTGCGAGACAACGTGCTGTATCACCACGCTGCCCGCACTGCTCCAGCAGGCTTACAGCTAAACCGTCGAATCATGCACACTTCCTTGCCTGGCAGGCTTGGCCCCAGCGCCCAGGCAGGTAACTGCAAAGGCAATCACCAATGCCCCGGTACCCAACAGGAAAATCAGCTGCTGGTTGGAGCCCTCCACCAGCATGGCAATCAGTGCCGGCGTCACTGCTGCAGCCCCCATCAAGGTAATGCTGACCAAAGGCGTCAGCTTGCCGGTCGGGTCGTTGGTGGTGATCAGCGCCATGTAGTACGACAACGACAGCACCCAGCCAAAGTTGATCAGCAACAACGCTATGAACAGCTGCATTGGCGTGCGGGTATGGCCGGTGAGCATGGCGATGGAAATGAACACCGCCACCAGCCCTACGGCGATCATCAATTGGCGATTGACCCGCGCACCCAGCAGGCTAGGCAGCCCCGCCCCCGGCAAACCACCGAGGGCCGACAGGCCGAACGCCCAGCCGATATCGACGCCGCTGATGCCCTGGTCTCGCGCCAACTGGTCAATGAAGCCCCATACGCAGTAGATGGCGATCTGCATGAAGAGCATGCCCACCAACGCAGTGCGCCCCGTGCGCGCCGAACCACCCTGGGCAGGCGAGGCTTCGCCACTGGCCAGCAACGCCGCCGGGCGACGCGGCAGCGCCAGGCTGGCGCCGCAGATCAGCAAGTACCACAGGCCAAACGCGCACAAGGCGGTCACCGTGCCACTCTGCGCGGCCAGCAGCGGCAACGCTGCGGAAAACAGCGAGTACTCTGGGGTTTGCAGCAACAGCATCAACCCGAACGAACGGTCCTGGTTGGGCAAGCGGCCCAGCGTGGACACCGCATAGGCATACACCAGTCCCGCACAGGTGCCGGCCGCCAGGCGCACGATCAGTAGCAGGGTGTTGGTGGTGGCAAAGGCGGTCGCGATGCTCAAGGCCACGCACAGTGCGCCCACGATCAGGCACAGGCTGCGCCCGCCGTGGCGCTTCATCAGCACCGGGCAAAGCAAGGTACCCAGGGTCATGCCGATCATCTCGACCGACACCACCCAGCCCTGCTGATCGAGTGACAGGCTCAGTTGCTCCGTGACCAACCCCATGAAGATGGGTTGTACGCCACAGACGATGAAGGAAGTACAGGCGATGAAAATCAGCGCGGCACGCAGCAGCTTGGAATCTTGCGTCATGGGGACCCCGACACGGCATTTGTTTTTATTGTGTGTGGCGACCTGCCCTGAAAGGCGCCGTAGCTGGCGGCTGGGCGGGTCTCATGGGCAATCGTGGGCCGAGATGGAAGGCTTTGAAAGTTAATTATCGGCATCGATATCAGTGGGCTTTTTAATGCAGGCCAGACTGCCCTGGGCTGCATCCATAAATGCACTGAACCCGATCCTGATAATTAATTGGAGACCTATCGGCATCCCCCCTACCGTGGTACGTCACCCAAGCCTCAGTAGAAAAGGCCCGATCATGAACGACCGTGAGTTCATCAACGCCATCGACGCCGATGGCATGCCTCTGCACATTGCCGTAACCAACGGGCGCATCAGCCACATCGGCCCGCAACGCGCCAGCACCCCAGCCCGTGAAACCATCGACCTCGAAGGCCTGCTGGTGCTGCCAGGCTTTGTCGATGGCCACATCCACCTGGACAAGAGCTTTGTCGGCGACCGCTGGCGACCGCACCAACCGGTCGCCAGCCTGCGCGAGCGCCTGGCCGTGGAAAAACGCGAACTGGCCAGTGCCCCACCCATCGTCGAGCGCGCCGATGCGCTGATGCGCCAAGCCGCCTCGTTCGGCACCCTGGCGATGCGCTGCCACGTGGACGTGGACGCCACCACCGGCCTGACCAATCTGCACGCCATGCTCGAAGCCCGGGACAAGTGGAAAGACCTGCTCGACATCGAGCTGGTGGCCTTCCCCCAGGCAGGCGTGGTGAGCTGCCCCGGCACGGCTGAAGTGATGGAAGCGGCCATCCGCGAAGGCGTGCAGGTGGTCGGCGGCATCGACCCCACCACACTGGATGGCGACGCCGACGCCCAGCTGGACATTGTCTTCGGCATCGCCGAACGGCATGGCGTGAAGGTCGACATTCACCTGCACGAGCCGGGCGATATCTGCATCGCCCAGCTCGAGCGCATTGCGGCACGCACCCAGGCACTGGGCATGCAAGGCCTGGTGGCGGTCAGCCACGCCTATGGCCTGGGCGACGTATCCGATGCTGTGGTCGACCGCACGGCCGAAGTACTGGCGGGCGCCGGCATTTCCATCATGACCAACGCCCCCGGCGAACATGCGTTCCCACCCGTGCTGCGCCTGCGTAACGGCGGCGTGCGGGTATTTACCGGCAACGACAACATCCAGGACGCCTGGTGGCCCTACGGCAATGGCGACATGCTGCAGCGGGCGATGCTGGTCAGCTATCGCTCGGGCTTCAATACCGATGACGAGCTGCGGGTTGCGCTGGAAATGGCGACAGAAGCCAGTGCCGGGGTGATGGGCAAACAGGACTATGGTTTGAAAGTTGGTAACGAGGCCAGCTTCGTGCTGTTCAAGGCACCCAATGCCGCTGCGGCGGTGGCGGCTGCCATTCATGAACGGGTGATCGTGCGCCACGGCGCGTTCTGGGGCGGGCCTGCGCAGTTGCAGTTGAAGGCAGTGCAGTTTGCTACCGAACTGCGCCGTTAATCGCAGGCAAAGTACAGACCCCAGCCCTGCGCGGCCCCTGTGGGAGCGGGTTCACCCGCGAACACCGGCAGCGCCGGTGCCATACACCGCGTTGTCTTCTTCGCGGGTAAACCCGCTCCCACAGGGTACGCGGCACGGTTTCGAGCTTTGTACGCTGAGCGAAGGCGCAGCCAATGGGCTGCGCAGGCTCATTCCTCCTCAGCCCGCAATATCCCGATCAGAATTTCAGCCAGCGCCATGACCATAGGGTCCGCCGTAGGCCGATGAAAAATCGCCGCCTCAAACACCTTGATGGGCTTGAACCCCTGCTCCGCCCCAAGCACTCGATGCCCACCCGTCACCACCCGCGACGGCAACAGGCTAACCCCCAACCCGTTAGCCACCGCCTCCTGAATCCCCGCCAGGCTCGAACTGGTAAAAGCGATCCGCCAACTGCGTCCCATTGCCTCGACCGCTCCGATCATGTCATCCCGGTACAATCCCCGCGGCGGAAAGGTCACCAGCGGAATGGGGTCTTGGGCAAAACACGGGTACTGCGCACTGTCGATCCACTCGATGCGCTCTGGCTGGCAGGCATTCGCCTCGCGGCTATGGCGCCGTTGCTTGATCAACACCAAGTCCAGCTCGCCTCGGTCGTAGGTACTCATCAAATCGCGGCTCAACCCACCGGTAATCTCCAGCTTCACTGTCGGATTACGCCGGTTGAACGCCGCCAGCGCCTGCATCGTCTTGCCCGCGACAAAATCGTCCGGCAGGCCGATGCGTACAGTCACTGTCACCCCGCCCGACATGGCCTCGGTCAGTTGACTGCTCACTGCCAGCAGGTGCCGCGCATACCCCAGCAGGGTTTCCCCCGCATCGGTCGGGTGTACCTCGCGGTTGCTGCGGTCGAGCAACTGCTGGCCAACCATTTCCTCCAGCCGGCGCACCTTCTGGCTGACCGTGGACTGGGTGGAGTGCAGGCGCGCGGCAGCGGTGGTGAAACTGCCGCAGTCGGCCACCATGACCACGGTGCGGAGCATGTCCAGGTCATAGATGGCACGGTTGGGTTTGATGGAGTCAGGCATCTGCGGGTTCAGCTTTTGTGGATGGGGCTGGGTACATGATGCCTGAAGCGGCAGTGCATGATGCAATGCCAGAGGGCAAGGCATACCTTGTATGCATGCACGAACCCTTTCGCAGATGCGGTGCTTTGCTCAAGCTGCAGCTGCCCCCTTCTCCTCGCCACTCACCTCGAACTGCCCCACCAGCTTCTGCAACTTGCCAGCATCCACCCGCACCTTCTGCGCGCTGCTCTGCAGCACCACCGCCGTCTGGCGCATCTCGCTGGAGGACTGGTTGACCTGGTCGATGGTCTTGCCGTATTCCACGCTACGCCGGTTGAGCTGCTGGATGATCGCGAACATGCCCTCCACGGCCTGGTGCAGTTGAACGTTCTCGGACGAGGCATCTTCGGCAAGGCGCAGGCTGTTGTCGACGTCCTGTACGCCCTGTTCCATGAAGCTGACGGCCTGGCGGGTTTCGCCCTGAAGGCTCTCGACCATGTGGCGAATGTCTTCGGCGGCGCGCGCGGTTCGCGCGGCCAGGCTGCGCACCTCGTCGGCCACCACCGCAAAACCGCGGCCATGCTCGCCAGCACGCGCCGCCTCGATGGCAGCATTGAGCGCCAGCAGGTTGGTCTGGTTGGTGATGTCGCTGATCAACCCGGTGATGTTGTCGATCTCGACCATGCGGCTGTCGAGCCGCTGCACGCTGGAGGACGAACGCGCCACCACATCGCGAATCGACTGGGTGCCTGCCTGCACCGCCAGAAACTGCTCGCGGGCACGGCTGACCACCTCGTCCATGGCCTGCTTCATCTGCTCGGCACTGACCGAGGCCTGCTGCAGTTCGCCGAGCTGCTCCTCCATGATGATCATCATCTGGTGCACGGCGTCCGCCACATCGGCAGAGCTCACACTCGCCTCCTGGCTGCGCCCGAGCATCATCTGGTTGGTGCTGCCGACCGTGCGACTGGCCTTCACCACCTGCCCCACCACCGCGTCCAGGCGGTCGATGAAGCTGTTGATCCACCGCGCCATGTCGCCGCTCTCATCGTTGCCCAGGGCGCTGGTGTCCAGGCGCTGACGCAGGTTGCCTTCACCCTCGGCGATGGTGCGCAGCACGCTGCTCATGCCATTCAACCTGGCTGCCAGGCGCTTGGGCCCGAACACGCCGAACACCAGCGTGGCGCCGAGCATGCTCACGGCCAGAATCACGTCATTCAGCCCTTGCGGCAGGCCGGCATGGTGCTGCACCAGGTAGTTGCAACCGAATAACCCGGCCATGGTCGCCACGTAGGGCTTCATCAAGCCATAGCTCAGCGAGCGGCGTCGGTAGACCTCTTCCAGGTCCGCCTCGCACATCATGCCCCAGCGGTCGGGCGAACCCGGTAACTGGAACGTTACGCCCTTGCCGACCACCGGCACGTGGCGGTAGTCCGAGTAGCCCGGGTAAGTCACGAACAGGTTGGCACCACGTCTGATGGTTTCCCTTACCCCCGGGTGCAGTTCGCGTGTGGAGGGGTCGGTGAAGCGCAGTTCCAGCTCGGTATGGCGCTGGACCTGCACGGTGGTCCAGGGCGTGTGCACACCACTTTTGAGATTTTCGCCGTGGGTAAAAGTGCCGTCCTCGAAGCGCGAGCGAGACAGGGCTGTGCCAGGCTGGATGGCCGGGTCGAAACGCGACTGCGCCATGAACAGGTAGTTGTCGCCCGACTCGGCGAAAATATGCCCGGCCTCGCGCTGGATCAGGTCGCCCAGAACATCGTTGGGTACCCGACCGCACAGGCAGCCAACGACTTTACCGCCAGCCTTCACCGGCTGGTAGAACATCAGCGTCACTTCGTCGTGGAAGCGTGAAGACGACGGGCCAATGCGCAGGGTCAGCGGGTCGCTGTAAGGGCCATGCAGAAAGGGCGCCTTCAGCCCTTGGGCCAGCGCTGCAGTCTGCTCGATACGTGGCGTACCACGTTGTGGCCAGGTCGAGGCGATGATGCTGCCCGCAGCATCGACGACAAACAGCTCGGAAAAGTCTTCGGCCTGTGCCAGCTTGTCCCGCAGCAGCGTGCTGTCGGGTTGAGCGAACCCTTGCGCGAGTTGCTCCGCAAGTTCCGCCAAGTGCTCCCAGTGCTCGCACGCCCATTCATGCAACAAACGTACGCGGGTCTGGGCGATGGCTTCGAAGGTTTGCTCGATCTGCGGGTAATTCGCCCGGTTCAGGTGACATGCCCAGCCCATTCGGAGCTTTCCGGTTTTACCGAACCAGGGCAGCCAGCCCTTCTCGCTGGATGACAACTGCATGGAACCACTGGAAAGCGACATTATCTTCACCATACGCGACATCGGATGGCAATCTGATAGCAAGTCGCACGCCAACGGCGGGAGCGGTGATTTATGGGGAATTCAAGTCATTGAATGCACAGCACTTGTGCAAGAAAGGTTATGGCAGGCCCTGAATGCACCAACGAGGCGCGAATCACATGAAATCAGGCCCTTATCTGGAATGTGACGAATAACCACCAGAACTGCTCGCACATCGCACAACAGTTCGATAATCGCACAAATTCCGCTAAACCCCCTCTACTGTTGCCCTATCTTGCGGCACGCTATAGCGAAAGTCAGCAAACAATTTAAGCGCTGATTGGCCCCATCGCCTCACACGCGCCGGCCAGCCCGACAACCATACTCCAGGAACAACCAGGAGCTCGCCTTGATCAATAAAACGTACGAGTCCATCGCCAGCGCGGTGGAAGGGATCACCGACGGTTCGACCATCATGGTCGGTGGCTTCGGCACAGCCGGCATGCCGTCCGAGCTGATCGATGGCCTGATCGCAACCGGTGCCCGCGACCTGACCATTATCAGCAACAACGCCGGCAACGGCGAGATCGGCCTGGCCGCCCTGCTCATGGCGGGCAGTGTGCGCAAGGTGGTCTGCTCGTTCCCGCGCCAGTCCGACTCCTACGTGTTCGACGAACTGTACCGCGCCGGCAAGATCGAGCTGGAAGTGGTGCCGCAAGGCAACCTGGCCGAGCGCATCCGCGCAGCGGGTTCGGGCATTGGTGCGTTCTTCTCGCCGACTGGCTACGGCACCCTGTTGGCCGAAGGTAAGGAAACCCGTGAAATCGACGGCCGCATGTACGTGCTGGAAATGCCGCTGCACGCCGACTTCGCGCTGATTAAGGCGCACAAGGGTGACCGTTGGGGCAACCTGACCTACCGCAAGGCCGCGCGCAACTTCGGCCCGATCATGGCCATGGCTGCCAAGACCGCCATCGCCCAGGTCGACCAGGTTGTCGAACTCGGTGAACTGGACCCGGAACACATCATCACCCCGGGTATCTTCGTCCAGCGCGTGGTTGCCGTTTCCGGCGCTGCCGCTTCTTCGATTGCCAAAGCTATCTGAGGCCCGCCATGACCATCACCAAAAAGCTCTCCCGCACCGAGATGGCCCAGCGCGTGGCCGCAGACATCCAGGAAGGCGCGTACGTAAACCTGGGCATTGGCGCACCGACCCTGGTGGCCAACTACCTGGGCGACAAGGAAGTGTTCCTGCACAGCGAGAACGGCCTGCTGGGCATGGGCCCAAGCCCTGCGCCGGGCGAGGAAGACGATGACCTGATCAACGCCGGCAAACAGCACGTCACCCTGCTTACCGGTGGCGCCTTCTTCCACCACGCCGACTCGTTCTCGATGATGCGTGGCGGCCACCTGGACATCGCAGTACTGGGCGCCTTCCAGGTGTCGGTCAAGGGCGACCTGGCCAACTGGCACACCGGTGCCGAAGGTTCGATCCCGGCCGTAGGCGGCGCGATGGACCTCGCCACCGGCGCTCGCCAAGTGTTCGTGATGATGGACCACCTGACCAAGACCGGCGAAAGCAAGCTGGTGCCCGAGTGCACCTACCCGCTGACCGGCATTGCGTGCGTGAGCCGCATCTACACCGACCTGGCCGTACTGGAAGTGACGCCTGAAGGGCTGAAAGTGGTAGAAATCTGCGCGGATATCGACTTTGACGAGTTGCAGAAGCTGAGCGGTGTGCCGCTGATCAAGTGATCGGCGGAACCGGCGGGCAAGCGCCCGCTTGCCGATGTTGCATGGCTACTGTGGGAACTGCCATTGCGCCGGCCTGCACTGCCCCATTTGTGGGAGCGGCCTTGTGTCGCGAAAGGGCTGCAAAGCAGCCCCCAGCAACAGTTGATGTAACCCCAAAATCCGGGGGCCGCTTTGCGGCAGGACTAGCCACGCTGGCATCACCAGATGCTCAGACTCGCCAGCGACGGTCCAACATCAGCCCTAGAAATCCACCTTGCCCCGACCGGCCTTGACAGTGCTCCGCCTGGCTTTGCCCTCAAGCCGGCGGGTCTTCGAGCCAAGGGTCGGCTTGGTGGGGCGGCGTTTCTTCTCGGTCTTGCCGGCAGCGATGATCAACTCGGCAAGACGCGCCAGTGCGTCAGCACGGTTCTGATCTTGAGTGCGGTATTGCTGGGCCTTGATGATCAACACACCGTCGCCGGTGATGCGACTGTCACGCAGCGCCAGCAGCCGCTCCTTGTAGAACTCGGGCAATGAAGAGGCCGGGATGTCGAAGCGCAGGTGCACGGCGCTGGACACCTTGTTGACATTCTGCCCACCCGCGCCTTGCGCGCGGATGTAGGTGAGTTCGATTTCGGCATCCGGCAGATGCACGTTATTGGAGATGGTCAGCATGGCATGGCCCTTGTCATTGCGGCCATTATCACAGCCTTGGCCGCGCGCCCATAGAACAATGCACGATTTCTTGCTATCCCCACCCAAGATGATGTCTATCTGTGTCGAAAAATCAGAATTTTTCGCTTTCTTGTAGGGCATTTCCCAAAGATACTGTTGCCGCCTATTTTCCGTTGCGGGTGCCCTATTGGGGCTCTAGTCTGGGCCGGTCGCTGCTCATCAGCGGCACGGCTTTGACGGGCCGTAACGGTATATAGGTTCTGCGGCGCCCTCAATGGCGGCTGCGCGTGGGGCACGCTTGCGTGCGCCGGAACTTCCTATATCCGCCGGTCTGTCAACCCACGCACAGCTGCCACCTAACCTGTTTGACAGCGGGATCGGCGCAGCCTATCTGGAGATATAGGAATGTTAAAGATGGTCCCCGACCCACCCCACACGCTCCACTCCCTCGAAGACACTCTCATCCAAGCCGCGGAATATCCCGTCTGCGCGCTAGCGATTTCGCAACAAGCGATGCTGATGCAGCCCAAGTCACCTGCAGCGGTGTTGATGATGGCGACGACCCATGAACTTGAGTCCCTGCGCTCGTTGCTTGAGTCCGCATTGATTCAGGCACAGACGCCGCACGAGCTGCGAATACAGCACTGAGCCGATCAGGGAGATGGACCGATGACTACTGACGAGTCGAACGAACAAACCACAGTAGGCAAGACCACGTTCTACCAGGGTGAAAACCAGACCCACCCACTGTTTCGCATCGAAGCCGGTATTTCCTGCAAAAGCGCCCGGGAGCAATCTTCGGAGTTGATGGGGTACGTGCGGGAGCTGACGATTATTGGGTTGATGGAAGAGAAACCGATGATGATCTGGGCGGCGCATTACTTGAGTGCGTTGGCCAAGGCACTGATGGATGATGCCGAGCTGGGCATGATGCGCTGATTTGCCTGGCCAGCTAGTCGGGGTACAAAAGCCTCCGACGTAGGCTCGAGAAGCGCCTACTGCTCCAACCCAATGCCAAAAGCCCCAGCATTACTGCCGGGGCTTTGGCTGTGCTCAGAAGCTGTCAGGTGGGCTCTTTTCGAACTTCCACTTGGTCATCTTTTTGGCAGCATGGAAGCTTTTGCAGTTGGCGATGAACTCATTGCGGTCCCACTCCTTGGAGAGGCTCGCCAGGATTTGCTCATAGGTTTCACCCGAGCAATTCGCTTCGTTGGGTTCAGGCACCCTGTCTTCGGCAATGGCTGTAAGGCTCACGGCAACGCCAAGCGCTGCAACCAGACGTGCAAAAGGCACAATGGACATTCACTCACTCCTTTGAATTGACCCGCTCCAGAAGCCCGTTTTACAGGCCCCAAAAACGCAAAAAGCCCTGAATAATCAGGGCTTTGAATATGGCGGAAGCGTAGAGATTCGAACTCTAGGATAGTTGCCCATCGACGGTTTTCAAGACCGTTGCCTTAAACCACTCGGCCACGCTTCCAGCTCGTTTTGCGGCCGCCATAATACCGTAATGAAACACGCTGTCAAACTCTCTGTGTCGCGGGTTGCAGGAGCTCTGATAGACTCCTAGCATCTGAACGTCTGAAACCACAGGTTTTACCAAGGAGTGTCGCCATGCGCGAACAGGATTACGCCGTCCATCACGGCCAGCAGGTCGAGCAGCAGGAGATCAGCAAGGTCCTGCGCAACACGTACAGCCTGCTGGCGCTTACCCTCGCCTTCAGCGGTGTCATGGCATTCGTTGCCCAGCAGATGCGCGTCGGCTACCCGAACGTGTTCGTGGTGCTGATCGGCTTCTACGGGTTGTTCTTCCTGACCAACAAGCTGCGTGATTCGGCTTGGGGTCTGGTGTCCACCTTCGCCCTCACCGGCTTCATGGGCTTCATTCTCGGCCCGATCCTCAACCGTTACCTGGGCATGGCCGGTGGCGCTGAAGTGGTCAGCTCGGCGTTTGCCATGACTGCGCTGGTGTTTGGTGGTCTGTCGGCCTATGTGCTGATCACCCGCAAGGACATGAGCTTCCTCAGTGGCTTCATCACTGCGGGCTTCTTCGTGTTGCTGGGCGCTGTCGTTGCCAGCTTCTTCTTCCAGATCAGCGGCCTGCAACTGGCGATCAGCGCTGGCTTCGTGCTGTTCTCGTCGGTCTGCATCCTGTTCCAGACCAGCGCGATCATTCATGGTGGCGAGCGTAACTACATCATGGCGACCATCAGCCTGTATGTGTCGATCTACAACCTGTTTGTCAGCCTGCTGCAGCTGTTTGGCATCATGGGTCGCGATGACTGATTGATTGCTGTGTGAGAAAGCCCGCTTCGGCGGGCTTTTTTGTGGGCGCGGGAAATTGGGGGCGCCTGGTCGCGAACGCCAGTTTAGCCATTGCCTCGCACCGCGGTGGATTCTTCGCGGGCTTGCCCGCTCCCACAGGTATTGCGCAAATTCCAAAAGGCAACGGTGTAGGCCGGGACTTTGTTTTCCCTGATAAGTCAGCATCAAATAACTGACTAAAAAGTCAGATAATCAGGCGAATGCTCGCCGATCATGCTGCCATCATGCTTTTCTCTACCGCAATCCCTCTTCACCCCGTAGAATGCGCTCCTTTTTTCTTCCGGGGCGGCTTTCAGCAATGAGCTCACACGAACACAGCCCAGGCGCAGCGGCGCCTGCCAATGAACTGGTGCTTGGCCTGGAGGACAAGCCACGGCTGCTGATCGGCCTGCTGGCTGCCCTGCAGCACCTGCTGGCGATCATCGTGCCGATCGTTACCCCTGGCCTGCTGATCTGCCAGGCGCTGGGCGTTTCTGCGCGCGATACCAACCTGATCGTTTCCATGTCGCTGGTGATCTCGGGTATCGCCACCTTCGTGCAGTGCAAGCGCTTTGGGCCATTCGGCGCCGGGCTGCTGATTGTGCAGGGCACCAGCTTCAACTTCGTCGGCCCGCTGATCGCGGGCGGCGCGCTGATGGTGAAGCAAGGCACGCCGGTAGAGGGTGTGATGGCAGCCATCTTCGGCGTGGTGATCGCGGGCTCGTTCGTGGAGATGGGCGTGTCGCGCATCCTGCCGTTCGTCAAACGCCTGATCACTCCGCTGGTGACCGGTATCGTGGTGCTGATGATCGGCCTCACCTTGATCAAGGTCGGCCTGATCAGCATGGGCGGTGGCTTCGGCGCCATGGCCAATGGCACCTTTGCCAACGGCGATAACCTGCTGCTGTCGGGCGTGGTGCTGGCGATCATCGTGATCCTCAACCGCGTACCCGTGGTGTGGATGCGCAGCTGCGCCATCGTCATTGCCCTGGCGGTTGGCTATGCACTGGCCGGCTACATGGGCCGCCTGGACTTTACCGGCATGCACGAAGCCGCGTTGTTCCAGGTGCCGACCCCGCTGCACTTCGGCCTGGGCTTCTCTTGGGCGCTGTTCATTCCGATGCTGGTGATTTACCTGGTGACCTCGCTGGAAGCCATCGGTGACGTTACCGCCACCAGCAAGGTGTCGCGCCAGCCGGTCGAAGGGCCGGTATGGATGCAGCGGATCAAGGGTGGCGTGCTGGTCAACGGTGCCAACTCGCTGCTGGCCGGTGTGTTCAATACCTTCCCTAGCTCGATCTTTGCCCAGAACAACGGGGTGATTCAGCTGACCGGCATTGCCAGCCGTCACATTGGTATGTGGATTGCCGTGATGCTGGTGCTGCTGGGGCTGTTCCCGAGCGTTGCCGGGGTGATCCAGGCCGTGCCGGAGCCGGTGCTGGGTGGTGCGGCCATGGTGATGTTCGGGGCGGTTGCGGCTTCGGGGATCAATATTCTGGCCAGCACCCGGCTGGACCGCCGTGCGCTGCTGATCATTGCCGTGTCGTTGGCGCTGGGCCTGGGCGTGGCGCAGGTGCCGGAGTTCCTGGCGCATATGCCGGCGGCGATTCGCAATGTGCTGGAGTCGGGTGTGGCTACCGGGGGGATCTGTGCGCTGGTGCTGAACTGGTTCTTGCCGGAGAGCAAGGAGCAGGCTTGAGTCTTGTGTCCTTCTGACAGGGCCATGGGGCTGCTTTGCAGCCCATCGCGACACAAGGCCGCTCCCACAGGGGCGCGTAGGGCACACGGATACATAGAAAGCCCGCGCCGCTTGCACAAGCGGGCGCGGGCTTTTTTGCTTTATCATGGCGGCATTCCTTTGCATGAGTTAGCCATGAAATTCGCTATCGCGGTGTTCTCCCCGGCCCATGCGCCCTCCTCGCGGCGCGCCTTGCGCTACGCCGAGGCGGTGCTGGCCGGCGGGCATGAGATTGCCCGGCTGTTCTTTTATCAGGACGGGGTGCACAGTGCCTCGGCCAACGTGGTCGCGCCCCAGGACGAACTGGATGTGGCCAGCCAATGGCGTGCCTTTATCGAGACTCACCAGCTGGACGCCGTGGTGTGCATCGCCGCCGCCCTGCGCCGTGGCGTGCTCGACGAGGCCGAAGCCAACCGTTACCAACGCCCGGCGGTGAACCTGCCCAAACCTTGGGAACTGTCGGGGCTTGGCCAGCTGCATGAAGCGGCGCAGGTTGCCGACCGCCTTGTCTGCTTTGGAGGCGACTGAAATGGCCAAATCCTTGTTGATCATCAGCCGTCAGGCCCCCTGGAATGGCCCATCAGCCCGCGAAGCGCTGGACATCGCCCTGGCCGGCGGGGCCTTCGACCTGCCGCTGGGCATGCTGTTTCTCGACGACGGGGTGTTCCAGCTCGCTCCCGGCCAGCAACCCACCGCCGTGCAACAGAAGAACCTGGCCGCCAACCTGCAGGCGCTGCCGATGTTCGGTGTCGAGGAGCTGTTCGCCTGCAGCCACAGCCTCACCCGCCGCGGCCTGGCAGTCGATGCCCTGGCGCTGCCGGTGCAAGTGCTGGATGACGCGGCCCTTGCCGCGCTGATCGCCCGTTTCGACCAGGTGGTAACGCTCTGATGACAACCCTGCATGTAATTGCCCACTCCCCGTTTGGCGACGAGCGCCTGGCCAGCTGCCTGCGCCTGCTCGGCACCGACGACGCGTTGCTGCTATGCGGCGATGCGGTGTATGCCCTGCGCAGCGGCAGCGAGCCGCACCGCCAGCTGCAAGCTGCCGGCCTGGCCCAGCGCCTGTTCGCCCTGGACGAGGATGTGCAAGCCCGCGCGGTCGACAACGACTTGGCCAAGGCCGTGGACTACGCCGGGTTCGTCGAACTGTCGCTGCATTACGACAAGGTCAACAGCTGGCTATGAGTACGCTCAACGTTGGCGATCAGGCGATCGCCCTGGACAAGGACGGTTTTTTGGTCGACCTGCAAGACTGGTCCCGCGCCGCCGCCGAGGCTTTGGCCGAGCGCGAGGGTATCCCATTGACGGCGGACCATTGGGAAATCCTCGAACTGCTGCGCCAGTTCTACCAGGAATACCAGCTGTCCCCGGCCACGCGCCCGCTGATCAAGTACGCGGCCCTGAAGCTGGGCCCGGAAAAGGGCAACAGCCCGCACCTGAACCGCCTGTTCAATGGCACCCCCGCCAAACTTGCCGCCAAGCTGGCGGGCCTGCCCAAGCCGACCAACTGCATATGACCCAGCCCCTCTTGAATGAAGTTCGTCCCCTTACCCTGGAGACCCCCGCCGAACACCCGTTCGCTGAATTCGTGCGCATTCTTGGCAAAGGCAAGCGCGGCGCGCGCGGCCTGACCCGCGAAGAAGCCCGCGCGGCGATGACCCTGCTGCTGGAAGGCAAGGTCGAAGACACCCAGCTGGGGGCCTTCCTCATGCTGCTGCGCCACAAGGAAGAAAGCGCCGAAGAGCTGGCCGGCTTCACCGAGGCCCTGCGCGCCCACCTGCAGGCACCGAGCATTGCGGTGGACCTGGACTGGCCCACCTACGCCGGCAAGAAGCGCCACCTGCCCTGGTACCTGCTGGCGGCCAAGTGCCTGGCCGGCAATGGCGTGCGCATCCTGATGCACGGCGGCGGCGCACACACTGCCGGGCGCATGTACAGCGAGCAACTGCTCGACCTGCTGCAAATCCCGCTATGCCGCGACTGGGCCGCCGTCGGCAACGCCCTCGACCAGCACCAATTGGCGTTCTTCCCGCTGCACGACTGGGCGCCGCAGTTGCAGCGCATGATCGACCTGCGCAACACCTTGGGCCTGCGCTCGCCCATTCATTCGCTGGCCCGGGTACTTAACCCGCTGGGCGCACGCTGTGGCCTGCAAAGCATTTTCCACCCTGGTTACCAGGCCGTGCACCGTGAGGCCAGCCGCCTGCTGGGCGACCATGCTGTGGTGATCAAGGGCGATGGCGGCGAGATCGAGGTCAACCCCGATGTCATCAGCCACCTCTACGGCACCACGGCGGGCGAAGCGTGGGACGAAGAGTGGCCAGCACTGAGCGAGCGCCGCCATGTCAAACCGGGCAGCCTGCAGGCCGAGCACCTGTGCGCGTTCTGGCGCGGTGAAGTGGAAGACAGTTATGGCGAAAAGGCCCTGATCGCGACCATGGCCCTGGCCCTGCGTGGCCTGGGGCAAGACCGCGAACAGGCATTCACGACAGCGCAGGGCTACTGGGATACGCGGAATAGATCGATTTAGCCGATAATAGCACCCCGATATTTGCGCTATTTGTTCGAACGATTTGGCCTAGACTGGGCTCCAACGACAAACAACTTTGTTTCAGGAGCTCACCATGGGCCTTTTGATCGACGGCCGCTGGCACGACCAGTGGTATGAAAACGGCAAGGACGGTACGTTCAAACGCGAAAACGCTCAGCGCCGCAATCAGCTGCCCGCCCCGGAGGCTGGCCGTTACCACCTTTACGTCTCGCTGGCCTGCCCATGGGCCCACCGCACCCTGATCTTGCGTGCCCTGAAAGGCCTTGAGCCACTGATCGATGTGTCGGTGGTCAGCTGGTTGATGCAAGACAATGGCTGGACCTTCGACCAGCAGCAAGGGTCCAGCGGTGACCACCTTGACGGCCTGCAGTACCTGCACCAGCGCTATACCCAGGATGACCCGCATTACACCGGCCGCGTCACCGTGCCCGTGTTGTGGGACAAGCAAGAGAAACGCATCGTCAACAACGAGTCGTCGGAGATCATCCGTATCTTCAACAGCGCGTTCAACGAGCTGACCGGCAATATGCTGGACCTCTACCCCGAGCCACTGCGGCCGACCATCGAGGCATTGAACGAGCGCATTTACCCGGCGGTGAACAATGGCGTGTACCGCGCAGGCTTTGCCACCACGCAAGACGCCTACGAGGCAGCCTTCGACGACGTGTTCAACGAGCTGGATCATCTGGAAGACGTGCTGAGCCGTAACCGCTACCTGGCCGGTGAGTACCTGACCGAGGCCGATGTACGCCTGTTTACCACGCTGGTGCGCTTCGATGCGGTGTACCACGGGCACTTCAAGTGCAACCTGCGCCGCCTGAGTGACTATCACAACCTGTCGAACTGGCTGCGTGAGCTGTACCAGTGGCCAGGGGTGGCGGGGACGGTGGATATGGAGCATATCCAGAAGCACTATTACATGAGCCACAAGACCATCAACCCGACCGGGATCGTGCCTAAGGGGCCGTTGCAGGACTTTGGCTTGCCGCATGATCGAGAGAAGTTGGTGGGGAAAGGGATCTGGCAGGCTTGAGATAGCCGGGGCTGCTTTGCAGCCCATCGCAGCACAAGGCTGCTCCTACAGGAATCACGCAGGGCTTCACGCGACCCCTGTAGGAGCAGCCTTGTGCTGCGAATGGGCCGCAAAGCGGCCCCGACAATTTCAGCTGTTCTGCGAACCTTCGAACCAGGCCAGCTTGTCACGCAACTGCACCACTTCCCCCACAATCACCAGGGTCGGCGCATGCACTTCATGCCGGGCCACCAGCTCTGGCAAGTCCGCCAAAGTACCGGTAAACACCCGCTGGTTACGCGTAGTCCCCTGCTGCACCAACGCCGCCGGGGTACTTGCCGCCCGCCCATGGCGAATCAGCTCGGCACAGATGGTCGGCAAACCGACCAACCCCATGTAGAACACCAAGGTCTGCGCCGGCGCCACCAGGTCATTCCACGGCAGGTTGCTGGTGCCATCCTTCAGGTGCCCGGTGACGAAGCGCACCGACTGGGCGTAGTCGCGGTGAGTCAGCGGTATGCCGCCATAAGCGGAGCAGCCACTGGCCGCCGTAATGCCCGGCACTACCTGGAAAGGGATGCCATGCTCGGCCAGCTCTTCGATCTCTTCGCCACCCCGGCCGAAGATGAACGGGTCGCCACCCTTCAGTCGCAGTACACGCTTGCCCTGCTTGGCCAGATCGACCAGCAGGCGGTTGATCTGGTCCTGCGGCACGGAATGATCGGCGCGGCGCTTGCCCACGTAGATGCGCTCGGCATCACGGCGGCACATCTCGATGATTGCAGGTGCCACCAGGCGGTCGTACAGCACCACGTCGGCCTGCTGCATCAGGCGCAAGGCACGGAAGGTGAGCAAGTCCGGATCGCCCGGGCCCGCACCTACCAGGTACACCTCACCACCCTGCTGCACCGGCGCGCCATCGACCATCGCCTGTAACAGGCGTTCGGCCTCAGCGCCCTGCCCGGCCAGCTGGCGCTCGGCAATCGGCCCCTGGAACACGGTTTCCCAGAAGCCGCGACGCTGGTTGACGTCCGGGTACAAGGTTTTGACCTTGTGCCGGAAACGCGCAGCCAGCCCGGCCAGCTCACCATAGGCCGACGGAATCCAGGCCTCCAGCTTGGCGCGGATCAAACGCGCCAACACCGGGGCGTCACCGCCACTGGATACCGCAATCACCAGCGGTGAACGGTCGACAATCGCCGGGAAGATCACCGTGCACAGGGCCGGGGCATCCACCACGTTGACTGGCAGGCTGAGTGCCTGGGCATCCGCCGACACCTGGGCATTCAGCCCAGGGTCGTCGGTAGCCGCGATCACCAGCCGGCAACCGACCAGGTCGGCTGCCTGATAGCCACGCACCAGCACCTCACCGCCACCTTCCCGGGCCAACGCAGCCAACTCGCCGTCGACATCCGGCGCCACCACGCGCAGCTCGCTACCGGCATCCGCCAGCAGGCGCGCCTTGCGCAAGGCGATCTCACCGCCACCGACGACCAGCACGCGGCCGCCCTGCAGCTTGTGGAACAGCGGCAGGTAATCCATTTAGCGGATGACCTCGACGCCGCCCATGTACGGCTTCAGCACGTCTGGCACACGGATCGAGCCGTCAGCCTGCTGGTAGTTTTCCAGCACGGCAACCAAGGTACGGCCTACGGCCAGGCCGGAGCCGTTGAGGGTGTGCACCAGCTCTGGCTTGCCGGTTTCCGGGTTGCGCCAGCGGGCCTGCATGCGGCGTGCCTGGAAGTCGCCACAGTTGGAGCACGAGCTGATTTCGCGGTACTTGTCCTGGCTCGGTACCCACACTTCCAGGTCGTAGGTTTTAACGGCGCCAAAGCCCATGTCGCCGGTGCACAGGGCCAGCACGCGGTACGGCAGCTCCAGCAGCTGCAGCACGCGCTCGGCGTTGGCGGTCAAGCCTTCCAGGGCTTCCATCGACTTGGCCGGCTCCACCACCTGCACCATCTCGACCTTGTCAAACTGGTGCTGGCGGATCATGCCGCGGGTGTCACGGCCAGAAGCACCGGCTTCACTGCGGAAGCAAGGGGTGTGGGCAACCAGTTTCAGCGGCAGCTGCTTGGCGTCGAGGATTTCACCCGCTACCAGGTTGGTCAGCGACACTTCGGCAGTCGGAATCAGGTAGAAGTCAGCTTCACCTTCGCGGGTGATCTTGAACAGGTCTTCCTCGAACTTCGGCAGCTGGCCAGTGCCCTGCAAGGCAGGCGCTTGCACCAGGTACGGGGTGTAGTGCTCCTCGTAGCCGTGCTCGCCGGTGTGCAGGTTGATCATGAACTGCGCCAGGGCGCGGTGCAGGCGGGCAATCGGGCCACGCAGCACGGCAAAGCGGGCGCCAGACAGCTTGGCTGCGGCCTCGAAGTCCAGGCCACCGCTGACTTCACCGAGGGCGACGTGGTCCTTGATTGCGAAGTCAAAGGCGGTCGGCGTACCCCAACGGCGCACTTCGACGTTGTCGTCTTCGCTGGCACCGACCGGTACGCTGGCGTCCGGCAGGTTGGGGATGGTCAGCAGGATACCGTCCAGTTCGGCCTGAATGCCGTCCAGCTCAGTCTTGCCGGCCGCCAGTTCGTTGGCCATGCGCTCGACGTCGGCCATCAGTGGCGCGATGTCTTCGCCCTTGGCCTTGGCCTGGCCGATAGACTTGGAACGAGCGTTACGCTCAGCCTGCAGCTGCTCGGTGCGGGTCTGCACCGCCTTGCGGCGCTCTTCCAGTGATTCGATGCGCGCGACATCCAGGATATAGCCACGGGAGGCCAGGCGTTGCGCCACTTCCTGAAGTTGGCCGCGTAACAGTTTGGAATCGAGCATATCGTTCTCTCGTTATAGGTAGGTGTTGGTTCAGAATCGGGTCAAAGACAGGCCGGCCCAGGTCGCGAGCAGCCCGCCCACCACGCTGATACTGGTATAGCCCAAGGCAAGGGGCACTTGCCCGCTTTCCATAAGGCGCACGGTATCGAGCGAGAAAGAGGAAAAGGTTGTAAGGCCTCCGAGGAAGCCGACAATCAAGCCAGCGCGCAGCTCGACCGGCGCCAGCGGCTTGTGCAAGAACAAGCCATAGAGCAGGCCGATCAGCAGGCAGCCAACCAGGTTGACCGCCAGCGTACCGGCATAGAAGTGCCGTGGCCAGTGGGCCGCTACCCAGTTGGCGGTAGCAAAGCGCAACAAGGTGCCGACGATACCGCCCGCGCTGACGGCGGCAATGAGTGCAATCACGGCTTTCTCCGCTGGCGGGGGCTGTTGCGATCGAGGTCGGCCAGGTGGCGCAGCTTCTCGCCAATCTTCAGTTCCAGGCCACGGGGCACCGGTTGGTAGTACTGGCGTGGCTCCAGCTCATCGGGGAAGTAATCTTCACCGGCGGCGTAGGCATCGGGTTCATCGTGGGCATAACGGTACTCGTCGCCATAGCCCAGTTGTTTCATCAGCTTGGTCGGGG
This sequence comes from Pseudomonas putida NBRC 14164, assembly GCF_000412675.1. Taxonomy (NCBI): domain Bacteria; kingdom Pseudomonadati; phylum Pseudomonadota; class Gammaproteobacteria; order Pseudomonadales; family Pseudomonadaceae; genus Pseudomonas; species Pseudomonas putida. The sequence continues at coordinate 2,036,735 of NC_021505.1, read as the reverse complement.
CGTTGCGCAGGTGCAACGGCACTTCCAGCGAGCCATGCTCGGCCGCTTCGCGCAGGGCGGTCTTGAAGCCCATGTACACCGCGTTGCTCTTCGGCGCACAGGCCAGGTAGGTGATGGCCTGCGCCACCGCCAGCTCGCCCTCGGGGCTGCCCAGGCGCTCCTGCACGTCCCAGGCGGCCAGGCACAGGCTGAGCGCGCGCGGGTCGGCGTTGCCGATGTCCTCGCTGGCCATGCGCACCACGCGGCGGGCGATGTACAGCGGGTCGCAACCGCCGTCGAGCATGCGGGCAAACCAGTACAGGGCGCCATCGGGGTTGGAGCCGCGCACCGACTTGTGCAGCGCGGAAATCTGGTCGTAGAACGCCTCGCCGCCCTTGTCGAAGCGGCGACGGCTGTCACCCAGCAGGCTCTGCAGCATCTCGACGTCGATTTCGCTGCCGTCTTCCGCCAGGTCCGAGGCGTTCTCAAGGAAGTTGAGCATGCGCCGGCCATCACCGTCGGCGGCGGCCATCAGCATCTTGAAGGCGTCGTCGCCCACCCGCAGGTTGCGCTTGCCCAGGCCACGCTCTTCGGTCAGCGCACGGTTGACCAGCTTGCGCAAGGCCGCCTCGTCCAGGCTCTTGAGCACATACACCCGCGCCCGCGACAGCAGCGCGTTGTTCAGCTCGAACGACGGGTTCTCGGTGGTGGCGCCGATGAACAGCAGGGTGCCGTCTTCCACATAGGGCAAAAAGGCATCCTGCTGCGACTTGTTGAAGCGGTGCACTTCGTCGACGAACAGGATGGTGCGCCGGCCATACTGGCCGGCCTGCTGCTTGGCCACCTCGACCGCCTGGCGAATCTCTTTGACACCGGCCAGTACCGCCGACACCGTCTCGAAGTGCGCATCGCAGAACTGCGCCAGCAGCCGCGCCAGGGTGGTCTTGCCCACCCCAGGCGGCCCCCAGAAGATCATCGAGTGCAGCGCACCCTGCTCCAGCGCCTCACGCAGCGGTTTGCCGCGTGCCAGCAGGTGCTCCTGGCCGACGTATTCGTCCAGGCTGGACGGGCGCAGGCGGGCGGCCAGGGGCTGGGCGACAGGCTCGCTTCGAAACAGGTCCATGACGAGCTCCGGTTACTCCTTGATCACGTCAGCACCTTTGGGGATGTCGAACTTGAACTTGCTGTCCGGCACCGCCTGGTTGGCCTTGACGCCATTGAACAGGATGTTGGTACGCTGGCCGACGCTGTCGACCAGTTGCATGTCATTGATCAGGCCCTTGCGGAACGACACGCGCAGCGAGTCGAACAGGGTGTCCTTGGTCTTCGGCTTGAGGGTGAAGTCCATGACTTCGCCCTGCTCTTTCGAGGCGATGTCGAAACTCTGGCTGATTTTCGACACGTCGCCGGACAGTAGCAGTGCCGGGGTCTGGTTCAGGCGCACGTCGAGCTTCTTGACGGTAGCCTGTTCCAGGTCCGGGTCCCACAGGGTAACCATCTTGCCATCAGACACCACCACCTGCTCCTGTGGCGCATTGGTGTGCCAGTAGAACAGGCCCGGGCGCTTGACGATCATCTGGCCAGCAGTCTCCTGCAGGCTGGTGCCGTCGGCCCCCAAGGTCAGCTGGGAAAAGTTGGCCTCGATGGTCTGCGACTTCTCCAGCAGCTGGGTCAGGCGTTGTACATCTTGCTCACCGGCAAAAGCCGAAACGCTGCCCAGAGCAAGGGCAGAAACCAACAGCATGCGAATCGCGCGCATGGTAATCCTCATTGAGCATTGAAAAGGCCGGGCGCCATCGTTGGCGCCCGGCAAGGTGTTCATCAGTCGCGCGGGCCGCCCGGGGCAATCACTTCCCGCGAGCCGTTGCTGTTCATCGGGGTGACCACGCCAGCCATTTCCATGGCTTCGATCATGCGGGCGGCGCGGTTGTAACCAATCTTCAGCTTGCGTTGCACGGCCGAGATCGACGCACGGCGGCTTTCCAGCACGAATTGCACGGCCTCATCATACAGGGCGTCGCTTTCCGAATCATCGCCATCGCCACCACCGCCGCCGCCTTCAAAGCCGCTGCCGGCCTCTTCCACGCCGTTGAGGATGTCGTCGTTGTAGTCCGGCGCGCCGCGCAGCTTCCACGCTTCCACTACGCGGTGCACTTCGTCGTCGGAGACGAACGCACCGTGCACGCGGATCGGCAGGCTGGTACCCGGCGGCATGTACAGCATGTCACCGTGGCCCAGCAGCTGCTCGGCGCCACCTTGGTCGATGATGGTGCGCGAGTCGATCTTGCTCGACACCTGGAACGCCATGCGGGTCGGGATGTTGGCCTTGATCAGGCCGGTGATCACGTCCACCGACGGGCGCTGGGTGGCAAGAATCAGGTGGATACCGGCCGCCCGCGCTTTCTGGGCGATACGGGCAATCAGCTCTTCGACCTTCTTGCCGACGATCATCATCATGTCGGCGAATTCGTCGACCACCACCACGATGGTCGGCAGGGTTTTCAGCGCAGGCGGCACGTCGTCCATGCTCTCGCGGCGGAACAGCGGGTCATGGATGACCTCGCCGGCTTCCTCGGCATCCTTGATCTTGCGGTTGAAGCCGCCCAGGTTACGCACGCCCATGGCCGCCATGAGCTTGTAGCGCCGCTCCATCTCGGCCACGCTCCAGCGCAGGGCGTTGGCGGCGTCCTTCATGTCGGTGACCACCGGGCACAGCAAATGCGGGATGCCTTCGTAGATCGACAGTTCGAGCATTTTCGGGTCGATCATGATCAACCGGGCGTCTTCCGGGCCGGATTTGAACAGGATCGACAGGATCATCGCGTTCACACCCACCGATTTACCGGAGCCGGTGGTACCAGCCACCAGCAGGTGCGGCATCTTGGCCAGGTCGGTGATGACCGGCTTGCCGCCGATGTCGTGGCCCAGGGCCAGGGTGACCGGCGATTTCTGCTCGTCGAACTGGGGCGTGGCCAGCACTTCGGAGAAGCGCACCATCTGCCGGTTTTCGTTGGGGATCTCGATACCCACGGTGGTCTTGCCAGGAATGACCTCCACCACCCGCACGCTGGTCACAGCCAGCGAACGCGCCAGGTCCTTGGCCAGGTTGGCGATGCGGCTGACTTTCACCCCAGCGGCCGGCTGAATTTCATAGCGGGTAATCACCGGGCCGGGGTGGATCGAGTCCACCGCCACTTCCACGCCGAATTCCTTGAGCTTGATTTCCAGCAACTGGCCGACACTGGCCAGGGATTCTGGCGAGTACTCGATCTTTTTCTGCTCTGCCGGGTCGAGAATGGAGATCGACGGCAGGGTGCCTTCGATGGCGCTGTCGACGAAGAGCGGCGCCTGCTTCTCTTTCATCACGCGCTTGCTCGGCTCAGGCGCCTTGGCCGCTGCCGGTGGCACGATGGTCGGGCCCGCAGGCTGCTCGCGGGGCACCAGGGCTTCACGCGCCACTACCGGCTCGCGCGGCACCACGGGCTCACGAGCAAGGGTCGGTTCGCGCTGCACAACAGGCTGGGCGGGCGCTTCTTCACGCTTGAAGATACGCTCGCGCAACGCCGGCTTGGCAGGCTCGCGCTTGTCGGCGGCCGTCGGCGGTGCCTTGAAGACTGGCTCGTCCTCACGCAGCTGCGCCTCCAGGCGTTTGCGCTCATTGCGCGCCTCCCACCAGCGGTTGGCGGCGCCCTGCACCAACTCGAACAGGTCGAGGGTGATCTTGCCGGTCAGGTCCATCACCTTGAACCACGACAAATCGGTGAACACGGTCAGGCCGAACAGGAACAGGGCAATGAACATCAGCGTACTGCCCTGCACGTTCAGCAGGTTGCGCGCCAGCTCGCCAAGGCTCTCGCCCAGCGCGCCACCCGCGGAAAACGGCATGCTCGCCGGCGGATGGAAGTGGATATGCGCCAGCGCTGCACCGGACAGCACCAGGAACACCAGGCCGATCAATCGCCAGGAGAACAGCCAGCCGCTCCAGTCCCAAGGCTGATGGCGCTCACGGAAGATCTGCCAGGTCTTGACCGCCAGCAACAGCGGGAAGATGTAGGCGAAGTAACCCAGCACCATGAACAGGATGTCGGCGAAGTAGGCACCGGCCCGCCCGGCGGCGTTCTGCACCTGGTCGACGTTGCTGGTGTGGCTGAAGCCCGGGTCGGAGGTGTCGTAGGTCAGCAGCGCCATCCACAGGTACAGGCACAGGGCGCCGATCGCGATCAACGCACCTTCCTTGAGGCGGTAATGCAGCTGCTGCCGCCACAGGGGCACAGGCAGAGGAGCTGGGGTTGCGGTGGATTTCTTCAAAACGCGTCTATTCCTGCGCGTGGTGCGCGTCCAATAGTGATCGGCCGGCTATGCGGCCAATGAACCACTACTTTTAACATTACTGCCCGCCAGCCGCCATGGCGGCACGCCGCATGGGGGTTTGCCGGGGGCGACTTTCACATGGCTGCAATTTGAGCATGCATTTTCTTTTGTGACAAAGGCTTATGCTGTGTTTTTGCACAGGTGTGACAGCAAATGTAGCGGATGGTGCCTGCGGTTTCATGAATGTGCAGGAAATTGCCTGATTTCCTGGCCTGTGCCGGCCTCTTCGCGGGCTCGCCCGCTCCCACAGGCCTGCGCAAGCCTGAAGACCGTGGGGTTTCTGTGGCAGCGGGCGTGCCCGCGAAGCAGCCAAAGAGATTGACCCTGCTTTTCACCCGCGCCATGCTGCCCTCTCCCCTCCCCCACCGCACGATAGACCATGCTCACCTGGCTGACCCGCGACTCGCTGACCTTCCCGCCCCTGGAAAAGGCCCTGCACGACCCCAACGGGCTGCTTGCCGCTGGCGGCGACCTGAGCCCCGAGCGCCTGGTGCAGGCCTACCGCCATGGCTGCTTCCCGTGGTACCAGGACGGCCAGCCGATCCTGTGGTGGTCACCCGACCCGCGCACGGTGCTGCTGCCCGGCCAACTTCACGTTTCACGGTCGCTGGCCAAGCTGATGCGCCAGGGTCGCTACCAGGTCAGCTTCGACACCGACTTTGCCGCCGTCATCGCTGCCTGCGCCGCACCACGCGACTACGCCGACGGCACCTGGATCACCGACACCATGCGCAACGCCTACTGCGAACTGCACCGCCGTGGCATCGCGCATTCGGTGGAGGTACGCCAGGACGGCGAGCTGGTTGGCGGCCTGTACGGCCTGGCCATGGGCCAGCTGTTTTTCGGCGAATCAATGTTCAGCCGGGCCGACAACGCCTCCAAGGTTGGCTTCGTGACCTTGGTCAACCACCTGCGCGAAGCCGGTTTCGTGCTGATCGACTGCCAGATGCCCACCAACCACCTGCACAGCCTGGGCGCCCACGCCATCAGCCGCGCCGAGTTCGCCGGCTACCTGGCACGCCACCTCGACCAACCCAACAGCGCAACGTGGGTTGCCTAGGCGAGTTGCCATAGCTGGCTTACACTTAAAACAAAGTCTCACCGAAGGGGTTGATCATGACAGAGTTGGCGCGGTTGAAGTTTTATGCCACTCAGCCCCACTCCTGCAGCTACCTGCCTGACGAGCAGGCGACCACGCTGTTCCTCGACCCCAGCCAGCCGATGGACGTGAACGTGTACGCCGATCTGTCGGAAATGGGCTTTCGGCGCAGTGGCGACCACCTGTACCGCCCCCACTGCCAGAACTGCAACGCCTGTGTGCCGGCGCGCATCCCGGCGGCGCGCTTCATTCCCAACCGCCAGCAACGGCGCATTCTCAAGCGCAACACCGACCTGACCGTGAGCGCTGCGCGCCCGACGTTCAAGGAAGAATACTTCGAGTTGTACCGGCGCTATATCGAAACGCGCCACGCCGACGGTGACATGTACCCGCCCAGCCGCGACCAGTTTTCTACCTTTCTGGTGCGCGACCTGCCGTTCTGCTGGTTCTACGAGTTCCGCCTGGAAGGCCGTTTGCTGGCGGTGGCAGTGTGCGACCTGCTGCCCAATGGCCTGTCGGCGGTGTACACCTTCTACGAGCCGGACGAGGAGCGACGCAGCCTTGGCCGCTTCGCCATCCTCTGGCAGATCACCGAGGCCGTGCGCCAGGACCTGGAAGCGGTTTACCTGGGCTACTGGATCAAGAACTGCAAGAAAATGAACTACAAGACGCAGTATCGGCCCATCGAGTTGCTGATAAACCAGCGCTGGGTCACCCTCAACTGAAAGCATTGGCTTGACACGCAGATTTCCGGCATAATCGGCGCCACTTTTTTGCCCGGTGCGGATATGCGTCGGGCTAACACTGGATCCGAGGGCTCAACTGCATGTCGAAAGAAGACAGCTTCGAAATGGAAGGTACTGTCGTCGACACCCTGCCCAACACCATGTTCCGCGTGGAGTTGGAAAACGGGCACGTCGTAACCGCGCACATCTCCGGAAAGATGCGCAAAAACTACATCCGTATTCTCACTGGCGACAAGGTCCGCGTCGAGCTGACGCCGTACGACCTGAGCAAGGGCCGCATCACTTACCGTGCGCGCTAAGCTCCAGCCATGAAAAAGCCCGGCCATGTGCCGGGCTTTTTTGTGCCTTCATGATTGCAGTATTGCGTCGCCTTCTGTGGGAGCGGGCGTGCCCGCGAAGCAGACTCCGCGGTGCATGGCACCGGCTTCGCCGGTGTTCGCGGGCACGCCCGCTCCCACAGGGGCCCCGCTATCAGGCAACCTCAGCCGTGGTCTCGAAGTCGAACACCAGTTCGTCATCGCGCAGGTCGATGTGCACCACACCGCCATGCTCGGCCAGTTCACCAAACAGGATCTCCTCGGCCAGCGGCCGTTTGATCTTGTCCTGGATCAACCGCGCCATCGGCCGCGCACCCATCTGCACGTCGTAGCCCGACGCCGCCAGCCAGCCGCGTGCCTCATCGCTGACTTCCAGCAGCACACGCTTGTCCTCCAGCTGCGCCTGCAGTTCGATAAGGAACTTGTCGACGATGCTTTTGATCGTTTCGTGGCTCAGGCGGCCGAACTGGATGATGGTGTCCAGGCGGTTGCGGAACTCTGGCGTGAAGCTCTTGCGGATGACTTCCATGGCATCGGACGCATGGTCCTGATGGGTGAAGCCGATCGAGGCCCGTGCCGCGGTTTCCGCGCCAGCGTTGGTGGTCATGATCAGGATCACGTTACGGAAGTCGGCCTTGCGCCCGTTGTTGTCGGTCAGGGTCCCGTGGTCCATCACCTGCAGCAGCAAGTTGAAGACTTCCGGGTGGGCCTTCTCGATTTCATCGAGCAGCAATACGCAATGCGGTTGCTTGGTAATCGCCTCGGTCAGCAAACCACCCTGGTCAAAGCCAACGTAACCAGGAGGCGCACCGATCAGGCGCGACACGGTGTGGCGCTCCATGTACTCGGACATGTCGAAACGCACCAGCTCCACGCCCAGCGCCTTGGCCAGCTGCCGCGCCGCTTCCGTCTTGCCGACGCCGGTAGGGCCAGCGAACAGGAACGAACCGACAGGCTTGTCTGGCGACTTGAGGCCAGCGCGGGACAGCTTGATGGCGGTAGACAGCGAATCGATGGCCTGGTCCTGACCGAACACGGTCAGTTTCAGGTCACGCTCGAGGTTACGCAGCAACTCCTTGTCGGAACTGCTGACATGTTTCGGCGGAATTCGCGCGATCTTGGCGACGATATCCTCGACCTGCGGCACGTCGATGCGCTTGACGCGGTTGGCCTCCGGTTGCAGGCGCTGGTAGGCACCGGCTTCGTCGATCACGTCGATGGCCTTGTCCGGCATGTGCCGGTCATTGATGTAACGCGAGGCCAGTTCGGCGGCGGCGCGCAGGGCTTCGTCGCTGTATTCGATATTGTGGTGGCTTTCGAAGCGCCCCTTCAGGCCGCGCAGAATACCCACGGTGTCTTCGACCGACGGCTCGCTGACATCCACCTTCTGGAAACGCCGTGCCAGGGCACGATCCTTCTCGAAGATGCCCCGGAACTCCTGGAAGGTGGTCGAGCCAATGCAACGGATCTCACCCGACGACAGCAACGGCTTGAGCAGGTTGGAGGCATCCATCACCCCGCCTGACGCCGCACCGGCACCGATGATGGTGTGGATTTCGTCGATGAACAGGATCGCCTGCGGGCGTTTGCGCAGCTCACCGAGCAGCGCCTTGAAGCGCTTCTCGAAGTCGCCGCGGTACTTGGTACCGGCCAGCAGTGCGCCAAGGTCGAGGGAGTACACGACACTCTGCGCCAGCAGGTCGGGCACCTGGCCATCGACAATGCGCTTGGCCAGGCCTTCGGCGATGGCCGTCTTGCCCACGCCAGCCTCACCCACCAGCAGCGGGTTGTTCTTGCGCCGACGGGCAAGGATTTGCGCCACCCGCTCAACTTCCTGCTCGCGGCCTACCAACGGGTCGATACGGCCGGCACGGGCCAGTTCGTTCAAGTTGCTGGCATAGGCGTCCAGCGGGTTGCTCGAAGAGGAGGCTTCACCGCCCTCATCGTCCTGCATTTCCTGGTCGCTGTCAGACTGCGAGCCATGCCCCGGCACCTTGGAGATGCCATGGGCGATGTAGTTGACCACGTCGATGCGGGCCACGCTCTGCTGCTTGAGCAGGAACACGGCCTGGCTTTCCTGTTCGCTGAAGATCGCCACCAGCACGTTGGCGCCGGTCACTTCGCGCTTGCCAGAGCTTTGCACGTGGAACACGGCACGCTGCAGTACGCGCTGGAAGCCCAGGGTCGGCTGGGTTTCACGGTCTTCATCGTTGACAGGAATCAACGGCGTGGTGGAATCGATGAACTCTTGCAGGTCGTGCTTGAGCTTGTCGAGATTGGCGCCACAGGCGCGCAGAACGGTCGCGGCAGCCTCATTGTCAAGGAGTGCCAGCAGCAGATGTTCGACGGTCATGAACTCATGACGTTTCGAACGGGCCTCCTTGAAGGCCAGATTGAGGGTGACTTCGAGCTCGCGGTTTAACATAGCTTCACCTCATACCCAAGTGGTCGGCGATTAACCGTCCTTCTCGATTTCACAGAGTAGCGGATGCTGGCTTTCCCTGGCGTATTGGTTGACCTGCATAGCCTTTGTTTCGGCGATGTCACGGGTAAACAATCCGCACACTGCCCGCCCTTCTGTATGGACGGTCAGCATGATCTTGGTCGCCAGCTCGCGGTTCAGACTGAAGAACGTCTCGAGCACTTCGACGACGAAATCCATTGGCGTGTAGTCATCGTTGAACAAAACCACCTTGTACATCGGTGGCGCCTGCAGGATCGGCTTGGCTTCCTGGACTGCAAGACCCGAGCCGTCGTCCTCATTCGTTTGCGGGCGATCCTGATTGAATGTTAGTCGAATCTCACTAGGTGCATGCATGGAAAGAATTTCATCATGAGCGTCAGGTTAAGGTTGTGGGTTGACGGCATAGGCCACGGCCGGCGCAGGCGCCGGGCGACCTTGACTATCGGCAAAACGGTGTTACAACCAATAAGAACCCACCGTGGTCGATAAAGATCCGCGCAGTCAACCAGATTTTTCGCAAGGTTCGTATGCGGATGAAGTGGATGATACTCCAGTGATGGAGTCCTTTGCAGAGGGACATAGGGATGGCAAGCGGTAAAGTCAAGTGGTTCAACAATGCCAAGGGCTATGGATTCATCAATGAGGAAGGTAAATCCGATGACCTGTTCGCCCATTATTCGGCCATCCGGATGGACGGATACAAAACCCTCAAGGCAGGCCAGTCCGTAGTATTCGACATCGTGCAGGGCCCCAAAGGTTTGCACGCCGTCGAAATCAAAGACGCTGCGGTGGCCGCGGCAGAGCCCGACAGAACCCTGGGCGAGCCGCAGAGCGAAACTGCCAAAGCCTGACTGCCTGCGCTGCGCCGGTATACGAAACAACCGGCCGCTTCTTTACAGGAGCGGCCGGTTTTATGTTGCCTTACATATGCTTGATCATTTCGTCGCCAAAGCCTGAACTGCTCACGAGCGTGGCGCCGTCCATCAGGCGCTCGAAGTCGTAGGTCACGGTCTTGGCCGCAATGGCGCCGTTGGTGCCCTTGATGATCAGGTCGGCCGCCTCGGTCCAGCCCATGTGCCGGAGCATCATCTCTGCCGAGAGGATCACCGAGCCCGGGTTTACCTTGTCCTGCCCGGCATACTTGGGCGCGGTGCCATGGGTAGCCTCGAACATGGCCACGGTGTCGGACAGGTTGGCGCCCGGCGCAATGCCGATACCCCCCACTTCCGCCGCCAGCGCATCGGACAGGTAGTCACCGTTGAGGTTGAGGGTGGCGATCACGTCGTACTCGGCCGGGCGCAGCAAGATCTGTTGCAGCATGGCGTCGGCGATGGCGTCCTTGACGATGACTTCACGGCCGCTTTTCGGGTTCTTGAACTTCATCCACGGGCCGCCATCGAGCAGTTCGGCACCAAACTCGTCACGGGCCACTTCGTAACCCCAGTCCTTGAAGGCACCCTCGGTGAACTTCATGATGTTGCCCTTGTGCACCAGGGTCAGCGACTCGCGGTCGTTGTCCACCACGTACTGCAGGGCCTTGCGCACCAGGCGCTTGGTGCCCTCGCGCGATACCGGCTTGACGCCGATGCCGCAGTCCTGGTCGAAGCGGATCTTGGTGACGCCCATTTCCTCCTTGAGGAACTTGATCACCTTGTTCGCCTCAGGCGAGCCGGCCTTCCACTCGATACCGGCATAAATGTCCTCGGAGTTCTCGCGAAAGATCACCATGTCGACATCACCGGGCTTTTTCACCGGGCTCGGCACACCCTGGAACCACAGCACCGGGCGCAGGCACACATACAGGTCCAGTTGCTGGCGCAGGGCAACGTTGAGCGAACGGATGCCACCCCCCACCGGGGTGGTCAACGGGCCCTTGATCGACACCACGTAGTCCCGCACGGCATCGAGGGTTTCCTGCGGCAACCAGGTGTCCTGGTCGTAAACCTGGGTGGCTTTTTCGCCAGCATATACCTCCATCCAGGCGATCTTGCGCTTGCCGCCGTAAGCCTTCTGCACGGCCGCATCCACCACTTTGATCATTACCGGCGAGACATCGACGCCAATCCCGTCGCCTTCGATATAAGGAATGATGGGGTTGTCAGGAACGTTGAGCGAATGGTCTGCATTGACGGTGATCTTGTTGCCGTCGGTCGGAACCTTGATTTTCTGGTATCCCATGCTTGCACTACTCCGCTGTCGGGTGTGATTGGACATCGTGCGATCCACTGAGCCTAAACCACATCTGCCGACCTGCAAGGCATGCGACAACCCGCCACATTGCAGCTACGTCTTTGGTCTTATAAATGGGCCGATATCACTTGGCCTTGCTGATTAGCCCGAATGGTTTGGTATACTCCGCCGCGACCGTAGGGTCATCGGGGCGAATCCCAGGAAAATGCGGACCGCCCTTGGCCATGAATGGCCGAAAAGCCTGGGTTGTTACCGCAGCTCAGCATTGACGCTCGACTGATGCATCCACCATCACCGCTCGCAGCCTCTCGACTTTCCGCTCATGGCGCTGCCAGGGCGATGCGCCTACCCTGCGCACCACGAGACTCGAGCACGCTCAGCACACAGAGAGTTAACCCGCATGCCCACCCGTTCCAAGATCATCTATACCTTCACCGACGAAGCCCCCGCCCTCGCCACCTACTCGCTGCTGCCGATCGTCGAAGCCTTCACCGCTTCGGCTGACATCGCCGTCGAAACTCGCGACATCTCCCTGGCCGGCCGTATCCTTGCCGCCTTCCCGGAGCAACTGGGCGCAGAGAAGCAAGTAGGCGATCACCTGGCGGAACTGGGCCAGCTGGCTACCACCCCTGAAGCCAACATCATCAAGCTGCCGAACATCAGCGCCTCGGTACCGCAGCTCAAGGCCGCGATCAAGGAACTGCAAGGCAAGGGCTTCAACATCCCTGATTACGCCGACGAGCCGGCCACCGCGGACGAGAAAGAGTCCCGTGCCCGCTACGACCGCATCAAGGGCTCCGCCGTGAACCCGGTGCTGCGCGAAGGCAACTCCGACCGCCGCGCGCCGCTGTCGGTCAAGAACTACGCCCGCAAGCACCCGCACAAGATGGGCGCCTGGGCCGCCGACTCCAAGTCGCACGTTGCCCACATGACCCAGGGCGACTTCTACGGCAGCGAGAAGGCCGCACTGATCGAAGCTGACGACAGCCTGCGTATCGAGCTGGTCGGCAAAGACGGCACCACCACCGTCCTGAAAGAAAAGACCGCCGTCAAGGCCGCCGAAATCATCGACTGCGCCACCATGAGCCGCAAGGCCCTGAAAGCCTTCATCGCCGAGCAGATCGCCGATGCCAAGGCCGCCGGCGTGCTGCTGTCGGTGCACCTGAAAGCCACCATGATGAAGGTTTCCGACCCGATCATGTTCGGCGTCATCGTCGAAGAGTTCTACAACGACGTGCTGGCCAAGCACGCCGCAGCCCTGGCCGAAGTAGGCTTCAACGCCAACAACGGTATCGGCGACCTGTACGCCCGCATCAAGGACCTGCCAGCCGAGAAGCAGGCCGAGATCGAAGCCGACATCCAGGCCCTGTACGCCCAGCGCCCGGCCCTGGCGATGGTCAACTCCGACAAAGGCATCACCAACCTGCACGTGCCGAGCGACGTCATCGTCGACGCCTCGATGCCGGCCATGATCCGTGACTCGGGCAAGATGTGGAACACCGCCGGTGAACTGCAAGACGCCAAGGCCGTGATCCCGGACCGTTGCTACGCCGGTATCTACCAGGCCACCATCGAAGACTGCAAGCAGCACGGCGCCTTCGACCCGACCACCATGGGCAGCGTGCCGAACGTTGGCCTGATGGCGCAGAAAGCCGAAGAGTACGGCTCTCACGACAAGACCTTCCAGATCAAGGCCGACGGTGTCGTGCGCGTGGTCGATGGCAAGGGCAACGTTGTGCTGGAGCAGAACGTCGAAGCCGGTGACATCTTCCGCATGTGCCAGACCAAAGACGCGCCGATCCAGGACTGGGTCAAGCTGGCCGTCAACCGTGCCCGCCTGAGCAACACCCCTGCGGTGTTCTGGCTGGACCCGGCCCGCGCCCACGACGGCGTGATGATCGAGAAGGTGCAGCAGTACCTGAAGGATCACGACACCACTGGCCTGGACATCCGTGTTCTGCCCCCGGTCGATGCCATCAAGTTCTCCCTGGCCCGCATCCGCGAAGGCAAGGACACCATCTCGGTGACCGGCAACGTGCTGCGCGACTACCTGACCGACCTGTTCCCGATCATGGAGCTGGGCACCAGCGCCAAGATGCTGTCGATCGTGCCACTGATGAACGGCGGTGGCCTGTTCGAGACCGGCGCCGGCGGTTCGGCGCCCAAGCACGTGCAGCAGCTGGTGGAAGAGAACTTCCTGCGTTGGGACTCGCTGGGTGAATTCCTGGCCCTGGCCGCTTCCCTGGAGCACCTGGGCAACACCTACGACAACCCGCGCGCCAAAGTGCTGGCCAACACCCTGGACCAGGCCACTGGCAAGTTCCTCGACACCAACAAGTCGCCTTCGCGCAAAGTTGGCGGTATCGACAACCGCGGTAGCCACTTCTACCTGACCCTGTACTGGGCCCAGGCCCTGGCCGCCCAGGCTGACGACGCTGCCCTGCAGGCACGCTTCGCCCCGCTGGCAAAAACCCTGGCCGAGAACGAGGAGACCATCGTCGCCGAGCTCAACGCCGTTCAGGGCAAGCCAGCCGACATCGGTGGCTACTACGCCCCGGATGCCGAGCTGACCGCCAAGGTGATGCGCCCAAGCCAGACCCTGAACAGCGCCATTGCTGCCCTGTAAGGTTCGCTTGAAGTAACAGCACAAACCCCGGCCACGCACCGGGGTTTGTGCTTTTTGGACATTGGGGCTGCTTTGCAGCGCATCGCCGGCAAGCCAGCTCCCGCAGATACTGCAAGGCTCATGATCTGCACAGTACCTGTGGGAGCTGGCTTGCCGGCGATGGACCGCAAAGCGGTCCCGACCATCTGAAAGGACACCGCAAATGACCTGGCAACCCCACATCACCGTCGCCACCATCGTCGAGCACGAAGGCAAGTTCCTCTTCGTCGAAGAATTCAAAGCCAACCAGCACGTCTTCAACCAACCCGCCGGCCACCTCGAACCCTTTGAGACCCTGCCCCAGGCAGCCCTGCGCGAAACCCTGGAAGAAACCGCCTGGGAAGTCGAGCTCACCGGCGTGGTCGGCATCTACCTGTACACCGCCCCCAGCAACGGCGTGACCTACCAGCGCATCTGCTTCGCCGCCCGCCCGGTGCGCCACCACGCCGACCTGGCACTGGACAGCGACATCGTCCGCGCCGTGTGGCTGACCCGTGACGAGCTGCTGGCCGACCCGGCCCGCTGGCGCAGCGAGCTGGTGCCACGTTGCCTCGACGACTACCTCAACGGCCCCTTGCACAGCCTTACCCTGCTCCGCGACTGACGCGTCGCCACGGGTTTGATAGAATCGACGTTTTTCCCTTGATACACACCGGTACCCATGACCAGCCCAGCACTCAAAGACCCCGCCAAGACCCGCGTCATCGTCGGCATGTCCGGCGGCGTGGACTCTTCCGTCTCCGCCCTTCTGCTCATCGAGCAGGGCTACCAGGTGGAAGGGCTGTTCATGAAGAACTGGGAAGAAGACGACGGCACCGAATACTGCACCGCCCGTGAAGACCTGGCCGACGCCCAGGCCGTGTGCGACCGCATCGGCATCAAGCTGCACACCGCCAACTTCGCCGCCGAGTACTGGGACAACGTGTTCGAGCACTTCCTTGAAGAATACAAGGCCGGCCGCACGCCCAACCCGGACATCCTCTGCAACCGCGAAATCAAGTTCAAGGCGTTCCTCGACTACGCCCTGTCACTGGGTGCCGACCTGATTGCCACCGGCCACTACGTGCGCCGCCGCGACACCGACGGGCTTACCGAACTGCTCAAGGGCCTGGACCCGAACAAGGACCAGAGCTACTTCCTGCACGCCGTCGGCGGCAAGGAAATCGCCCGTACCCTGTTCCCGGTCGGCGAGCTGGAAAAACCGCAAGTGCGCGCCATCGCCGAAAAGCACGGCCTGGCCACCGCCAAGAAAAAAGACTCCACCGGCATCTGCTTCATTGGCGAGCGCCGCTTCAGCGACTTCCTCAAACAGTACCTGCCAGCCCAGCCGGGCAACATCGAAACCACCGAAGGTGAAGTGATCAGCCGCCACCATGGCCTGATGTACCACACCATCGGCCAGCGCCAGGGCCTGGGCATCGGCGGCCTGAAGGATGCCGGTGACGAGCCGTGGTACGTGCTGCACAAGGACCTGACCCGCAATGTGCTGGTGGTCGGCCAGGGTAACGAACACCCTTGGCTGTTCTCCCGCGCCCTGCTCGCCTCGGAAATCTTCTGGGTCAACCCCATCGACCTCAGCAGCCCGCGTCAGCTCACCGCCAAGGTACGCTACCGCCAGAGCGACCAGCAGTGCACCCTGGAACTTACGGCCAGCGGCTACCGCGCGGTGTTCGACGAGCCGCAGCGCGCCGTTACCCCAGGCCAGTCGGTGGTGTTCTACGACGGTGAAGTGTGCCTGGGCGGCGGCGTGATCGAAGCCGCCGAGCCGTGGAGCCCGCGCGCATGAGCAACCTGCAGGAGCAGCTGATTGCGTTGGGCGGTGTGTTTCAGGCCGCTGTGTTGGTGGACCGTATCGCCCGCACCGGCCAGGCCAGTGAGGCCAACATCGGTTGCATGCTTGGCAGCCTGCTGGTACGTGACCCCAAGGACACCCTCGAGGTGTTCGGCGGTGACGACCTGAACCTGCGCGACGGCTACCGCGCGCTGATCGGCGCACTGGAGCGCGACCCCAACAGCCTGCAGCGCGAGCCACTGCGCTACGCCCTGTCAATGCTGGGGCTGGAGCGCCAGCTGAACAAGCGTGGCGACCTGCTCGATACCATCGGCAACCGCCTGCCGCAAATCCAGTCCCAGGCTGACCATTTTGGCCTTGTTCATGAAAACGTCATTGCCTCCAGTGGCGCCTTGTACCAGGACACCCTGAGTACCTTGCGTCAGCGCATTCAGGTGCATGGCGACATGCGCTTCCTGCAGCAGGCCAGCAACGCGTCGAAAATCCGCGCCCTGCTGCTGGCCGGCATCCGCGCCGCACGCTTGTGGCGCCAACTGGGCGGTCACCGCTGGCAACTGGTGTTCAGCCGGCGCAAGCTGCTGAACGAACTGTACGACATGATGCGCAGCCCCAACTGACGGGCTGAGCTGCCCTTTGTGGGAGCGGGCGCGTCGAGGCGTCGAACCGCCGCGAAGCAGGCGACTCGGTGTATGGCACCGGCTACGCCGGTGTTCGCGGGCATGCCCGCTCCCACAGGGCCTGCCACCAGATCCAAATTGGGCCGACCTTTGGTCAGCCACCCGACCTGGGCGCAATTTTCATGTATGATATGCGCCCTTCCAAAAGCCTGACTGTCCGAGAACACCCCATGCAGCTTTCTTCGCTCACTGCGGTTTCCCCTGTAGACGGCCGTTATGCCGGCAAAACCCAGGCCTTGCGCCCCATTTTCAGCGAATTCGGCCTGATCCGTTTCCGCGCCCTGGTCGAAGTGCGCTGGCTGCAGCGCCTGGCCGCCCACCCGCAGATCGGCGAAGTGCCGGCGTTCTCCGCCGAAGCCAACGCACTGCTGGACAACCTGGCCACCGATTTCAAACTTGAGCACGCCGAGCGCGTCAAGGAAATCGAGCGCACCACCAACCACGACGTCAAGGCGATCGAATACCTCCTCAAGGAGCAGGCCGCCAAGCTGCCTGAGCTGGCCAAGGTCAGCGAGTTCATCCACTTCGCCTGCACCAGCGAGGACATCAACAACCTGTCCCACGCCCTGATGCTGCGCGCCGGCCGTGACGACGTGCTGCTGCCGCTGATGCGCCAGATCGCCGACGCCATCCGCGCCCTGGCCCACGCCCACGCCGACGTGCCGATGCTGTCGCGCACCCACGGCCAGCCGGCTTCGCCGACTACCCTGGGTAAAGAGCTGGCCAACGTCGTGTACCGCCTGGAGCGCCAGATCGCCCAGGTCGCTGCCGTACCGCTGCTGGGCAAGATCAACGGCGCCGTGGGCAACTACAACGCCCACCTGTCGGCCTACTCGCAGATCGACTGGGAAGAGAACGCCCGCGCCTTCATCGAAGACGAGCTGGGCTTGCAGTTCAACCCGTACACCACCCAGATCGAGCCACACGACTACATCGCCGAGCTGTTCGACGCCATCGCCCGCTTCAACACCATCCTGATCGACTTCGACCGTGACGTGTGGGGCTACATCTCGCTGGGCTACTTCAAGCAAAGAACCGTTGCCGGCGAAATCGGCTCGTCGACCATGCCGCACAAGGTCAACCCGATCGACTTCGAAAACTCCGAAGGCAACCTGGGTATCGCCAACGCGCTGTTCCAGCACCTGGCCAGCAAGCTGCCGATCTCGCGCTGGCAGCGCGACCTGACCGACTCCACCGTGCTGCGCAACCTGGGCGTGGGCTTCGCCCACAGCGTCATTGCCTACGAAGCCAGCCTGAAAGGCATCGGTAAGCTGGAAGTCAACGAAGCCCGTATCGCCGCCGACCTGGACGCCTGCTGGGAAGTGCTGGCCGAGCCGATCCAGACCGTGATGCGCCGCTTCAACATCGAAAACCCCTACGAGAAGCTCAAAGAGCTGACCCGTGGCAAGGGCATCACCCCGGACGCGCTGCTCACCTTCATCGACGGCCTCGACATGCCAGCCGAAGCCAAGGCCGAGCTCAAGCAGCTGACCCCCGCTACCTACATCGGTAACGCGGCAGCCCAGGCCAAACGCATCTAAGCTGACCGTCGCGTGCAACGCCCGGCCTGGCCGGGCGTTTTTATTCCCGGACGAAAATTACGTTTTTTCAATAGGTTGAACATGAATCCTGATACTCCACTGCAGCTGCTCGGCGGCATCTCGGCCCGCGAATTCATGCGCGACTACTGGCAGAAGAAGCCCCTGCTGGTGCGCCAGGCCTTCCCGGACTTCATCAGCCCGATCGACCCCGACGAACTGGCTGGCCTGGCCCTGGAAGAGGAAGTCGAATCGCGTATCGTGCTCGAGCACGGCGCCCACCCGTGGGAGCTGCGCCGCGGCCCGTTCAACGAAGACACCTTCGCCGAGCTGCCGGAAAAAGACTGGACCCTGCTGGTACAAGCGGTGGACCAGTTCGTCCCGGAAGTGGCCGAACTGCTGGAGAACTTCCGCTTCCTGCCCAGCTGGCGTATCGACGATGTGATGATCAGCTTCGCCGCCCCCGGTGGCAGCGTTGGTCCGCACTTCGACAACTACGACGTGTTCCTGCTGCAAGGCCACGGCGAGCGCAACTGGAAGATCGGCCAGATGTGCAGCAGCGACAGCCCGCTGCTGGAGCACGCCGACCTGCGCATCCTTGCCGAATTCGAGCAGAGCGAAGAGTGGACCCTGGAGCCAGGTGACATGCTCTACCTGCCACCACGCCTGGCTCACTACGGCGTGGCCGTGGACGACTGCCTGACCTACTCGGTGGGCTTCCGCGCGCCAAGCGCCGCCGAAGTGCTGACCCACTTCACCGACTTCCTCGGCCAGTTCCTGCCGGACGAAGAGCGCTACAGTGACGCCGACGCCCAGCCGGTCAGCGACCCCCACCAGATCCAGCACGACGCCCTCGACCGCCTCAAGGCCCTGCTCGATAAGCACATGGGCGACAAGGACCTGCTGCTGACCTGGTTCGGCCAGTTCATGACCGAGCCGCGCTACCCCGAGCAGATCGTTGGCGAAGAGCTGAGCGAGGAAGAGCTGGTGGACGCCCTCGAGCAAGGCGCCATCCTGATCCGCAACCCAAGCGCACGCATGGCCTGGTCGGAGTTCGAGGACGACCTGCTGCTGTTCGCCAGCGGCCGCAGCTGCCCGCTGCCAGGCAAGCTGCGCGAGCTGCTGAAGCTGGTGTGCGCGGCAGACGCCCTGCACATCGACAACCTCGCAGACTGGCTGCAGGACGAAGATGGCCTTATGCTTCTACAGCAGCTGGTCAAACAAGGGAGCCTGGGATTCGCCAATGAATAAGATCAGCGTTCGCCTCGCCGACTGGCAGAAAGACAACGCCGACATCCGCCGTATCCGTGAAGCGGTGTTCGTCGCCGAGCAGCACATTCCGCCAGAGCTGGAGTTTGATTCGGAAGACCAGGACGCCCTGCACTTCCTGGCCATGGAGGGTGACTATCCGATTGGTACCGCGCGCCTGCTGGCGGACGGCACCATCGGGCGCATCTCGGTGCTCAAGGACTGGCGCGGCCTGAAGGTGGGTGACGCGCTGATGAACGCAGTGATCGTCGAAGCGCAAAACCGCGACCTGAAGCAGCAGATGCTCAGCGCCCAGGTGCACGCCACGCCGTTCTACGAGCGCCTCGGCTTTCGCATAGTCAGCGAGGAATTCCTCGAAGCCGGCATCCCGCACGTGGACATGGTGCGCGACTCGCGCGTCTGATCCATCACCTCCCCACAGGCGCCCCACACATTCTGAAAAATGTGCGGCCCTGTGGGAGCGGGTTTACCCGCGAAAGGGCCGTACAGCTCAAAACACTTCCCCTGACAAAAACCTGTACATCCATCCAGATAAAACTTGCCTCCGCGCCCCCGCTTGCGCATCCTAGTGCCCATCACCTCCGATGAAGCGTCCCCGGCCATGCGCCTGTTCCTCTGCGAAAAACCCTCACAGGCAAAAGACATCGCCAAAGTGCTAGGCGCCACCCGCAAGGGCGACGGCTGCTGGCAAGGCACTGACGTCTGCGTAACCTGGTGCATCGGCCATCTGCTGGAAACCGCCCCGCCCGACAGCTACGACGAACGCTACAAGCGCTGGAACCTGGCCGACCTGCCGATCATCCCGGACAAGTGGAAGATGCTGGTCAAGCCCAAGACCGCCAGCCAGTTCAAGGCGGTGAAGCGCCTGCTGGGCGAAGCGCGGGAGCTGGTGATTGCCACCGACGCCGACCGCGAAGGCGAAATGATTGCCCGCGAGCTGGTCGAGCATTGCCGCTACCGCGGCCCGGTGCAGCGCCTTTGGTTGTCGGCGCTCGACGACACCTCCATCCGCAAGGCCCTGGCACGCCTGCTGCCAGGCCACGAAACGTTCAACCTTTATCACTCGGCGCTGGGCCGCTCTCGCGCCGACTGGCTCATCGGCATGAACATGAGCCGGCTGTTCACCCTGCTTGGCCGCCAATCCGGCTACCAGGGTGTGCTGCCGGTGGGCCGGGTGCAAACCCCCACCTTGCGCCTGGTGGTCGACCGCGACCGCAGCATCGCCGACTTCGTGCCGGTGCCGTTCTGGGCC
This sequence comes from Pseudomonas putida NBRC 14164, assembly GCF_000412675.1. Lineage (NCBI taxonomy): Bacteria > Pseudomonadati > Pseudomonadota > Gammaproteobacteria > Pseudomonadales > Pseudomonadaceae > Pseudomonas > Pseudomonas putida. The sequence continues at coordinate 2,016,376 of NC_021505.1, read as the reverse complement.
ATCGACGTACAGCTTGAACATGCAGGACAAGCTTTCAACGCCCAGTGGCGTGCGCCCGAGGACGCCTGCGACGACCAGGGCCGCTGCCTGAACCAGAGCTTGGCGCAACAGGCCGCCGCCGCCATCGGTAACGCTGGCACGGCACGGGCCGTAAAAGTGACCACCGAGCGCGTGCGTGAAGCCGCGCCCTTGCTTTTCGACCTTGGCACCCTGCAAGAGCTGTGCTCGAAAAAGTTCGGCCTCGGCGCCCAGGAAACCCTCGACATTGCCCAGGCCCTGTACGAAACCCACAAGCTCATCACCTACCCGCGCAGCGATTGCGGCTACCTGCCGCTGAGCCAGCACGCCGAAGCACCGGCCATCCTCGCCGCCCTGCAACGGGCCGATGCCGGCCTCGCGCCGCTGCAGCCCCACCTGGAGCCGCAGCGCCGGTCGCGGGTGTGGAACGACGCCAAGGTCAGCGCCCACCACGGCATCATTCCTACTGCCGCCGCCAGCGACCCGTCGCGCCTGCCGGCCAAGCACAAGGCGGTGTACACCCTGATCCGCGCCCGCTACCTGGCGCAGTTCCTGCCCAACCACGAATATGATCGCACCCAGGCCGACTTCGACTGCGCCGGCCATGCCCTGCGCGCGGTGGGCAAGCAAATCGTCGAGCCGGGCTGGCGCCGCGCCCTGCCCGAAGCGCTGACCCCGGCCAAGGGCCGCGAAGCACCACCGGCCCAGGTGCTGCCAGCGCTGAGCGAAGGCCAGGACTGCACCGTCCAAGGCCTGCAACTGAAAGACCTGTGGACCCAGCCGCCCAAGCCGTTCACTGAAGGCGACCTGATCAAGGCAATGAAAAACGTGGCCAAGCTGGTGGACGACCCGCGCCTGAAGCAGAAGCTGAAAGAAACCACCGGCATCGGCACCGAGGCCACCCGCGCCAGCATCATCCAGGGCCTGCTCGACCGCGGCTATCTCGTAAAAAACGGCAAAGCGCTGGCGGCCACGCCTGCGGCCTTCAGCCTGATTGATGCCGTCCCCCGCGCCATCGCCGACCCTGGCACCACGGCGATCTGGGAGCAGGCGCTGGACATGGTGCAAAGCGGCGAGATGAGCCTGGAAGAATTCGTGGCCCGACAGTCGGCGTGGATGGGCAAGCTGGTCGAGCGTTGCAGCGGCATGCGCATGACCATCAGCGGGCCGGCAGCCGGTGCAGCGCCGCCCTGGAAGAAGAAGCGTCGCGGTGGAGGTGGGAAAAGCAAAGCAGCCGGAAGCAAGTCAGCAGCAAGCAAGCCGCGTCAGCCCCGAAAAAAAGCGACAACCTGAAGCTTCTGCACTGGCATTACAGGCCCTATCGCCGGCAAGCCAGCTCCCACAAGCCTTGTAGAAGGACTGAAGCCAGTGCATATCTTGAGAACCTAAGTCTTATACAGGTGCTGATGCCAATTGGGTACTTGTGGGAGCTGGCTTGCCGGCGATAGAGCCAGCTCAGGCAGCATATTGATAACAGGTAAATTACCAAACCCTGCCTGACACATTGGCACCATGAAATTTCCCTGCTAAGTTTTCATGAAAATAATCACAATAATTTTCACGAGGCTTCTGCATGTTCAAACAATCCGCCCAGCACGTCGCCAGCTACTACGCCCAGACCTACCCCGCCAACATCCCGCTGCGCCCTACCCTGCAAGGCACCCACGACACCGACGTGCTGATCATCGGCGCCGGTTTCAGCGGCCTGCATACCGCCCTGCGCCTGACCCAGGCAGGCAAACGCGTAACACTGCTGGAGGCCAGCCGGGTAGCCTGGGCTGCGTCCGGGCGCAACGGTGGCCAGGCACTGCTGGGCTGGTCATGCGACATGCCGCCACTGGAAAAGGCCTTGGGCGTGGAACGCACCCGGCGCCTGTGGGCCAGCATGTGCTGGGCCGCCGACGAGATGCGCGAACTGCCACAACGCCACGGCTTCGATATCGACTACCGGCAGGGCAGCCTGTGGACTGCGGTATTGCCGCGCCGGGTGAAAATGCTCGAAGAAGCCCTGCACGACGCCGAACACAAATGGGGCTACGACGCCCTGCGCCTGATCGGCCGCGACGAGCTGCCACAATGGATCGACAGCCCGCGCTACCAGGCTGCGCTGTATGACGCCAAAGGCGCCCACCTCAACCCGCTGAAGCTGGCACAAGGCCTGGCCAGCACCATCGAAGCCAGTGGCGGGCATATCTATGAACAGAGCCAGGTACTCAGCTATCAGCAAGACGGCAACGGCTATACCGCCCGTACCGAAAATGGCGAAGTGCGCTGCCAGGTGTTGGTGCTGGCCTGTAACGCCTACATCGACCGCCTCGACCGTGGTCTGTCGCGCCGCCTGTTGCCGGTCGGCTCCTATCAGGTGGCAACGGCGCCACTGGACGCCGACTTCGCCCAGTCGCTGCTGCCGCGTAACAGTTGCGTGATCGACAACCAGTTCGTGCCGGACTACTTCCGCCTCACCCCGGATCACCGCCTGCTGTTCGGTGGCGGCTGCACTTACCTGGGCGGTATTCCCAAGGACGTCGCCAGCGCCACCCGTCCGTACCTGGAGCGGGTGTTCCCGCAACTGGCCGGTGTTGCCATCGACTATGCCTGGGGCGGCCATATCGATTGCAGCATCCAGCGCACCCCGGACGTCGGGCACGAGGGCCAGCGCTATTGGTTGCAGGGTTTCTCCGGGCATGGCGTACTGCCAACCCTGGCCGCAGCGCGAGCCGTCAGCGATGCCATTCTTGGCGATGAAGACCTGTTGGCGCTGTACCAAGGCATCGACAATGGACGCTTCCCCGGGGGAGATCTGCTGGCTGCGCCTTTGGAAGCTGCGGCAAAAGCCTGGTACCGCATGCGCGACCGCGTCTGAAGGGCATCAGTATTGCCTGTGCGGGCCGCTTCGCGGGTGAAAGGGAGCTCACAGTGTAAGAGCGGGTTCACCCGCGAAAAGGCCCGCACAGGCAACACAACTTCCTGATGCCCGACAAAATCCCTCCTATTCTCAATAGCTCCCTTCGCTTCCTGCACCCAGGAGACACGACCATGAGCTATGTAACCACGAAGGACGGCGTACAGATTTTCTACAAGGACTGGGGCCCGCGCGATGCACCGGTGATCCACTTCCACCACGGCTGGCCGCTCAGTGCCGATGACTGGGACGCGCAGATGCTGTTCTTCCTCGCCCAGGGCTACCGCGTGGTGGCCCACGACCGCCGAGGTCATGGCCGCTCCAGTCAGGTATGGGACGGCCACGACATGGATCACTACGCCGACGACGTAGCCGCCGTGGTTGGCCACCTGGGCACCCAAGGCGCCGTACATGTCGGCCACTCGACCGGGGGTGGCGAGGTAGTGCGTTACATGGCTCGGTACCCTGAGGACAAAGTGGCCAAAGCCGTGCTGATCGCCGCCGTACCGCCCTTGATGGTGCAAACACCCGGCAACCCCGGCGGCCTGCCCAAGTCGGTGTTCGACGATTTCCAGAACCAGGTCGCCAGCAACCGGGCGCAGTTTTACCGGGATGTGCCAGCCGGGCCGTTCTATGGCTACAACCGACCCGGTGCCGAAGCCAGCGAAGGCATCATCGCCAACTGGTGGCGCCAAGGCATGATCGGCAGTGCAAAGGCCCATTACGATGGCATCGTGGCCTTTTCCCAGACCGATTTCACCGAGGACCTGAAGGGCATCCAGCAGCCGGTGCTGGTGATGCACGGCGACGATGACCAGATCGTGCCCTATGAAAATTCCGGGGTACTGTCGGCCAGGCTGTTGCCCAATGGCACGCTGAAAACCTACAAAGGCTACCCGCATGGCATGCCGACTACCCATGCCGATGTGATCAATGCGGATTTGCTGGCGTTTATCCGTAGTTGATGTAATTAGCCTGCACCGGCCCTTTCGCGGGCACGCCCGCTCCCACAGGTACTGCACAATTCTTCAGATGTGCATATAACCTGTGGGAGCGGGTTCACCCGCGAAAGGGCCGGCACTGTCAACACACTTATTTTATGTGCGTACGCAACTGGCAGAACTGCCAGTTGCGCGCCTGTCTGTTTTGCATGAAGGTAATTTAAATTCATTACTACTCGCACCAGCAGGCTGACCATGGCACAGAACAGGAAGCAGCGCTTATTCTACAAAAATGGCCAACTGTCCTCAGAGATTGGCAACGGCCAAAGCGTGACGATATTTTCAGCCTCTAACACTCCTCTGGCGGAGCGTTCTGCCGAGACAACGCTATTGGCAGAAAACTCGCAGAGCTCCATAGTTAACAGCTCATCTCGCAACAGCAGGAAATATCTTAGCTATACAGCTTATGGGCACGGCCATACTGACCTGATCCTGGGATACACCGGGCAACGTTATGATCGGCTCACAAACTGCTATCACCTAGGCAACGGTTATCGTGCATTCAGCCCGCAGATAATGCGGTTCCTTTCGCCCGACAGCCTCAGCCCCTTCAGGAACCGTACGCTTAACGCTTACGCTTACTGCATGGGAGACCCTATAAATCGCCATGATCCTTCGGGACACACGTGGAAAGCCATCAAGGCGTCGATTACGCAAGCAGGCACAGCGGTAAGGACTCTTTTCAAAAAACAGGAGCCCGACTATCGCGCCGCAGCCACCGCGGCAATTGAAACAAACGCAGAGCTGAAGGCGCAATACGGCTTTATACTTGGTCATCCGGACGCCGAGCAAAAACATTTTAAAGCGCTCGCAAGAATCCCCGAGCACAACCAAAACATCAAAAGCATTAAAGACGCTGGCACTGACACCCGACGCCACTTTGAAGGGCCGGAGTCCTTACCAATAAATGTCGACGAACTCGATAACACAAAATACCTAGCCTTCGAAGAGCAACTAAGACTAGAGGGCTCGTATGCAAAGATTGCAAGGTACACCCAAAGGCTAGATAAGCTTAAACCCCAACCACTCAACCCACAGGAGGCAGGTCCGGCGATACGAGAGTCATGGGAAAAATTTGATGACTGAGCCGTTCGAGCCGGTAAACGCATGAGGTCTGGATGTTGAGTCAATTAAACAAATCGAGAGACTGACAACCGCAGGCACCAAGTATTACCATGGCGGTTCTTTTGCGGCCATTTGACGCAACCTGCCCTTCAGCTTGAAAGCCTCCCATGCCCTTCGAACTCACCGTAGAACCCTTAACCCTGCTGATCCTGGCCCTGGTCGCCTTCGTCGCCGGTTTCATCGATGCCATCGCCGGTGGCGGGGGCCTGCTCACCACCCCGGCCTTGCTCACCGCCGGCATGCCACCGCACCTGGTGCTGGGCACCAACAAGCTCAGTTCCACCTTCGGTTCGGCCACCGCAGGTTTCACCTACTACAAGCGCAAACTGTTCCACCCCGCGCAGTGGCGCCCGGCGTTGTTCGCTACCCTGACCGGGGCGTTGCTAGGTGCGGTCATCGCCCACTACATGCCAGCCGAATGGCTGAACAAGATGCTGCCAGTGATCGTCTTCGCTTGTGGTATCTACCTGCTGTTCGGCGGCACACCCAAGGCGCCGCTGGATGCCGATGCGCCGATCAAGAAGAAGTGGCAAGTGCCGCAGGGCTTCACCCTGGGCTTCTACGACGGCGTAGCCGGCCCGGGTACCGGGGCGTTCTGGACGGTCAGCACCCTGCTGCTGTACCCCATCGACCTGGTCCGCGCCAGCGGCGTGGCGCGTAGCATGAACTTCGTCAGCAACATCGCGGCGCTGACGGTGTTCATCATTTCCGGGCAGGTGGATTACGTCGTCGGCCTGTGCATGGGCCTGTCGGTCATGGTTGGTGCCTTTTTTGGCGCACGCACGGCGATCAGTGGCGGCAGCAAATTTATCCGCCCGGTGTTCATCACCGTGGTGCTCGCCTTGACCGTGCGCCTAGCGTGGCAGCACTGGTTCGGGCAAGCGTAAGCGCCTGGCCACATAAAGATCGATCAGGTACCGGGCAATCGACCGTCCGGCCGGCAACGGTGGCAGGTCGTGGACGCTGAACCACTGGGCGTCCTCGATCTCGTCCGGCTGCATGACGATATCGCCCCCCGCGTATTCGGCATGAAAGCCCAGCATCATCGAGTGCGGGAATGGCCAGCACTGGCTGCCGACGTACTGGATGTTCCGCACGTCCACCGCCACCTCTTCACGCACTTCGCGCACCAGGCAGTCTTCTGCCGACTCACCCGGCTCGGCAAAGCCCGCCAAGGTGCTGTACACCCCGGTGACGAAGCGCGGCGAGCGCGCCAGCAAGATTTCATCGCCACGGGTCACCAGCACGATCATGCTCGGCGAAATACGCGGATAGCTGCGCAGGTCGCATGGCTGGCAGTACATCGCCCGCTCCCAGCGAATTTGCGTCATCGCCTGGCCGCAGCTGCCGCAGAAACGGTGCTCGCGGGCCCAGGTGCCGATCTGCGCGGCATAACCCAGTATTTTGTAGGTGTCGAAGTCGCCTTCGAGCATGAATGCCCGCAGGCCACGCCAGTGGCAACCGGGCACGTCGGTGGCGCTGCGCAGCTCCAGCAGGAACACCGGCTGGCCGTCGAAATGGCCGATGCCGTGCTCGCATAACACGTCGAGGTCCTGGCGTTTGAGCCAGTCGCGGGGAAACAGCGCGCCGTTGTCGTCCACCAGAAACCCTTCCGGGCTGCGGGCCACGGCCACGCCCCCGGTGATCTGCGGGTCGAGTACTGCAGTAGTCCAGCGTGCTGACATGTCGGGGGTTCCTTGACTGCGCGTCCCCCGGCCCGATCAGTCGGCGAACGTCGGTTTCTGTTTGCTCATGTGCGCCGCCACGGCCACGCGCAGGTCTTCGGACTGCAGCATCGCGGCGTTCCAGGTGGCGATGTAGTCCAGGCCATCGTCGATGCGATGGTCACGCATGTAGCTGAGCATTTCCTTGGTGCCGGCCACGGCGATCGGCGATTTTGCAGCAATCTCCCGGGCGATGGCAAAGACACCGTCCAGCAGTGCGGCCTGATCATCATAGACCCGGTTGACCAGGCCGATGCGCAGGGCCTCGTCGGCCGCAACGTTGCGACCGGTGAAGGCCAGCTCACGCATGATGCCGTCGCCAATGATACGTGGCAAACGTTGCAGTGTGCCGACGTCGGCGGCCATGCCCATGTCGATTTCCTTGATCGAGAACTGCGCGTCGCTGCTGCAGTAACGCATGTCGCACGCCGAGATGAGGTCGATGGCGCCGCCGATACAGTAACCCTGCACGGCCGCCAATACGGGTTTGCGGCATTTGTCGACGGCGGTGAACGAGGCTTGCAGGCGCTGGATGGTGCCACGCAGAAAGCGCGCATTGCGCCCCACGTCCTTGCCCATTTGCCCGGCCAGCGAAGCCAGCATCATCAGGTCGATGCCTGCGGAAAAATGCTTGCCGGCACCACTGATCACTACCGCCCGCACGGCATCGGTGTCGTCGACCCACTGGAAGATAGTGATGATCTCTTCCCAGAAGGCCGCGTTCATCGCGTTGACCTTTTCCGGGCGGTTGATCTGAACGTGGGCGATGTTGTCGGTCAGTTCAACCTTGAACGCACTGTACTCGGTCACGGGCGGCACTCCTGCGGGTGAAGGATTCATGGCGTGGATGTTAACCCAGCCCGATGGCCGTACTTGTGCCAAAAACGGGACTGCACGCCTTGCCTAAGACGCGCCAATCCGGCACCGTGCGCCATCGCCGAATCATAAGGATACATATTCATGTCACGCTCCCTGTCCGGCGCCCTCGCCCACGGTTTTCTGGGCCAGTCGCCGCTTTGGTACAAGGCGGTCATCTGCCTGTTCCTGGTGCTCAACCCGCTGCTGCTGGTTACCGTTGGCCCGGTTGCAGCCGGCTGGGCGCTGGTGCTCGAATTCATCTTCACCCTGGGCATGGCGCTGAAGTGCTACCCGCTGATGCCTGGCGGCCTGCTGCTGATCGAAGCCTTGCTGTTGCAGATGACCACGCCACAGGCGCTGTACGAGGAACTGCAGCACAACTTCCCGGTGATCCTGCTGCTGATGTTCATGGTCGCCGGTATCCATTTCATGAAGGAGCTGCTGCTGTTCCTGTTTTCGCGCATTTTGCTCGGGGTGCGCTCGAAGGCCGTTCTGGCGTTGCTGTTCTGTGTGCTGTCGGCGTTTCTGTCGGCGTTTCTCGATGCGCTGACCGTGACGGCGGTGATCATCAGCGCTGCGGTCGGCTTCTACGCCGTGTACCATCGCGTCGCGTCCGGCGCCAACCCGCGCGAGGAAAGCGCGGTGGACAGCGACCAGCAGATCGCCCACCTGCACCGCGAAGACCTCGACCAGTTCCGCGACTTCCTGCGTAGCCTGCTGATGCACGGCGCAGTGGGTACCGCCCTGGGTGGCGTGTGCACCTTGGTGGGCGAGCCACAGAACCTGCTGATCGGCCACGAGATGGGTTGGCACTTCGCCGACTTCTTCTTCAAGGTGGCACCTGTGTCGCTGCCAGTGCTGGGTGCCGGCCTGCTGACCTGTGTGCTGCTGGAAAAACTGCGCCTGTTCGGCTACGGCACCTTGATGCCCGAGCCGGTGCGCCAGGTGCTGGCCGCCTACGCGGCCGAGGACGACGCCGCACGTACCCAGGCCCAGCGCATCGCGCTGTGGGTGCAAGGGTTTGCAGCGCTGATATTGATCGTCTGCCTGGGGCTGCATGTGGCTGAAGTCGGCCTGATCGGCCTGATGGTGATCGTGCTGATCACGGCGTTTACCGGTATCACCGATGAACACCGGCTAGGCCGCGCCTTCCAGGACGCCATGCCGTTCACCTCGTTGCTGGTGGTGTTTTTCGCCGTGGTCGCGGTTATCCATCAGCAGCAGCTGTTCAGCCCATTGATCAGCTGGGTGCTGACGCTGCCGGCCGAACAGCAACCGGGCATGCTTTACCTGGCCAACGGTTTGCTGTCGGCGATCAGCGACAACGTGTTCGTCGCCACCATCTACATCACCGAGGTGAAGCAGGCGTTTCTCAATGGCAGCATGAGCCGCGAGCATTTCGAAACGCTGGCGGTGGCGATCAACACCGGCACCAACCTGCCCAGCGTGGCAACCCCGAATGGGCAGGCAGCGTTCCTGTTCCTGCTGACCTCGGCGATTGCGCCGCTGATCCGGCTGTCGTACGGGCGTATGGTGTGGATGGCCTTGCCCTATACCGTGGTGATGGGTGGGCTGGGTTGGTGGGCGGTGACCTACTGGCTGTGATGTAAACCTGCACGGGCCCCTTGTAATCGGCTAATTCAGTCTCTTGTAGGAGCGACCTTGTGTCGCGAACGGGCTGCGAAGCAGCCCCGGCAATTTGTGCATTTGCGCTGAAATCCTGGGGCTGCTTCGCAGCCCGTTCGCGGCACAAGGCCGCTCCTACACAGGAACTGCATCACTTTCGAGACCTGTGTCGATTCTGCCTGGTGCCATTCGACTACCCATGAAAGCAGCCACCGGGCTGCCAACAGGAGAGTCCCCATGCGCAAACTCATCGTAGCCGCCTTCATCAGCCTCGACGGCGTGATGCAAGCTCCCGGCGGCCCGCAGGAAGACACCAGCGGCGGTTTTGCCTACGGCGGCTGGATCGTGCCCTACGCCGAGGAAGTGTTTGGCCAGGCGATGCAGGCATTGTTCAGCCAGCCCTTTGAGCTGCTGCTGGGCCGGCGCACCTACGACATTTTTGCCGGCTATTGGCCAAACATCAAAGACAACGCCGAAGACTTCTCCATCGCCAACCTGTTCAACAGCGTGCCCAAGCATGTGGCCACCCACACCCCTGCCACCCTCGACTGGCACAACAGCCACGCTCTCGGCACGGACATCGCCGCTGCGGTACGCTCGCTCAAGCAACGGGACGGCGCCAACCTGCTGACCCAGGGCAGCGCCGACCTGGTGCAGCAACTGCTGGCGGCAGGCCTGGTCGATGAACTGCAACTGCTGACCCACCCGCTGCTACTCGGCCACGGCAAACGCCTGTTCGGTCATGACGCAGCAGCAGCGGCCTTTACCTTGCTGCAGTCGCAAGTCTCGCCCAAGGGTGTGATCATCAGCCGCTACGTGCGCGCAGGCCAGGTGCAGACCGGTTCATTCGACGTGGTGTGATCCCATACAACTTTTGCCCCGCGCAGGCATCGAAACACAGGAAGCCCCTATCCGCTCCAAGGAGGTCAACCATGGCGCTGCGCACTACGCTGCTGCTTTCCTGCATGACCCTGGCGCTGCTCGGCTGCGCCGGCAACGATCAACCGGCACCACCGCACACCCAGCAGGTGGACCTGCAACGCTACCAGGGCACCTGGTATGAACTGGGCCGGCTGCCGATGTTCTTCCAGCGCAACTGCGTGCAGTCCGAGGCACACTATGGCCTGCGCCCGGATGGCCGGATCGACGTGACCAACCGCTGCAAGGAAAAGGACGGCCAGTGGAACGAAGCCAAGGGCATCGCCGAGGCCCAGCAGCCGGGCAGCACCGACAAGCTGTGGGTGCGCTTCGACAACTGGTTCAGCCGCCTGGCACCGGGCCTGACCAAGGGCGAGTACTGGGTGCTGTACCACGACAAGGACTACCGCGTGGCGTTGGTAGGCCACCCCAACCGCGAGTACCTGTGGCTGCTTTCACGCACGCCTGCGGTCACCGACCAGCAGCGCGAGCAACTGCTGACCATCGCCCGGGAGCAAGGGTATGACACCAGCAAGCTCATATGGCGGCAGGGAGACTAGCAGGCCGTCGACGGCTGGCGGCAATGCGGCTAAGGTGTGCGCCCGTCATACCTCGAAGGAGCGAGCACATTGATCACCTGCCACGTCAAATACATCGTCGACCCTTTCCAGCTGCCTGCGTTCGAGGCCTATTCACGCCAGTGGATAGGCCTCGTCACGCGCATGGGCGGCCAGCATCACGGCTACTTCCTGCCTGCTGAAGGCGCTAACAACATCGCGTACTGCCTGTTCAGCTTCCCCAGCCTGGCGGCCTACGAGCAGTACCGCAGGCAGGCCGAAACCGACCCGGAATGCGTCGCTGCAGTAGCCACAGCTACAGAGCAACGCTTCATCCTCAGCTACGAGCGCAGCTTCCTGAAACCGCTGCTGGGCTGAATCAAGGAGGTTGCACATGGACCTGCTGTTCCTGGGCACCTGCGCCGGGGTGCCCACCAAGGCACGCAATGTTAGCGCCACCGCGTTGATCGAAGCCAGTGGCAGCCACTGGTACCTGGTCGATTGCGGCGAAGGCACGCAGCATCAGCTGCTGCGGACCCCGCTGTCGATCCGCGACCTGCGCGCCATTTTCATCACCCACGTGCACGGCGATCATTGCTTCGGCCTGCCCGGCCTGCTGGCCAGTGCCGGCATGAGCGGGCGTACCCAACCGCTGGAGCTGATCCTGCCGGCTGCGCTGCATGACTGGGTACGCCAGGGCCTGGTAGCCAGCGACACCTTCCTGCCATTCGAACTGCGCCTGCTGGCCGTGGAAGAGTTGGTCGAATGGCGCAACGATACCCTGCAGGTGACCACCGTTCAGCTGTCACACCGCGTGCCGAGCGTCGGGTTCGTGTTCACCGAACTCAACCCCGAACCGCGCCTGGACATCCCCCGCCTGGAAGCCGAAGGCATACCGCGTGGCCCGCTGTGGGGCGAGCTGGCCAAGGGTTTGACGGTACAGTATGGCGAGCAGTTGCTGAACGGCAACGACTACCAGCGCCCTTCCCGGCCACCGCGGCGGGTGATCGTCTGCGGCGACAACGATACCCCCGAGCTGCTGGCCGACGCTGCCCAAGGCGCGGATGTGCTGGTGCACGAAGCCACGTTCACCCAGGCCGTGGTCGAACGCACCGGGGTCACCTTCGGCCACAGTACCGCGGCGGCGGTGGCGCGCTTTGCCGAAAGCGCAGGCGTGCGCAACCTGGTGCTGACGCACTTCAGCGCCCGTTACCAGAACGACCCGCGGCGCAGCCCGAATATCGACAACGTGCGTGACGAAGCCCTCGCCCACTACCACGGGCAACTGATCCTGGCGCAGGACCTGCAGCGCTATCGCATTGGCCGTGATGGCTGTCTTGAGCCAGCCGGATGAATTAGCATGGCCGGTTTTCCAAAAGGACTTGGCCATGCAACGCATCGTGATTCTGGGCAACGCCGGCAGTGGCAAATCAACCCTGGCCCGGCAGATCGGCGCCCGCTTTGGGACGTCGGTGGTACACCTCGACACGTTGTTCTGGGAGGCCGGTTGGGTAGAACCGGATGCCGAGACCTTTCGCAGCCGGGTACGCGATGCGGTTAGCGGGCAAGCGTGGGTATGCGAGGGCAACTACAGCCGCCGCACCTTCGACCTGCGCTTGCCACGGGCCGACCTGGTCATCTGGCTGGATACACCGCGGCTGACATGCCTGAAGCGGGTCATCCTGCGCAGTGTGATGAACAAGCCACGGCCAGACCTGCCGGCCGGGTGCACAGAGCGGCTGGACCGGGCGTTTCTGACCTTCCTGAAGTTTGTGTGGACGTTCGACCGGGGCTATCGCCCAGGTATCGAAGCGAACCGCCAGGCAATCGGGCCGCAGGTGCCGGTTGTGCATCTGCGTGGTGAGCGGCAGATCGCGGCGTTTCTGGCGAGCCTTTCATTGCCTGTTCCGGCCTGATCGCCGGCAAGCCAGCGCCCACAGGGGTATCACCGGGCCTGAGGGCGGCGCTGTACCTGTGGGAGCTGGCTTGCCGGCGATAGGGCCCGTGCAGGCAACACCGATCTCTGGCTAGGCCGCCAAGCGCCCGCTGGCAATCGCTTCCGACGCCTCCAGCATCGCCCGCAGCAACACTGCGCAGCCCGCCGCCAGGTCATCGGGCGTGGCGTTCTCGATTTCGTTGTGGCTGATACCGTTTTCGCAGGGCACGAAAATCATCCCCGCTGGCCCTAGTTCGGCCAGGAAGATCGCGTCATGCCCCGCGCCGCTGACGATGTCCATGTGCGGGAACCCCAGCGCCTGCGCCGAGGCGCGCACGGCATCGACACAGCCTTTGTCGAAGTACAACGCCGGGAAGTCGGCCGTAGGCACCAGTTCGTGGCTCAAGCCATGCTTGGCACAGGTTGCCTCGATCACCCCGCGCACCTCGGCGATCATCGCATTCAGTTGCTCGCCCTCCAAATGGCGGAAGTCCAAGGTCATGCGCACCTCACCCGGGATCACGTTACGCGAGCCTGGGTACGCCTGCAGGCAACCCACAGTGCCACAGGCATGGGGCTGGTGGCCGAGGGCGGTACGGTTTACCGCCTCCACCACGGCGGCAGCGCCGACCAGGGCGTCCTTGCGCAGGTGCATGGGTGTCGGCCCCGCGTGGGCTTCGACACCGCGCAGGGTCAGGTCGAACCACTTCTGTCCCAGCGCCCCGAGCACCACGCCGATGGTCTTGGCCTGGTCCTCAAGGATCGGGCCCTGTTCGATATGGGCCTCGAAATAGGCCCCGACCGGGTGACCCAGCACCGCGCGCGGGCCCGCATAGCCGATAGCGTTCAGGGCTTCGCCAACGCTGACGCCCTGGGCATCACGCTTGGCCAGGGTTTCCTCCAGGGTGAACTTGCCGGCGAATACCCCTGAACCCATCATGCACGGTGCAAAGCGCGAGCCTTCTTCGTTGGTCCACACCACCACTTCCAGCGGGGCTTCGGTTTCTACGCCCAGGTCGTTCAGGGTACGTATCACCTCCAGCCCGGCCATCACCCCGAAGCAGCCATCGAACTTGCCGCCCGTGGGCTGGGTGTCGATATGGCTGCCGGTCATCACCGGGGGCAGCTTGGGGTTACGCCCCGGGCGGCGGGCGAAGATGTTGCCGACGGCGTCGATGCTGACCGTACAACCGGCAGCTTCGCACCACTGCACGAACAGGTCGCGGGCCTGGCGGTCGAGGTCGGTCAGGGCCAGGCGACAGACGCCGCCCTTGGCGGTGGCACCGAGGCGGGCCAGGTCCATCAGCGATTGCCACAGGCGGTTGCTGTCGACATGCCGAGCGGTGGTCTTGAGGATCTCTTTGACTGGGGTCACGGGTTTCTCCTTCAGGCTTTTTTTGTTGTCGGTGCGGGCCTCTTCGCGGGTGAACCCGCGCCCACCGCCAAGCTGGCGAATACGTAGTACAGCGCGCCGCCCAGCAGCGAGCCGGTAAACCAACCATAGTCGTAGAACCAGCTGAAACTGCTGTTGCCAATCGCCATTACCGTCAGCGCCACCGGCAAGGCAAAGGCCGCAAACCCGGCCCAGTTCCACGCCGGGTACACGTCGTCGCGGTACAACCCGGCCAGGTCCAGCTGCTGCCGACGGATCAGGAAGTAGTCCACCACCATGATCCCGGCAATCGGCCCGAGCAGGCTGGAATAGCCCAGCAGCCAGTTGGAATAGACGCTCTCCAGGCTCAGGTCGGAAACGATCAGGCCCAGCTTCTTCAGCAACTCATGGCCCATCAGCACCAGGCCGATAAAGCCGGTCAGCCATACCGCGCGGGTGCGCCCGATCAGGCGTGGGGCGATGTTCTGGAAGTCGTTGGTCGGCGACACGATGTTCGCCGCCGTATTGGTCGACAGGGTGGCAATCACGATCAATGCCATGGCCAGGGCTACCCAGAACGGGCTGTGGATCCTGCCGATCAGGCTGACCGGGTCGGACACCGTCTCACCCACCAGCGACGCCGAGGCGGCGGTCAGCACCACACCCAGCGAAGCGAACAGGAACATGGTCAGCGGCAGGCCGAAGATCTGCCCGAGAATCTGGTCCTTCTGGCTGCGGGCGTAGCGGCTGAAGTCGGGAATGTTCAGCGACAAGGTGGCCCAGAAGCCGACCATGGCCGTAAGCCCTGCGCAGAAGTAACCGACCACGCTCGCCCCTTCCGGGCGCTTGGGTGGTTGCGCCAGCAGTTCGGTCATCGACATGTGTGGCAAGGCCCAGAACAGCAGGCCGACGCCCACCGCCACCAGCAGCGGTGCCGACAGCGTTTCCAGCCACTTGATCGACTCGGCGCCGCGCAGCACCACCCAAAGGTTCAGGCACCAGAAAATCATGAAACCAATCACCTCGCCCGTGCCGGCCAAGGCCTTCCAGCCATCGAACACCGAGCCAAGGAACAGGTGAATGGCCAGCCCGCCGAACATGGTCTGGATGCCAAACCAGCCACAGGCAACCACGGCGCGGATCAGGCACGGTACGTTGGAGCCGAGGATGCCGAACGACGAGCGCAGCAGCACCGGGAACGGGATGCCGTACTTGGTGCCGGGGAAAGCGTTGAGGGTAAGCGGGATCAGCACGATCACGTTGGCCAGCAGGATCGCCAGCAGCGCTTCGCCGACACTGAGGCCGAAGTATGCGGTGAGCACGCCGCCCAGGGTGTAGGTGGGTACGCAGATGGACATACCCACCCACAAGGCGGTGATGTGCCATTTGTTCCAGGTGCGCTGGTGCACCTTGGTCGGTGCGATGTCGTGGTTGTAGCGCGGGCTGTCGAGGACATCACTGCCCTCGGACAGCTCAAACAGGCCATCCTGCTCGACCACTTCCGATCTGCTCTGTTGCATGGGCCCTTCTCCAGATTTTCTTGTAGTTGTTTGCTCATCGGGCTAATTCGATGGCCGGAGTACACACGCGTATTTGTGCTTAGAAATCTTGACCAGAATTCCATCTTGTCAAGTCAGTCAACAACCCCTGAAAGGCCCGAAGTCAGCGGGTCTTTAAAAATTAATCCTTAAATATCAGATAGTTAAAAACCATAAAATTTATAGGAAAATTTTCTTGAAGATTCCCAGATCAGCATCTAGCCTCGAATCTTGTCAGGTCTGACAGGATTAACCACCCTGCCTGGCCTGCACC
This sequence comes from Pseudomonas putida NBRC 14164, assembly GCF_000412675.1. Lineage (NCBI taxonomy): Bacteria > Pseudomonadati > Pseudomonadota > Gammaproteobacteria > Pseudomonadales > Pseudomonadaceae > Pseudomonas > Pseudomonas putida. The sequence continues at coordinate 2,000,527 of NC_021505.1, read as the reverse complement.
CGAAACAATTCCAAGAACCGGCCCAGACCGGTCAGCCTGCGAGGAAAACGGCATGTCCCTGTTGATCCGTGGCGCCACCGTGGTTACCCACGAAGAGAGTTACCCCGCCGATGTCTTGTGTGCCGATGGCCTGATCCGCGCCATCGGGCCAAACCTCGAACCGCCCACCGACTGCGAGATCCTCGACGGCAGCGGCCAGTACCTGATGCCCGGCGGCATCGACCCGCATACCCACATGCAGTTGCCATTCATGGGCACGGTGGCCAGCGAGGATTTCTTCAGTGGCACCGCTGCGGGCCTGGCCGGTGGCACCACGTCGATCATCGACTTCGTCATCCCCAACCCGCAGCAGTCGCTGCTGGAGGCCTTCCACACCTGGCGCGGCTGGGCGCAAAAGAGCGCCAGCGACTACGGCTTCCATGTGGCCATCACCTGGTGGAGCGAGCAGGTAGCTGAGGAGATGGGTGAACTGGTGACCAGGCATGGGGTGAACAGCTTCAAGCACTTCATGGCCTACAAGAATGCGATCATGGCCGCCGACGACACCTTGGTGGCCAGCTTCGAGCGCTGCCTGCAACTGGGCGCGGTGCCCACCGTGCATGCCGAGAACGGCGAGCTGGTTTACCACCTGCAGAAAAAACTGCTGGCCCAAGGCCTGACCGGGCCAGAGGCACACCCGCTTTCGCGCCCTTCGCAAGTGGAAGGTGAAGCGGCCAGCCGCGCCATCCGCATTGCCGAAACCATTGGTACGCCGCTGTATGTTGTGCACATTTCCAGCCGTGAAGCGCTGGATGAAATCACCTATGCGCGCGCCAAGGGCCAGCCGGTGTACGGCGAAGTCCTGCCCGGCCACCTGCTGCTGGACGACAGCGTCTACCGTGACCCGGACTGGGCCACTGCCGCCGGCTACGTGATGAGCCCGCCCTTCCGCCCGCGTGAGCACCAGGAGGCGCTGTGGCGCGGCCTGCAATCGGGCAACCTGCACACCACGGCCACCGACCACTGCTGCTTCTGCGCCGAGCAGAAAGCCATGGGCCGCGACGACTTCAGCCGCATCCCCAACGGCACTGCCGGCATCGAAGACCGCATGGCGGTGCTGTGGGATGCCGGGGTCAACAGCGGGCGCCTGTCGATGCATGAGTTCGTGGCGCTGACCTCAACCAACACGGCAAAAATCTTCAATTTGTTCCCCCGCAAGGGCGCCATCCGCGTGGGTGCCGACGCCGACCTGGTGCTGTGGGACCCGCAAGGCACCCGCACCATCTCGGCCCAGACCCACCACCAGCGGGTGGACTTCAATATCTTCGAGGGCCGCACGGTGCGCGGCATCCCCAGCCACACCATCAGCCAGGGCAAGGTGCTCTGGGCCGATGGCGACCTGCGCGCCGAGGCCGGTGCGGGGCGGTATGTGGAACGGCCGGCGTATCCGTCGGTGTACGAGGTGCTGGGGCGACGCGCCGAACAGCAGCGCCCGACGCCCGTTCAGCGCTAAGGCCATTGGGGCTGCTGCCCAGCCCATCGCCGGCAAGCCAGCTCCCACCTCGACCGCGCAGCTCTCAAGGCCTGTGGGATTCCTGTGGGAGCTGGCTTGCCGGCGATTGGGGCGCACAGCGACCCCCGTTTCAAGCCAAATATAATAAAGAGAGAGGCTACAACCGTGATCGACGCCCTGAACCACTTGCCGCGCCCCCGGGCCGGTGCCGACCAGTTGGCCGAGCGCTTCAGCGACCTGGCCCCACCCCTCACCGCCCGCCAGGCCGCCGTCGAAAGCGCGCGCTGCCTGTACTGCTACGACGCCCCCTGCGTCAACGCGTGCCCCAGCGACATCGACATCCCGTCATTCATCCACCGCATCAGCGACGAAAACCTGCAGGGCTCCGCCGAGCGCATCCTCTCGGCCAACATCCTGGGAGGCAGTTGCGCCCGCGTCTGCCCCACCGAAATCCTCTGCCAGCAAGCCTGCGTGCGCAACAACGCGCAGGAGTGTGCACCGGTACTGATCGGCCAGTTGCAGCGCTACGCCCTGGACAACGCCCACTTCACCGAACACCCGTTCAAGCGCTCACCGGCTACCGGCAAACGCATCGCCGTAGTCGGCGCCGGCCCTGCCGGGCTGTCCTGCGCACACCGGCTGGCCATGCACGGGCATGACGTGGTGGTGTTCGAGGCCTGCGACAAGGCCGGCGGGCTTAACGAGTACGGCATCGCCCGCTACAAGCTGGTCGACGACTACGCCCAGCGTGAAGTGGAGTTCCTGCTGGGCATTGGCGGCATCGAAGTACGCCATGGCCAGCGCCTGGGCGGCAACCTCAGCCTGGGCGAACTGCGCGATCAGTACGACGCGGTGTTCCTCGGCCTCGGTCTGAACGCCGTGCGCCAGCTTGGCCTGCCCGATGAAGAATCCCCGGGCGTGCTCGCCGCTACCGAATACATCCGCGAGTTGCGCCAGGCCGATGACCTGAGCCAGCTACCCTTGGCCGACCGCTGCCTGGTGATCGGTGCTGGCAATACCGCCATCGACATGGCCGTGCAGATGAGCCGCCTGGGGGCCCGCGACGTCAACCTGGTGTACCGCCGTGGCCACACCGACATGGGCGCCACCGGCCACGAGCAGGACATCGCCAAGGCCAACCAGGTGCGGCTGCACACCTGGGCCCGCCCCGACGCCGTGCTGCTGGACGACGCCGGCAAGGTGCGCGGCATGCGCTTCGCCCGCACCGAGCTGGCGGACGGCCGCCTGCGCGACACCGGCGAAACCTTCGAGCTGGCCGCCGATGCCATCTTCAAGGCCATCGGCCAGCGCTTCGACGATGCCTGCCTCGTCGACCCGGTGGCGGCGCAACTGGCCCGCGAGGGTGAGCGCATTCGCGTTGACGAAACCCTGCAGACCAGCCTGCCGGGCGTGTATGCCGGCGGCGACTGCACCGCCCTGGGCCAGGACCTTACCGTCCAGGCCGTGCAGCACGGCAAGCTGGCCGCCGAAGCCATCCATGCCCAACTCATGCTCAACGTGGAGGCAGCGTAAATGGCCGACTTGTCTATCGTATTTGCCGGCATCAAGGCACCCAACCCGTTCTGGCTGGCGTCCGCACCGCCAACCGACAAGGCCTACAACGTGGTCCGCGCCTTCGAGGCCGGTTGGGGCGGCGTGGTCTGGAAAACCCTGGGCGAGGACCCGGCGGCGGTCAACGTGTCGTCGCGCTATTCGGCGCACTACGGCGCCAACCGCCTGGTGCAGGGCATCAACAATATCGAGCTGATAACGGACCGTTCGCTGGAAATCAACCTGCGCGAAATCACCCAGGTGAAGAAAGACTGGCCCGACCGAGCCTTGATCGTGTCGCTGATGGTGCCGTGCGTGGAGGACTCTTGGAAGTTCATCCTGCCGCTGGTGGAAGCCACCGGTGCCGATGGCATCGAGCTGAACTTCGGCTGCCCGCACGGCATGCCGGAACGTGGCATGGGTGCGGCAGTCGGCCAGGTGCCGGAATACGTGGAGCTGGTCACCCGCTGGTGCAAGACGTACTGCTCGCTGCCGGTGATCGTCAAGCTCACGCCGAACATCACCGACATCCGCCAGTCGGCTCGCGCTGCGCACCGCGGCGGGGCCGATGCGGTGTCGTTGATCAACACCATCAACTCCATCACCAGCGTCGACCTGGACCGCATGGTCGCCCACCCCATCGTCGGTGATCAGAGCACCCATGGCGGTTATTGCGGCTCGGCAGTGAAGCCGATTGCCCTGAACATGGTGGCGGAAATTGCCCGCGACCCGGAAACACGCAGCTTGCCGATCTGCGGCATTGGCGGCATCGGCAACTGGCGTGATGCGGCGGAGTTCATCGCCCTGGGCAGTGGCGCCGTGCAGGTGTGCACGGCGGCGATGCTGCACGGGTTCCGTATTGTCGAGGACATGAAGGACGGCCTGGCGCGCTGGATGGACCAGCATGGGCATCACACTGTCGAAGCGTTCCGCGGGCAGGCGGTGGGGCACACCACTGACTGGAAGTACCTGGACATCAACTATAAATCGGTGGCGCACATCGATCAGGAGGCGTGCATTGGCTGTGGGCGCTGCCACATCGCCTGTGAGGATACCTCGCACCAGGCCATTGCCAGCACGCTGAAGGCAGATGGCACACATGCCTACAGCGTGATCGAAGAGGAATGCGTGGGCTGCAACCTGTGTCAGATCACCTGCCCGGTTGAAAACTGCATCGAGATGCAGGCGCAGGATACCGGCAAGCCGTACCTGAACTGGACACAGGACCCGCGTAACCCCTACCGCGAGGCCAGTTGAAGCAATGGGGGCTGCTGTGCAGCCCTTCGCGGGCTTGCCCGCTCCCACAGGTTTTGCGCAGCCCCTGTGGGAACGGGCAAGCCCGCGAAGGGCCGCACAGCGGCCCCCATCGCCGGTTCAAGGCTCCAGCCCGATCCCCCGCAAGATCACGCTGGTCACCGTCTGCACCGCACTCTCGAACGCCATGTCCGACAGCATCTCGCCACCATTGAGCAACTGCACCTGGTAACCAAAGTCGGCATAGTGCTGGGTAGACGCCCAGATCATGTACAGCAATGCCGACGGCTCTACCGGCAGAATACGCCCCTCCTCCACCCAACGGCGGATCTTGGCTTCCTTCAATTTCGCCCAAGGCACCAGGCTGTCATCCAGGTTCACCCCAAGCACCGGCGCCCCGTGCAGCATCTCTTCGGCCCAAATCTTCGAGCCCAGGGGCCGCGAGCGCGAATGGCCCATCTTCGCCCTGATGTAGCTGGTCAGCACCACGCGCGGGTCGTCGAAGTTCTCGAAACACAGTGCGTCCTGCTTCCATACATCCAGCAAGTCCTGCAGCACCGCGCGGAACAACTCGTCCTTGGTGCTGAAGTAATAGTGCAGGTTGGAGCGTGGCAATTCGGCCTGCTCGGCGATGTCCCCCATGGAGGTGGCGCCGTAGCCTTTCTCGGCAAACACCTTTTCCGCCGCCTGCAAGATTTTCTCGATATTGCGCCGGCGAATTTCGATCTTGTGATTGGCCATCAGGCTTGGGCCGCCCACACCGCCAAGCCACCGGTCAACCGGCCGTCACTTAACTCGATATTGTCGATTTGCCGGTCAGTACCGCGAATGCCCATGTGTGCTCCGTGCCGAAGGGGTTTGGCCTAGTCTACTCCGCTCGTTTCACACTTTTATATCAGGCGGCCTGAAACAACCGGGTAATCACGGGCTGATGGCGGTGGCGCGCCTGCCAGATATCGTAATCAGCCTGAATGGCCAACCAAAGGCGGGCGGTACTGATACCCGCCATCTCCAGGCGTACCGCCAGGTCCGGAGACATTGCCGCGCGGCCATGCAGTACCCGCGAAAGCGCTTCGCGAGAAAACCCAAGGTGCGACGCGAAGGCTTTTACCGTCAGGCCAAGCGCTGGCAAAACATCTTCGCGCAAGGTTTCGCCAGGATGTGGCGGATTGTGCAAAGGCATGAACAGCTCTCCGAAGTAGGTGTACGCAGCTAGTGTGACCCTACACATCACACTCATACAGACAATATATGTGACGCAATGCGTCACAATTGACGGAGTACCAAGCCTATCGCGCACCTTGTGGGAGCGGGTTCACCCGCGAACACCGGCGAAGCCGGTGCCATGCTGCGCGTTGTATTCTTCGCGGGTAAACCCGCTCCCACAGGGATCTCACGCGATTCTAGATATTGAGCAAGGCAGTTGCTACGTTCATCCGCTACCCGCACCTCGCCCGATCACGCACCGGGCACTGTGCGCGATGAAGATTGAGTGCGGTGTTGATGATGCCGATATGGCTGAACGCCTGGGGGAAGTTGCCGAGCATGCGCTGGCCGGCCGGGTCGTATTGCTCGGCCAGCAGGCCGAGGTCGTTGCTCAGGCCGGTCAGGTGCTGGTACAGCGCTTCGGCTTCAGCCTGGCGGCCCAGCAAGACATAAACGTCTGCCAGCCAGAACGAACACACCAGGAAGGTGCCCTCCCCCGGCGTCAGGCCGTCGCTGCAGCTGTCGCTGTCGTAGCGCATCAGCAGGCCGTTCTTCAGCAGGCGCTGTTCGATCTGCTCCAGCGTGCGCAAGAAGCGTGGGTCATCAGCCGGCAGGAAGCCGGTCAGGGCGATCTGCAGCAGGCTGGCGTCCATTTCGGTCGAGCCATAGGCCTGGACGAAAAACCGGCCGTTGGCGTCCAGGCCGTGCTCGCACACTTCGCGGTGGATTTCGTCAGCCACCTGGCGGTAATGGTGCCCGCGTTCGCGGCCTTCTTCAGTGGTGTCAGCCAGCCCCGCGGCACGGTCGAAGGCAACCCAGGCCATGACCTTGGAGTGCACGAACTGCTGGCGGCCGCCGCGCACTTCCCAGATGCCTTCGTCCGGCTCGCGCCAGATGCGTTCGACGTAAGGCAGGATCAGGCGGGAGATGGCGGCGCTGCGCGGGTGGCGGGGCAAGCCGCCCTTGATCGCCTGGGCCATGGCATCGGCCAGCTCGCCGTAGATGTCCAGTTGCATCTGTTGCGACGCTGCATTGCCTACCCGCACGGGTTGCGAATGCTCGTATCCGGCCAGCCACGGCAAGGTGTATTCCTGCAGGTCGCGCTCACCGGCCAGGCCATACATGATCTGCATCTGCTCGGGGTTGCCGGCCACTGAGCGCAGTAGCCATTCACGCCAGGCCTGGGCCTCGTCGAAGTAGCCCAGGTTCATGAACGCCAGCAGGGTCATGGTGGCGTCGCGCAGCCAGCAGAAGCGGTAGTCCCAGTTGCGCTCCCCACCCACCCGCTCAGGCAGCGAGGTGGTGACGGCGGCGACGATGCCACCCGTGGGGGCGTAGGTCATTGCCTTGAGTGTGAGCAACGAGCGGCGCACCAGGGCGGTGTATGGCCCTACCTGAGGGCAGCGGGTGGCGAAGGCCTGCCACTGCTCGACGGTTTGGGCAAAAGCCTGGTCGATATCGCAGTCGGGCTGCACTGGCAGGTGCGAGGGTTGGTGACGCAGGCTGAAGATTTGGCGCTCGCCCGTGCCAACACGAAAGCGCGCGACGGTATGGTGGTCGAGTGCATGCGGGGGGACGGTGCTGCACAGGATCAGCCGGTCAGGGCCGGCAACGGCGCTGAGGGTCAGTGGGGCGAGCCGTTCCACCCATGGCACACTGCGACCGTAGTCGAAGCGCATGACCAGGTCCATTTCAAAATTGGTTTCGCCACTGAGACCCTCGACGATCCGCACCACCGAATTGACGTCGCCCAGTGGCATGAAGTCGAGCACCCGGGCACGGCCGGTGGCAGTGACCCAGGTGGTTTCCAGCACGAGGGTGTCGTCCAGATATTGGCGGCTGCTGTGCTCGACGGGGTCGCAGGGGGCCACGCGCCAGCGGCCGTTTTCTTCGTTGCCCAGCAGGGCCGCAAACACGGCGGGGGCGTCGAAGCGTGGCAGGCAGAGCCAGTCGAGCGAGCCATCGCGGCTGACCAGGGCGGCGCTGCGGCAGTTGCCCAGCAGGGCGTAGTCTTCGATATGGGCGGGCATTAGGTCTCCTTGATGTGATCGCCAGTGCCGGCCCTTTCGCGGCTAAAGCCGCTCCCACAGGGATACCATTTCCCTCAGGCCTGATGCGATACCTGTGGGAGCGGCTTTAGCCGCGAAAGGGCCGGCACTGGCTTTACAAAAGCATCAGCCCAAGCGGTGCCACTCGCGCTTGTCGCGGGTCAGCAATTCATTGCCAGCGTCAGGCCCGTCTTCACCGGCCGGGTACTGATGCACCTCGCCATCCTGGGCCCAGGCATCGAGAAACGGCTGCACCGCTCGCCAGCCGTTCTCGATGTTGTCAGCCCGCTGGAACAGGGTCTGGTCACCGGTCAGGCAGTCGTAAATCAGCGTCTCGTAGCCGGTCGCCGGGGTCATCTTGAAGAAGTCTTTATAGGCAAAGCCCAGCTCCACATTCTCCATCACCAGCTCCGGCCCTGGCCGTTTGGCCTGCAGGTCGAACCACATGCCTTCGTTGGGCTGAATCTGGATTTTCAGGTAGTTGGGCTTGGGCCGCTCCAGCTCCGACTCGCGGAACTGCGCATACGGCGCGGGCTTGAAGCAAATGGCAATTTCGGTGTCGCGCACGCTCATGCGCTTGCCGGTGCGCAAGTAGAACGGCACGCCGGCCCAGCGCCAGTTGTCGATCATCACCTTCAGCGCCACGTAGGTTTCGGTCTGGCTGTCAGGCGCGACATTGGGCTCCTGCCGGTAACCGGGCAGCTGCTTGCGCCCCTGCTTGCCGGCACTGTACTGGCCGCGTACCGAGTTCTTCAGGGCCATTTTCGCCGACCATGGGCGAATAGCACCGACCACCTTGGCCTTTTCGCCCCGCACCGCGTCAGCCCCGAACGCAGCCGGCGGCTCCATGGCCACCATCGCCAGCAACTGGAACAGGTGGTTGGGAACCATGTCGCGCAGGGCCCCGGTGCTGTCGTAGAACGCACCACGGGTTTCGACGCCGACCGTTTCCGCAGCGGTGATCTGCACGTGGTCGATGTAGTGGTTGTTCCAGAACGATTCGAACAGGCCGTTGGAGAAGCGGCTGACCAGAATGTTCTGCACCGTCTCTTTGCCCAGGTAATGGTCGATACGGTAGATCTGCCGTTCGCCCATCACTTTCAACAGGCAGGCGTTGAGCGCCTCGGCGCTGGCCAGGTCGGTGCCGAATGGCTTCTCGACCACCACGCGGCGAAAGCCGCCGCCAGACTCGTCGAGCAAGCCGGCCTGCCCCAGGCGCTGCGCCACCTCGGGGAAGAAACGCGGCGAGGTGGCCAGGTAGAAGATGGCATTGCCGTGGCTGGTTTTGTCGATGCGCTTGGCGAGGGCCTGGTAAGTGGCCGGGTCGAGGAAATCGCCCGTCTGGTAATCCAGGCGTTTGGCCAGGCGTACCCAGAGCTTTTCGTCCAGGCACTTGGCGCTGCCCTCGCCGCTTTTATCCCGCTCGAGCATGAACGCATGCAGGCGCTCTGCAAATTCCTCGGCGCTGGCCGGGTTGTGGTCCACGCCAACGATGCGCAGGTTGCGGTCCAGCAAACCGTCGCGGCTGAGGTTGTACAGCGCCGGCATCAGCAGGCGCTTGACCAGGTCGCCATTGGCGCCGAACAGGAACAGGGTACAGGGAGGAGCGGCTGGAATGGTCTGTTTGGTCATTCGCCTTTCTTCTCGACGTGGCCACCGAAGCCCAGGCGCATGGCCGAAAGGATCTTGTCACCATACGTGCCCTGCTGCTGGCGCGAGCGGAAGCGCGCAAACAGTGCGCTGGACAGCACCGGCACCGGCACCGCCTGCTCGACGGCGGCATCGATGGTCCAGCGGCCTTCGCCACTGTCGGATACCGAGCCACTGAACTGCGACAGCTGCGGGTCGGCCACCAAGGCATCGGCGGTGAGGTCGAGCAGCCATGAGGTTACCACGCTGCCACGCCGCCACACCTCGGCGATCTCGGCCACGTTCAGGTCAAAGCGCTGGTCTTGCGGTAGCTCGTTGCCACCTTTGCTGCGCAGCAGGTCGAAGCCTTCGGCATAGGCCTGCATGAGGCCGTACTCGATACCGTTATGCACCATTTTCACGTAGTGCCCGGCGCCGGGTGGGCCCGCGTGGATATAGCCGTGCTCGGCGCGCTGATGCTCCCCGCTGCGGCCATGAGTACGCGGGATGTCACCCACGCCCGGGGCCAGCGCCTTGAACAGTGGCTCCAGGCGCTCGAACACGTCCTTTTCGCCGCCGATCATCATGCAGTAGCCACGGTCCAGGCCCCATACGCCGCCAGAAGTGCCGACGTCCAGGTAATGCAGGCCGCGCTTTGCCAGCTCGGCAGCGCGGCGCATGTCGTCCTTGTAGAAGGTATTGCCGCCGTCGATGATCGCATCGCCCGGTTCCAGCAGGTCAGCCAACTGCGCGATGGTCTGCTCGGTTGGCTCGCCGGCCGGCAGCATCACCCACACTGCGCGTGGGGCTTTCAGCTTTTGTACCAGCGCACCAAGGTCGTGCGCGCCTTGGGCACCCTCGCCCTCCAGCCCGGTAATGGCCTCGCGGTTGCGGTCGTGCACCACGGTGCGGTGGCCGGCGCGCATCAGGCGCCTTGCGATATTGCCGCCCATGCGGCCCAGCCCGACGATTCCCAATTGCATGAGCCGATGCTCCCTTACGAAATGGATGACAACACAGTCCAGCGTTTCAGATTAGTCCAGCATGCCGCCCGAGGGTTCAGCGACGAACGGCAAGACCACGATAAACAAAAAAGTTCCCACCAACTGCAAAAGAATTCAGAATGCGCCCCGCGTGAAGCGTCTACGCTTTGACTTGTCACCAGCCAAAACCGCGAGGTGTGCTCATGGGTACCTTGATGCCTGCAACCCCAACCCAGACACTTTATGTCTCCGTGCGCCGTGATGAGCTGCGTAAACTGAAAGACGAACGTGACCAGTTGCGCCAACAGGTCGCCCAGTTGAACCTGCTGCTGGCGCAGGCGCGTACCGACGGCAAGGCCGTCAACCTCTGACCCTTCCTCTCAGTGGGGGCTTCTAGGGCTCCCACGCTGCTGCCCCTTGCGAAAAAGCAAACACACCTGCAGCGCCCCATTATGGTGCGCCAGCCCACTCCAGCCACAATTCGGCGCACCCTCCAAACACCCCCGCCCTACCTTCGCCCACCCCGTTCCATGACCGGTCACAAACGCCAACGTTTGCGTCTATTCCGCACATAACAATAGTGACCAGTGGGTCACCTTTTTATCACTTTCTCTCCTACACTCGGTTTTCGGCCCGCCATTTGCTCAATGGAAGAGTGACGTAAAAAAGTCGAACTTTCAGGAAAGCGGGCAGGTCAGGAACTAAGTAGGCCAAACGCAGGGGATATACCCAGGCTCGGCCGCCACACCCCAACCAGTCCAATCGCCTTCGGCCGGAATGCCGACAGCGCTGTGCCTGCGCGCACGACTCAGGGGCAAGGAACGCACTACGCAGTATTCAGAACCAGAGAGAACCAACACGAAACATCGCCACGGGTGCCAGCACCCGGCCAAGCATAGGGACGGAGAGAAGTATGATCAGTGCCGCTGTCGAGCCTCACGTAGATTCATTCAAACCGGACAACCGCGAGCCGCTTACCCCGGATTTCGCCACGACAGGCAAGGCACCCGGCGCGCAGCGCCAGCAAAACCCGAACATGCGCAAGATTCTGTTCGTCACCTCGGAAATCGCAGACCTGGTCAAGACAGGAGGCCTGGGTGACGTGTCCGCCGCCCTGCCCCGTGCCCTGGCGCACCTGCACGATGTACGGGTGTTGATCCCGGGGTACCCCCAGGTGATGGAGAGCGACAACCCGATCCACATCGTCGGTGAACTGGGCGGCCACGCGGCCCTGCCGCCGTGCAAGATCGGGCGCATGGACATGGCCGACGGCCTGGTCATCTATGTGCTGATCTGCCCCGAACTGTACCAGCGCGATGGCACCCCCTATGGTGCCAACAATGGCCGCGACTGGCCCGACAACCACATCCGCTTTGCCCGCCTGGGCCTGGCTGCCGCCGAGATTGCTGCGGGCGAAGGCAAGATCCACTGGACGCCGGAAGTGGTGCACGCGCATGACTGGCCCGCCGGCCTGGCCCCGGCCTACATGCACTGGCGCGGGCTGAATACGCCGACCCTGTTCACCATCCACAACCTGGCCTACCAGGGTGTGTACAGCCGTGGTTGCAGCCCGGAGCTGGCGATTCCCGACCACGCCATGCAGCAGGAAGGCATGGAGTTCTACGGCAAGCTGTCGTTCCTCAAGGCGGGCTTGGCGTATTCCAGCCACATCACCACGGTCAGCGCCACCTATGCCCGGGAAATCACCACCCCGGAATTCGGTTGCGGCCTGGACGGTTTCCTCGCCAGCAAAGCCCAGCAAGGCCTGCTTGGTGGCATCCCCAACGGCATCGATGAAAGCTGGGACTCGGCCACCGACAAGCACCTGCAGCACAACTTCAGCATCAACGACTGGGAAGGCAAGGCGCGCAACACTCAGGAGGTACGCGCTCTGTTCGGTCTGGAGGATTCTGACGGACCGCTGTTCGCCGTGGTATCACGGTTGGTGTACCAGAAGGGCCTGGACCTGACCTTGGGTGTGGCCGACTACATCGTCGAACAAGGCGGGCAGATTGCGATCATCGGCCGTGGCGAGCCGGAAGAAGAACAGGCCATGCGCGAGCTGGCGCTGCGCCACCCGGGCCGCATCGGGGTGCGCATCGGCTTCAACGAAACCGACGCCCGGCGCATGTTTGCCGGCAGCGACTTCTTGCTGATGCCATCGCGCTACGAGCCTTGCGGCCTCAGCCAGATGTACGCGCAACGCTTCGGCTCGCTGCCGGTAGCGCGCAACACTGGCGGCCTGGCCGACACCATCGAGTGCGGCGTCACGGGCTTCCTGTTCAATGAGTCCACCGTCGAGAGCTACCGCCAGGCACTCAGCCGCGCCTTCTATGTATACGGTAAAAAGGATTTGCTGAACGCCATGCGCTGCCTGTCGATGACCCAGCCATTCAACTGGTGCCAGGCGGTGGAACCCTACGCCCGCCTCTACGAGGACCTGGTCAAGCAGGCACAACTGAGCCACTACTGAGCGGGGGCTGGAAGATGCACAGGCATGGCGCACACTTACTGGACGCCACGTCGGCGCGCTTCGCCCTCTGGGCACCCGATGCGCGCAGCGTGAGCGTAGAACTGGAGCAACAGCCGGCCATCGAGCTGCTGCCCGACGACGATGGCTGGTACACCGGTGTGGCTCCGTGCCAGGCCGGTGACCGGTACCAATACCGTATCGACGGTGAGCTGCAAGTGGCCGACCCGGCCTCCCGCTACCAGCCTGAGGGCGTAAAAGGCCCGAGCCAGGTGGTGGATGTGGCCGGTTACCAGTGGCAACACCCTTGGCAAGGCCGGCCTTGGCACGAAGCAGTGATCCAGGAGCTGCATGTCGGTTTACTCGATGGCTACGCCGGGGTTGCCCGGCAGCTCCCGCGCCTGGCCGAGCTGGGCATCAGTGCCGTCGAGCTGATGCCACTGGGGCAGTTCCCCGGCGAGCGCAACTGGGGCTACGACGGCGTGCTGCCTTACGCACCGCAGAACACCTATGGCAGCCCCGAGCAGCTGTGCGCGCTGGTCGACCGGGCCCACGGCGAAGGGCTGATGGTGCTGGTGGATGTGGTCTACAACCACTTCGGCCCCGACGGCAATTACCTGCACCAGTACGCCAGCCCGTTCTTCCGCGAAGACCGGCAGACGCCCTGGGGCGCGGCCATCGATTTCCGCCGCCCGCAAGTGCGTGAGTACTTCATCCAGAATGCCCTCATGTGGCTGTGCGACTACCGCTGCGACGGCCTGCGCCTGGATGCCGTACATGCCATCGACCAGCCCGATTTCCTGATCGAGCTGGCGCAGCGCGTACGCGCCGCCGTGGAGCCGGGCCGGCATGTGTGGTTGGTGCTGGAGAACGAGCACAATCAGGCCGGCCTGCTGGAACAGGGCTTTGACGCCCAGTGGAACGACGACGGCCACAATGCCCTGCATGTGCTGCTGACCGGCGAAACCGAAGGCTACTACGCCGACTACCAGAAGCGCCCCATCGACCAGCTGGCCCGCTGCCTTTCTGAAGGCTTCGTGTTCCAGGGCCAGGCAAACCGCCACGGCACGCCCCGCGGTGAACCCAGCGGGCACCTGGAGCCCAGCGCCTTTGTGTTGTTCTTGCAAAACCACGACCAGGTCGGCAACCGCGCGCTTGGCGAACGCCTGACCCGCCTGTGCCCGCCGCCAGCCCTGCGTGCGGCCACCGGCCTGCTGCTATTGGCCCCCATGATTCCGCTGCTGTTCATGGGCGACGACGACGGCAGCTGCCGGCCGTTCCTGTTCTTTACCGACTTCCATGACCAGTTGGCCGACGCCGTACGCGAAGGCCGCCGTGGCGAGTTCGCCCACTTCACTGCGTTCGCCGACCCCGAGCAGCGTGAGCACATTCCCGACCCCAACGCCGAACAGACCTTTGAATCTTCACGCCCGCAAAACAAGGAAGTGATCGCCGGCTGGCACGGCCTGTACCAGCAACTGCTCGAACTGCGCCGCCGCCACGTCATCCCGCACCTGCCGGGCAGCCGCTCACTGGGCGCCGAGGTGCATGGCGACAAAGCGCTGACCGCACGCTGGCGGCTGGGCGATGGCAATACCCTGCGCATCGACCTGAACCTGGCGGCAACTGAGCAGGCGGTCGAGCTGCCCGCTGCCGCCACACGGCTATTCGACAGCAGCGACACCCGACACCCAGATACCCAAATGGCCGCGTACAGCTGCGTGGTCAGCCTGCTTCCCCCTGACCAGGAGCGCCCATGAGCGAAACCGCCCTGCACCGCTTGGCAAACCGCGTCGGGTTGAGCCGCGACTGGATCGACGCCAATGCCCGACCCCAGCGCGTCAGTGACGAGGTGCTGCGCACCATTCTTGAAGGCCTGGGCCACGCTGCCGCTGACGACGACGCCATCGCCATCAGCCTGCGCACGGTGGAAGCCGCCGAAGACAGCGAACACCTGCCGCCCCTGCTGACCGCAGACCTGGGCAAGCCCTTGGCGCTGGCGCGTTACTTCAGCGCCGCCAGCGTCGCCCACTGCACCCTGGAAGACCACGCCTCACTCACCCTGAAACTTGACGACCAGGCACGCCTGCCCGGTGAGCTGCCAATCGGCTACCACCAGGTGGAAATCGACAGCCGCCACTTCACCGTGGCCGTGGCCCCGCCCCGCTGCCACAGCCTCGAAGACACGGTGCAACAGCCACCACCACGCTGTTGGGGCCTGGCCGTGCAGCTGTACAGCCTGCGCCGCCCCGGCGATGGCGGCTACGGCGACTGCCTGGCGCTGGAGCAGCTGGCCCGCTCGGCTGCCGAGCGCGGTGCCGATGCCTTGGCCATCAGCCCCATCCATACACTGTCGGCCATCGACCAGGAGCACTACAGCCCCTACTCGCCCTCCAGCCGCCTGTTGCTCAACACCCTGTACGCCAGCCCCGCCGCCCTGCTGGGCGAACGGGAGGTACGCATGGCCATCGAAGCCTGCGGGCTGGAGCAACAACTGGAAGAACTTGAGCAACGCCCGCTGGTCGACTGGCCACGCGCCGCCAGCGCCCGCCTGCGCCTGCTTGAAGCGCTGTACCAGGGTTTCAGCCAGGGTGACCACCCGCTGCGCAGCGATTTTGACAGCTTCCGCGAAGCGGGCGGCCAGGCGCTGGAGCACCACTGCCGCTTCGAGGTGCTGCAAGCCCAGGCCGTGGAGCACGGCCTGGGTGCCGACTGGCGCAACTGGCCCAAGGCCTGGCACGACCCCTACCACCCGGAAGTTGAAGCCTTTGCCAATGCCTACCCGGCCAAGGTCGAGTTCCATGCCTTCTGCCAATGGCTGACCGAGCGCGGCCTGCAACGTGCCCAGGAAGCAGCCCGCGGCAACGGCATGGCAGTGGGCCTGATCGCCGACCTGGCGGTGGGTGCCGACGGTGCCGGCAGCCAGGCCTGGAGCCGCCAGGACGAATTGCTGGCGGGCCTGAAAGTAGGCGCGCCACCCGACATCCTCAACCGCGCCGGTCAAGACTGGGGCATCTGTGCGTTCTCGCCCGAAGGCCTCAAGCGCAACGGCTACCGCGCTTTCATCGAGATGCTGCGGGCCAATCTGGCCCATGCCGGTGGCTTGCGCATCGACCATGTGATGGGCCTGCGCCGGCTATGGCTGATCCCGCAGGGGGCCAAGCCCAGCGAAGGCGCTTACCTCAATTACCCGGTGGACGACCTGTTGCGCCTGCTGGCGCTGGAGTCGGTGCGCCACCAGGCGATCATTCTCGGTGAAGACCTGGGCACCGTGCCCGACGGCCTGCGCGAAACACTGGCCGAGAAGGCCGTGCTGGGCATGCGCGTGCTGCCGTTCGAGCAAACCCAGCCCGGCCAGTTCAAACCGATACTGGACTGGCCGGACAACGCCCTGGCCACCACCGGCACCCACGACCTGGCACCGCTGGCCGGCTGGCTGGAAAACCGCGACATCGACTGGAGCCACCGCTTGCAACTGATCGACGCTGCCACCGAACAGCACTGGCGCCAAGGCCGCCAGATAGAACACGACGGCCTGCGCCGTACCCTGGAGACCAACTACGGTGAACTGAAGGACAACGACGCGGTGATCGATGCGGCCATCCGCTTCGTTGGCCATACCCGTGCGCCCTTGGTGCTGATACCGCTCGAAGACCTGCTGGGCTGCGACGAGCAGCCCAACCTGCCGGGCACCACCAGCGGGCACCCCAACTGGCGGCGGCGCTTCACCCGGCCGGTGACAGAACTGCTCGATGACGAGGATGCCGCGCGGCGCCTGGAGCTGCTGGCCCAGGCCCGCGAACAGGCTTGGGAGCGTGACCGATGAAGCCGCTGACCGCGACCCTGCGCCTGCAGTTTCACAGTGACTTCACCCTCGATCACGCCGTACCGCTGGTGCCGTACTTCGCCCAATTGGGCATCAGCCACCTGTATGCCTCGCCCATCCTCAGGGCCCGGGCTGGCTCGCGCCACGGCTACGATGTGGTCGACCCAACCTGCGTCAACCCCGAACTGGGCGGCGAGGCAGCACTGGAGCGGCTGGTCGCCGCGCTGCGCCAGCATGGCATGGGGCTGATCCTCGACACCGTGTCCAACCACATGGCCGTGGGCGGTGCCGACAACCCCTGGTGGCAAAGCCTGCTGGCCTGGGGCCGGCGTAGCCCGTATGCGGAGTTCTTCGACATACAGTGGCACTCCAGCGACCCGCTGCTGGCCGGGCAACTGCTGCTGCCGTTCCTTGGCAGCGACTATGGCGTAGCGCTGAAGAAGGGCGAGATACCGCTTGAATTCGACAAGCAGCACGGCACGCTGCAAATCGCCCATTACGATCACCGCTTCCCGGTGTGCCCGGTCGACTATGGCTGGATTCTCGCCCTCAGCCCGGAGCCGGCGCTCAAGACTCTGGCCGAGCACTTCACGGCATTGGCCGAATCGACCACCCCGCTGGCCGATGCCCTGCCGCTGCACACCGAACTGGCACGCCTGGTGCGCGAAGGTGCCGACCTGGAATCGGCGCTGGTGGCATTCGACAGCCGCGCCAAAAATGGCCTCAAGCGCCTGCACCTGCTGCTGGAGCGCCAGACCTACCGCCTGGCCAGTTGGCGAACCGCTGCCGACGACATCAATTGGCGGCGCTTCTTCGACATCAACGAGCTGGGTGGCCTGAGGGTGGAGCGCGCCGTGGTGTTCGAGGCCACCCACGCCAAGCTGTTCGAGCTGATCGGACGCGGCCTGGTGGACGGCCTGCGCATCGACCATATAGACGGCCTGGCCGACCCGCGCGGCTACTGCCGCAAGTTGCGCCGTCGGGTCGATGGCCTGTTGGCGCAGCGGCCTTTGCAGGCGGCCCTGGAGCACTTCCCGATCTATGTGGAAAAAATCCTCGGCGCCGGCGAGCACCTGCACCGCGACTGGCTCACCGACGGCACAACCGGCTACGAATTCATGAACCAGGTCTCGCTGCTGCAGCATGACCCAGCCGGCGAAACGCCGCTGACCGAGCTTTGGGCGAACGTCACCGAACGGCCGGACTTCCCTGAAGAAGTGCGTCAGGCGCGTTACCTTGTGCTCAATGCCAGCCTCGCCGGTGACTGCGAATCGGTGGCCCAGGCGCTGCTGCAGGTTGCGCGCAACGACCTGATGACCCGCGACCTGACCCTGGGCGCGATCCGCCGGGCGTTGCAGGCACTGGTGGCGCATTACCCGGTGTACCGCACCTACTTCAACGCCTGCGGGCGCCCCGCTGAAGACGAAGGGTTTTTCCAGCAGGCGCTGGCCAACGCCCGGCACGACCTCGGAGAAGCCGATTGGCCGTTACTGGACCACCTTGAACAATGGCTGGGCGGGCAAGCCTGGCGGCAGTTGCCACCGGGTCGCGCCCGCAAGCAACTGCGCCACGCCTGCGTGCGCTTCCAGCAACTGACCGCGCCCAGCGCCGCCAAAGCCGTGGAAGACACCACCTTCTACCGCAGCGCCCGGCTGCTGTCGCGCAACGACGTGGGCTTCGAGGCAGAGCACTTCAGCGCGCCTCCCATGCACTTCCATAACGAAGCCCAGCGGCGCCTGCGCGACTTCCCCGACAACCTGCTCGCCACTGCCACCCATGACCACAAGCGCGGGGAAGACACCCGCGCGCGCCTGGCCGTGCTCAGCGAACGCGGCCCGTGGCTGGCCAGCCGGGTGGAACACTGGCGTGAACTGGCAGCGCCGCTGCGCGCACAGCTGGACGATGGCCTGGCACCCAGCCCCGGCGACGAGCTGATGCTGCTGCAAACCCTGCTTGGCAGTTGGCCGCTGGGCCTCGACCTGCACGACGACAACGCCCTGCGCCAGTATGCCGAGCGTATCCGCCAGTGGCAGCAGAAGGCCTTGCGCGAAGCCAAGTTGCGTAGCAGCTGGAGCGCGCCGAACGAGGCCTACGAAGGCGCCTGTGCCCGCTACATCGAAGGCTTGCTGCTGGACAGCGAGAACCAGCAACTGCGCAAATCCGTGGCAGATGCCGCGCAACTGCTCGCCTGCCCCGGCGCCCTCAATGGCTTGGTGCAGGCCCTGCTGCGCATGACCACACCCGGTGTGCCCGACCTGTACCAGGGCAACGAGTACTGGGACTTCAGCCTGGTCGACCCGGACAACCGCCGCCCCGTGGACTACGCTTCGAGGCGTCGCACCCTGGACGACGCCACGCCGCCAGCCGAGCTGCTGGCGCACTGGCGCGACGGCCGCATCAAGCAGGCCCTGATCGCCCGGGTGCTGGATTGCCGCCAGGCGCACGCCGAACTGTTCCGCCGTGGCGCCTATCTGCCGCTGACCGTGCTGGGCAAACACGCTGACAAGGTGATCGCCTTTGCCCGGTTGGGCGACGGCGAGCGGGCCGTCATCGTTGCGCCACGCCTGGCCAGTACCCTGCTCGGTGGCAACCCTACACCGTTGATCCCGGCACAGAACTGGGACGACACCCGGCTGGTACTGCCGTTTGCCTTGTCACCTGCCAACTCGACGGGACTTTTCCCCTGCGCGGCGGTCAGCTCTTCCAAGGAGTTGATGTTGAGTGCTGTGCTGGCGGAGTTTCCGGTCAACGTGTTGATACAACAATCTTGAGCATCAGGAGCGTCATGATGAGTGTCGATGAAAAGCGTATTCGCGAATTTGCCTACCAGATCTGGGAATCTGAAGGTAAGCCCGTAGGGGAGGAAGAGCGCCACTGGGATATGGCCCGCAAGCTGGCCGAGGCCGAGGCATTGGCCCCCAAGGCCGAGCCCCGCAAGCGGGCGCCGGCCAAGCCCAAGGCAGCCGCTGAGCCCAAGGCGCCTGCCGAGCCCAAGGTAGCTGCCCTGCCGGGGGTCAAACCCGCTGCGGCGAAAAAGCCTCGGGCGGTGAAAAAGCCTACTGCCGGGTAAGCCTGTCCCGGCCACTTCGCGGGTAGACCCGCTCCCACAGGGTCATCACAGGTGCTCAAAGCAGTGCAGTACCTGTGGGAGCGGGTTTACCCGCGAAGTGGCCAATGCAGGACACCACATTCCCCTTCCATCACGGCCATTTGAGGATCGTCATGAGCCCCCGCACCCCTAAGAAAACCCGCTCGGTCGCACCATCGCGCATCCGCGAAGGCATGCCCTTCCCCCTCGGCGCCACCTGGGATGGCCTTGGGGTCAACTTCGCCTTGTTCTCGGCCAACGCCACCAAGGTCGAGCTGTGCCTGTTCGACTCCACCGGCGAACAGGAACTCGAGCGCATCGAACTGCCCGAATACACCGACGAGATCTACCACGGCTACCTGCCCGACGCCCACCCCGGCCTGGTATACGGCTACCGGGTGTACGGCCCCTACGAGCCGGAAAATGGTCACCGCTTCAACCCCAACAAACTGCTGATCGACCCTTACGCCAAGCAACTGGTCGGCAGCCTGGAATGGTCAGAGGCACTGTTCGGCTACACCGTCGGCCACCCCGACGGCGACCTGTCGTTCGATGAGCGCGATAGCGCGCCCTTCGTGCCCAAATGCAAGGTGATCGACCCGGCCTTCACCTGGGGCCGCGACCAGCGTGTGCTGATACCGTGGGAGCGCACGATCATCTACGAGGCGCATACCCGCGGCATCAGCATGCGCCACCCGGCAGTACCAGAAGAGCTGCGCGGCACCTTTGCCGGCCTTGCCAATGACGAGCTGCTCAAGCACATCAAGGACCTGGGCGTTTCCAGCATCGAACTGCTGCCGATCCACGCCTTCGTAAACGACCAGCACCTGCTGGACAAAGGCCTGAACAACTACTGGGGCTACAACAGCATCGCCTTCTTCGCGCCCCATCCGCGCTACCTGGCCAGTGGCAAGATCGCCGAGTTCAAGGAGATGGTCGCGCACCTGCACGACGCCGGGCTGGAGGTGATCCTCGACGTGGTATACAACCACACCGCCGAAGGCAACGAACGTGGCCCGACCCTGTCGATGCGCGGCATCGACAACGCCTCGTACTACCGGCTGATGCCGGACGACAAACGCTACTACATCAACGATTCCGGCACCGGCAACACCCTGGACCTGAGCCACCCCTGCGTGTTGCAACTGGTCACCGACTCGCTGCGCTACTGGGCCGGTGAAATGCACGTGGATGGCTTTCGCTTCGACCTGGCGACCATCCTTGGCCGTTACCACGACGGCTACAGCGAGCGCCACGGCTTCCTCGTCGCTTGCCGTCAGGACCCGATGCTGAGCCAGGTGAAGCTGATTGCCGAGCCGTGGGACTGCGGCCCCGGTGGTTACCAGGTGGGCAACTTCGCCCCGGGCTGGGCCGAATGGAACGACCGCTTCCGCGATACCGCACGCGCCTTCTGGAAAGGCGACGAAGGCCAGCTGGCCGACTTCGCCGCACGCCTGACCGCATCGGGCGACATGTTCAACAATCGTGGGCGCCGGCCGTACTCCTCGGTCAATTTCATCACCGCCCACGATGGCTTTACCCTGCGCGACCTGGTGTCGTACAACCACAAGCACAACGAAGACAACGACGAGAACAACCAGGACGGCACGGACAACAACCTGTCGTGGAACTGCGGTGCCGAGGGGCCGACCGACGACCCGGACATCAACGCGCTGCGCATGCGCCAGATGCGCAACTACTTTGCCACCCTGCTGCTGGCCCAAGGCACGCCGATGATCGTCGCCGGCGACGAGTTCAGCCGCACCCAGCACGGCAACAACAACGCCTACTGCCAGGACAGCGAAATCGGCTGGGTGAACTGGGACCTGGACCAGGAGGGCAAAGAGCTGCTGGCCTTCGTCAAACGCCTGACCCGCCTGCGTCTGGCCTACCCGGTGCTGCGCCGCTCACGCTTCCTGGTGGGTGACTACAATGAGGCAATCGGGGTCAAGGACGTGACCTGGCTGGCACCGGATGGCAACGAGATGAGCGTGGAACAGTGGGAGGACCCGCACGGGCGCTGCCTGGGCATGCTGATCGATGGCCGCGCGCAGGTCAGCGGTATCGCCCGGCCGGGTTCCGAGGCCACGGTGCTGCTGATCGTCAATGCCCACCATGATGTTGTGCCATTCAAGTTGCCGACGGTACCTGAAGGTGATTACTGGAGCTGCCTGGTCGATACCGACCGGCCGGAGTTGCGCAAGGGGCAGCACCTGCAGTTCGACAGCACGTTCGAGGTCAAAGGCCGTTCGATGCTGCTGATGGTGTTGCAGCACGAGGAGGAGTGAACCTGGGGTGGCCGCGCCTGTCCGACTGTGTATTGGTTGCCTGTATCGGCCCTATCGCCGGCAAGCCAGCTCCCACAGGTATGGTGCAGGCCATCAGACGGTGCAGAACCTGTGGGAGCTGGCTTGCCGGCGATAGGGCCGGTAGATGCAACACACATGCACCTGCGATCGAGGAGGAATTGTGAACCCCGAAGCCGGCAGCACAGGTTTTGCCAGCGTCAACCAGGCCGCGGCCGTGAAGCGGCTGCGGGTACTGACGGTGAACACCCATAAGGGCTTCACCGCCTTCAACCGGCGCTTCATCCTGCCGGAACTGCGCGAGGCGGTGCGCAGCACCCAGGCCGACATCGTCTTCCTCCAGGAAGTGCTTGGCAGCCACGACCGCCACGCCGCGCGCTACCCGGGCTGGCCGCAGACCTCGCAGTACGAATTCCTCGCCGACAGTATGTGGAGCGACTTTGCCTACGGCCGCAACGCGGTCTATCCCGACGGCCACCACGGCAATGCGTTGCTGTCCAAGTACCCGATCATCGAACACCGCAACCTCGACGTGTCGATCACCGGCCCCGAACGCCGTGGCCTGTTGCACTGCATCCTCGACGTACCCGGCCAGCATCAGGTGCATGCCATCTGTGTGCACCTGTCATTGCTGGAAAGCCACCGGCAGAAGCAACTGCAACTGCTGCGCAAATTGCTCGAGTCATTGCCCGCCGACGCGCCGGTGATCATTGCCGGCGACTTCAACGACTGGAAAAGCCGCGGCAACCGCACCCTCGGCCTGCAGCCTGACCTGCACGAAGCGTTCGAGCGCCACCACGGCCACCTCGCCCGCACCTACCCTGCCCGCCTGCCGCTGTTGCCCCTGGACCGCATCTACCTGCGCAACGCCGAAAGCCATGGGCCGCGGATTCTGGGGCACAAACCTTGGTCGCACCTGTCAGATCACTTGCCCTTGGCGGTGGAGGTCAGGCTCTAGCAATCATTCTTCATAGCCACGAAGCGGGAAATAGCGAACCCCGCTATACCCTGGCGTTTTTCTCGGGGAATCAAGTACTTGAGAGAAATTACACAACCTGAACAGTTCTTTCACGCTTTCTTGACGCAAGCGGCGTCCTCTCCTTAGCTGAACATTACCAAGCAGTAAAGATCTCGCGCCGGGCCTCTAGCTCGCGCCTTCGTGCGCGCTTGCAAAGGCTGGCGTGCTGGTTTGGGTCGCCCACTGTTTTTGCCGTACAGCTCGTGACAACAGGCCAGGTCCTCGGGCTGTATCCCACAAAAACAACAGGAGATCCGCCATGAAAAGCACCTCGAACCCCTTGCGCTTCGACAGCATTTTCTACGCGGTTTCCACGTCGCTGCTTCTGGCAACCCCGGTGGAAACTTTCGCGTACGAACTGCAGGGTGACCCCACCTCGCCCGGTTTTCTGCAACAGCCTGCAATGCCGCAGATGTCGCTCGACCCGGTCAGCGCCAGTAGCTTGAGCATCGGCACCCTGAGTGCGTTTTCGCAAACCATGAGCGCGCGCCACGGGCAGACAGCACCGGACCTGATCGCCAGCCAGTGGGCACAGTTTTTCCCGACCACCTCGCGCAGTGGCACGCAACCCCCAGACCAACTGGAAGCCCCCAGCCAGCAACTGACAATCGGCCCGGACCTGTTCGTGCGTGAAACTGCAGCGGGCACCGTGCACCGCGCAGGGGTTTTCGTAGGGCACAACAACCTGCAGAGCAGCTTCAACGGCATACGCCCGTTGTTGGGCGACAAGCAGCGCAATGCGGTGAACCTGAGCGGGGAAAGCCTGGGCGTGTACTGGAGCATGACCCATGAACAGGGCTGGCACCTCGATGCGGTGGCCATGGGCTCACGCATCGATGTAATGGGCCGGGGTGAAAACGGCCAGCGCCTTGACGAAAGCGGCCATGCGATGACGTTCTCGGTGGAAGGCGGCTACCCGATCCGCCTGGGCGGCAACTGGGTGATCGAACCCCAGGCACAGTTGATCAACCAGCAGTTCTTTCCCGGCAACCAGGTGCAGGAAGAAACCCTGCAGGCCTTCGACAGCCAGCCGAGCTGGAGCGGCCGGGTCGGTGCGAAATTGTCCGGGCGCTACGACGTGCGCGGCATGCCCATCGAACCCTATGTGCGGACCAACGTGTGGTACGACTTCAGCAATCCCGACGAGGTGAAGCTGGACCAGGTCGACAAGATCTCCAGCTCACGCTACTCGACTACGGTGGAACTGGGCTTGGGGCTGGTGGCGCGGGTGACGCCTTCGGTAGCCTTGTTTGTCAGCGCCGATTACAGCAGCGATGTGGATGACAATGACCTGAACGGGCTGATTGGCAGCCTTGGGGTACGGATGCGGTGGTAGGCAGGCGCGGCCCTTTCGCAGCACAAGGCTGCTCCTACAAGGGAATGGCGCCCACCTGTAGGAGCAGCCTTGTGCTGCGAAGAGGCCGGTACAGGCAACCTGTCAGGCCGGCTTCATTATCAGAACGCCAAGCGGCGGCAAATTCAGCGCCAGCGACAATGGCTGCCCATGGCTGGCCAGTGCCTCACTGGCCACTGCCCCCAAATTGCCTACGTTGGACCCTGCATACAGCTCGGCATCGCTGTTCAGCAATTCCTGCCAGCGCTCGCCAAACGGCACACCAATGCGGTAGCCCTCGCGTGGTACCGGGGTAAAGTTGGCCACCACCAACACCGGCTCGCCGCTGCTGCTCCAGCGCAGCCAGGCGTAGACGCTGTTTTGCGCGTCGTCACCGATCAGCCACTGGAAGCCCTGCGGCTGGCAATCCTGCTCGTGCAGCGCCGGCTCTTCGCGGTACAGGCGGTTGAGGTCGCCCACCAGGCGCTGCACGCCTTGGTGCTCGGGGTACTGCAGCAGGTACCAGTCCAGCTCGCTGTCATGGTTCCACTCACGCCACTGGCCGAACTCGCAGCCCATGAACAGCAACTTTTTGCCTGGGTGCGCCCACATGAAAGTGAGGTAGGCGCGCAGGTTGGCGAATTTCTGCCAGCGGTCGCCGGGCATCTTGTCGATCAGCGAGTGCTTGCCGTGCACCACTTCGTCGTGGGAGATGGGCAGGATGAAGTGTTCGGAATAGGCGTAGATCAGCCCGAAGCTCATCTCGTTATGGTGGTGGTTGCGATGCACCGGGTCATTCTGGATGTAATGCAGGGTGTCGTGCATCCAGCCCATGTTCCACTTGTAGGCAAAGCCCAGGCCGCCCTGCTGGGTCGGCTGGCTGACGCCGGGCCAGGCGGTGGACTCCTCGGCGATGATCAATGCACCGGGGGCCTCGTGGGCAGCCACGCCGTTGAGGTGGCGGATGAAGTCGATGGCCTCCAGGTTCTCGCGCCCGCCGTGGCGGTTGGGCACCCATTCGCCGGCCTTGCGCGAATAGTCGCGGTACAGCATCGAGGCCACCGCATCGACCCGCAAGCCGTCGATGTGGAAGTGCTTCAGCCAGTGCAGCGCCGAGGCCATCATGAAGCCACGCACTTCGTTGCGGCCGAGGTTGTAGATCAGCGTGTTCCAGTCCTGGTGGTAGCCCTCCAGGGGGTTGTCGTATTCGTACAGGGCAGTGCCGTCGAAACGCGCCAGGCCGTGTTCGTCGGTGGGGAAATGCGCCGGCACCCAGTCCAGCAGCACGCCTATGCCGCCTTGGTGGCAGGCATCGATGAAGGCGGCAAAGTCCTCGGCACTGCCATAGCGTGAGGTGGGCGCGAACATCGACAGTGGCTGATAGCCCCAGGAGCCGCCGAACGGGTGCTCCATGATCGGCAGCAATTCGATATGGGTAAAGCCCAGTTCCTGCACATAGGGCACCAGCCGCTCGGCCAGTTCGCGCCAGTTGTAGTAGCGCCCGACTTCGCCTGCCTCGTCCAGCTCGCAGCGCCAGGAGCCTGGGTGCAGCTCGTAGATCGACAGGGGTGCGCTGTAGGCATGGCGCTGCGCGCGTTGTGCCATCCAGTCTTGGTCTTGCCACGCGTGGCTGAGTTCACCGGCCACCTTGGATGCGGTGCTCGGCGGCAATTCAGTGGCGCGGGCCAGCGGGTCTGCTTTCAGTGGCAGTATCCCGTCCTTGCCCAGCACCTCGTACTTGTAGGTTTCGCCCACGCCCAGGCGCGGCACGAACAGCTCCCACACCCCGGCGCTGTGGCGCAAGCGCATGGGGTGGCGGCGGCCGTCCCAGTTATTGAAGTCACCCACCACCGACACCCGCCGGGCATTCGGCGCCCACACCGAGAAACATACACCGTCGACGCCCTCGACCTGGATCGGTTGGGCGCCGAAGCGCCCGGACAGGTCGCGGTGGTTGCCTTCTGCGAACAGGTGCAAGTCCATGTCGCCCAGTTGCGGGCCAAAGCTGTAAGGGTCTTCGGTGACTTGCTCGCCACCGGCCCAGCCAATTTGCAGCAGATAGGCTTGTGCATCATCGAGGTGCGCCGTGAACAAGCCCGGTACTGCGCTTTGCACCATTTCGGCCAGTACGCGCCCATCATGGCGCGCCAGCACCCGTGCACTCAGCGCATTGGGCAGGAAGGCGCGGATGAACACCCCGCCTTGGCCATCGCCGTGGGGGCCTAGCACTGCGAAGGGATCGGCGTGCTCGGCGCGGGCCAGGGCATCCAGGTCCCGTTGCCGAAGGCCGCCGTTTTCACGCGTGGTTGCATTCATTTATGACTCTCCCCAGGTACTGATCAGTCCATGCAGGCCATGCAAAGGCACGGCCAGCCAGCTTGGACGGTTTTCGGCTTCATATGTGATCTCGTAGGCGGCTTTTTCCAGGCAGAACAATTCCAGTGCGGCGCGCTCGCCCTCAGCCTGTTGCCAGGCATGGGGCATGGCGGCGGTGGCCAGGCCATAGGCTTCGACAAAGGCGTGGCGCGACTGATGCAGGTACTGCCGGGCAACCCGCTGACGAGCCTGCTGCGCCGGGCCGGAAAGGTCGACCGCAGAGGCGCTGCGCAGGATCATCGCAGCAGCATAGTCGAAGGATCGCAACACGCCGCTGACATCCTTGTACGGGCTGTGTTTTGCCCGGCGTTCTTGCAGTGGACGGGACGGTTCGCCCTCGAAATCGATCAGGTAGGCATCCCCCTGCACCACCAGCACCTGGCCCAGATGCAGGTCGCCGTGCACCCGCATCAGCAAGCCACCCTCGGCCTGCTCCGCCAGGCTGGTGATGTGCTGGGCCAGGCCGTCGCGCTGCTGTTGCAGGTCGTCGACCAGGGCCTGGCTGTCGGGGTCGAGGGCGTCGCGGTGCTGGGCCAGCAGGTCGAGGGCGTGGTTCAGTTCGGCGCTGATCTGCGTACCCCAGCGCTGGCTGTCGTCAGCATCGCTGGGGCGTGGGCGGAAGGCCTCATCGTCGGTGGGCGCGGCCAGCAGCAGGTGCATCTCGCCCAGGCGTTGGCCAAGCAAGGCGGCAAAGCCGGTGAGTTCCAGCAAGGCATCGGTGTGTGCCTCGGCATCGCGGCTGGGTGGGGCCATCTGGTCGCGGATAGCCCGTTCAAGGGTGTTCTGGGTCCAGGCCCAGGCATCGCCCTGATTGCTCAGGTAGCCTTGGGCGATCATCAGCAGGTGTGGGGCGTTTTGCTCATCCACCCGGCTGACCCAAGCCAGCAATGGCGAGATATTGGCAAAGCCGGCAGCGGTCAGGTAGGCGCTCATTTCCAGTTCCGGGTGAATGCCCGGGTTGACCCGGCGGATCAGCTTGAGCACCACGCGGTCGCCGATCACCACCGAGCTGTTGGACTGCTCGGCGCTGAGGTAGCGCACGGCGCTTTCATCGTTCAACCCAAGGGCTGCCAGCAGGTCGGTGCATTCGAAACGCAGTTCGCCCGCGCCGCTGCCGCAGGGCAGGCGCAGGCCATCCTGGCAGGCGTGCAGTACTGCGCGGATAAACGGTTCGAGCACGAAGGCATCGGTAATCAGGCCAACCTGATGGGCACGGCGCACCCGCGACAAGGCCAGCTGCTGCGGCAGCGCTGTGTTGATCTGGTCTTCGGGCAGCAGGCCAAACGGTAGTTGGTAGTGGTTGGCCGTCCCCCCGCTGAGCACTTCGATTTCGCTGAGCAACACGGGCGTGGTAGCGGTAGCGAAGCGCACGCCGTAGCGCAGGCGCACCTCGTCAATGGGCCCCTCCTTGCCGGCGAACCAGCGCCGCTTGGGCAGGTATTGCGGCAGGATGGTGGTTTGCAGGGTGTCGCGGGCGGGTGCTTCCAGCAGTTCTTCCATGCGCTTGCGCAAAACTAGCGTGGTCAATTCGGGTAACCCCTCGGTGGCCTGGATGTGCCAGCTGGGCATGCGGTCATGGGCGGCCAGCAGGAACCAGTAGAAGGCATAGGGTGGCAGGGTGAGCAGGAACGGCAGTTGCCCGATGGGCGGGAAGGCACTGCCGCCGAGCATCTCCACCGGTACTTTGTCGGCGTATTGTGACAGTTCGAGTTCCGCGGCCTGGGCCGCACGGGAAACGTTGGCCACGCACAGGATGACCTCGGTGTGGCCATCGGCATCGGTGTACTCGCGGATATACGCGAGGATGCGCCGGTTGCTGGGCGTAAGGGTTCGCAGGGTGCCGCGGCCAAAGGCCTTCTGCTGCTTGCGTACGGCCAGCATGCGCCGGGTCCAGTTGAGCAGCGAGTGGGGGTCGTGGCTCTGGGCCTCGACATTGACCGTCTGGTAGCCGTATAGCGGGTCCATGATCGGCGGCAGCACCAGGCGCTGCGGGTCGGCGCGGGAAAAGCCGCCGTTGCGGTCGGGCGACCACTGCATGGGAGTGCGCACGCCGTCTCGGTCCCCCAGGTAGATGTTGTCGCCCATGCCCAGCTCGTCGCCGTAGTACAAGGTGGGTGTGCCGGGCATCGACAGCAGCAGGCTGGTGAGCAGCTCGATACGACGCCGGTCACGCTGCAGCAGAGGCGCCAGGCGCCGGCGGATACCCAGGTTGATGCGGGCGCGGCGGTCTTCGGCGTAGTAGTTCCACAGGTAATCGCGCTCGCGGTCGGTGACCATTTCCAGGGTCAGCTCATCGTGGTTGCGCAAAAAGATCGCCCATTGGCAGTTGGCCGGAATCTCCGGCGTCTGGCGCAGGATGTCGGTGATCGGGAAGCGGTCCTCCATGGCCAGGGCCATGTACATGCGCGGCATCAACGGGAAGTGGAAGGCCATGTGGCATTCGTCGCCCTCGCCTTCGCCGAAATATGGGCGGGTGTCTTCGGGCCACTGGTTGGCCTCGGCCAGCAACATGCGGTCGGGGTAGTTGGCGTCGATTTCAGCGCGAATGGCCTTGAGTACCGTGTGGGTCTCGGGCAGGTTTTCGTTGTTGGTGCCGTCGCGTTCGATCAGGTAGGGGATGGCATCCAGGCGCAGGCCGTCGACGCCCAGGTCAAGCCAGAAGCGCATCACCTTGATCACCGCATTGAGCACCTGCGGGTTGTCGAAGTTCAGGTCTGGCTGGTGCGAGTAGAAGCGGTGCCAGAAGTACTGGCCGGCGACCGGGTCCCAGGTCCAGTTGGACTTTTCGGTGTCGAGGAAGATGATGCGCGTACCGTCGTACTTCTGTTCGTCATCCGACCACACGTAAAAATCCCGCGCCTTGCTGCCGCGCTTGGCATGGCGGGCGCGCTGGAACCACGGATGCTGGTCGCTGGTGTGGTTGATGACCAGCTCGGTGATTACCCTCAGGCCGCGCTTGTGTGCCTCGGCGATGAAGCGGCGGGCATCGGCCAGGCTGCCGTAATCGGGGTGCACGGCCTTGTACTCGGCGATGTCATAGCCGTCGTCGCGCCGCGGCGAGGGGTAGAACGGCAGCAGCCACAGGGTATTGACGCCCAGCTCGGCGATGTAGTCGAGTTTGCTGATCAGGCCCGCGAAATCGCCGATGCCGTCGTTGTTCGCATCGAAGAACGACTTGATGTGCAACTGGTAGATGACGGCGTCCTTGTACCACAGCGGGTCGTCGATGAAGGCTGCCGGGCGGGAACGCTTGGCCATGGATGACTCCTTTCAGTTTCCAGGTTGCTCTGCAAGCAACTGATTACCCCATACCTGTGGGAGCGGGCATGCCCGCGAATCAGACACCGCGGTGTTTGGCACCGGCGGCGCCGGTGTTCGCGGGTAAACCCGCTCCTACAGGTGCACAGTCTGAGCCTTGTTAACGGGCTTTTTCGATGCGCCAGATCCCGAATGGCTGATGCCAGGGCTCGATACGCATCCACTGGGTCTTGCCATGCCAGGTCCAGCGGTGGCCGTTCATCAGGTCTTCACCATGGGTTTCGGCGTTGTCATCAAGCCCCAACTCCCACAGGGGCAGCTCGAAATGCGCCTCCTGGGCGTTGTGCGGGTCGAGGCTGATCGCCACCAGGATGTAGTTGTCACGCTCTGGAGTGCGCTTGGCGAAGTACAGGATGTTGTCGTTCCAGCAGTTGAAAAACGCCACGCCCAAGTGAGTTTGCAAGGCACGGTTCTGCCGGCGAATGCGGTTGAGCTGGGCGATCTCGGCAATGATGTTGCCCGGCTGGGTGAAATCGCGCGGGCGGATCTGGTATTTCTCCGAATCCAGATATTCCTCCTTGCCTGGCAACGGCGCGCTTTCGCATAGCTCGAAGCCGGAGTACATGCCCCACAGGCCCGAACCCATGGTGGCCAGCGCGGCGCGGATGAGGAAGCCGGCGCGACCGGAGGTGTGCAGGAAGAACGGGTTGATATCTGGCGTGTTGACGAAGAAGTTCGGCCGGTAGCACTGGCTCCACGGCGGCTGGTTGAGCTGCTCGTAGAATTCGCGCAGTTCCTGCTTGGTGTTCCGCCAGGTGAAGTAGGTATAGCTTTGCGCGTAGCCGACCTTGCCCAGGCGCGCCATCATCGCGGGCTTGGTGAATGCCTCGGCAAGGAAGATCACATCCGGGTAGCGGGCGCGCACATCGGCGATCATCCATTGCCAGAACGGCAGTGGCTTGGTGTGCGGGTTGTCGACGCGGAAGGTCTTCACGCCCTCCTCTACCCAGCCGAGCACCACGTCGCGCAGCGCCAGCCACAGCGAAGGGACGGCGTCCGGGGCGTAGAAATCGACGTTGACGATGTCCTGGTACTTTTTCGGCGGGTTCTCGGCGTAGCGAATGGTGCCGTCAGGGCGCCAGCTGAACCAGCCGGGGTGCTCTTTGAGCCATGGGTGGTCCTGCGAGCACTGGATAGCGAAATCCAGGGCGATTTCAAGGCCATGCTCAGCGGCGGCGGCAACCAGTCGACGAAAGTCTTCCCGCGTGCCCAGCTGGGGATGGATGGCGTCATGGCCGCCTTCGGCACTGCCGATAGCGTACGGGCTACCAGGGTCGCCGGGCTCGGCCTTGAGGGCGTTGTTGCGGCCCTTGCGGTGCTGCGTGCCGATGGGGTGGATGGGCGGGAAATACAGCACATCGAAGCCCATGTCACGGATCATGGGCAGGCGCTGGTGCACGTCATTGAAGGTGCCGTGGCGCTGCGGGTCATCGGTGATCGAGCGCGGGAACAGCTCATACCAACTGGCGAACTGCGCGGCCGGGCGGTCGACATCGACGGGCAACTCGCGGCTGCGGGCCAGGTAACTGCGGTGCCCCGCTTCGCTAATCAGGTGCGCAACGTCCGGGCCCAGCAACAGTGCCACCTGCCCGTCGGTATCCAGCTCCGCCAGGCGCTGCTGTAGCGCTTCGAGCTCATCGCGCAAGGCACCGCTGCACAGCTCGGTGCCTTTGCCCAGCATCAAGCGGCCCTCTTCCAGTTCCAGTTTTACCTCGACACCGGCGTTGTACTTTTTCTCCAGGTCATGGCTATAGGTGGCGAACGGGTCGACCCAGGCCTCGATGCTGAAAAGGTGCGGGCCAAGTTCGGTGGGGGTGAACTCGGCCAGCCACAAGTCGTTGCCCGCCGATTGCATCGGCACGCAATGCCAGCGCCGGCTGTTGGCCTGGCGCCAGTTGAGCATCACCGCCAGGCGGTCGTGGCCATCGCTATAGACCTTGCTGCTGACCGCCACTGGCTGGCCGCTGATGGCTTTGGCGGCGAAGGTGCCGGCTTCGAGCGCGGGTTCGGTGTCTTCGATCACGATACGCGGCGCCAGCAGCGCCTGGGACAGGCTGATGGCCTGGTCCGGGTGATCGTTCGCCGTGGGCACGCTTTCAAAGGGCTCGTTTCGTGACATCGACCTTGCTCCCTCAGGCTGGTGGCGGTAAGGGTTCAGAGCCGGGCACAGGCGGGGGGTTCAAAATAATTGAGCGAACGGCAGCTGCCAGCGGTCAGAGCCTACAGCACCTCTTCACCCACCCACGCGAGGTCAGGCCATGAACATTCCCATTCCACCGGAAACCCCCGATCCAAATATCGACGACCCCAGCTTGCCGCCGCCCGTGCCGGAAGAAGACCCGGACGAGCTGCCGATCAAGCCAACCATGCCGCCAACGGTGGGCGACCCGCCGACCCAGGAGCCACCGGTGAAGGCTTAAGGGTAGACCACGCCACCTGATATTTTTGCCAGTAGCGGTGCCGATGGGTTGCGCTGAAGATTGGGGCTCCAGATATCAAGCCAGGAGCCTCCTTCATCGTGGATACCGCAACCCGCCGGCAGCGTGAGGAATACGAGCGACAAGTGGTCGATATGCTTCAGGATGCAGGTGTGGTCGACTCGGGGCCAGGTACCTTGTTGGCACATCTGGACAGGGACAAATGCGAATTTGCGTTGATGCGCCTGGAGGCGCGTTACAGCGTTCGTTTGCGGCGTGATTACCTGAGCGTTGCCGAGATTGCCGACGAACTGTACAAGGCGCTGGATGGGCGTTGACCATTTCGGCCCTTTCGCGGGCTTGCACGCGCCCACAAGTACTGCGCCGTATCGTAGGTCGGCGCGGGCCCTGTAGGAGCAACTGTCTTCTCGTGGAAGCTGGCCTTGCCTGCGCGAAATAGGGGCCGGACAGCCCAGCACATCATCCATTTTGACGCGATTTAACTGTGCTCGCCGCTACGAATTACCGTTACTGGATCACTGAATCGCGACAGCTGTTAAATCCATTAGCTAGGATTTACACAGAGTTCAATACAACTGACATTTCTGCCAGTAGCACAGGTGTTTACCTTAGAGCATGCTCTCCGTGATTACCCTACTAAAAGCGGCTTGGCTTGGCCGTACATAGACCGAGGCGAAATCACAGCACTTTCAAGAAGCAAGCCGAGAACTGCGCGAAGCAAAGGAGTTATGAATGGCCCCATCAACGCCACACACTCAAAGCCCTCAGCCTGTATGCTTTACCCCCTATGGCCACAGTGGGGCGATCGGCGACGCGGCCATCGCCACTGGTTTCAATGGTGTTCCGTTTGATATTTACGCCAATTGCTACCACTTAGGCCAGGGCTATCGGGCATTCTTTCCCGGGTTAATGCGATTCTCCAGCGCCGATAGCCTTAGCCCGTTTGGGGTCGGTGGACTGAACGCGTATGCCTATTGTAAAGGCGACCCTGTTAACTACGGCGACCCCCAGGGCACAGCCGGAGTGCCCATTGGACGGACTGGGAACACCCCTCGTTCTGCGGTCACCGCGAGAGGGCAATTTGGCATAGGCCAGTCATCGCGTGAAGTAAAATCCCGCAGAAATGAATTGCGCCTCGAACGGATGATAAAGCAGGCGCAGGAGACGCATGAGCAGGCGCAGGCGCAGGGAGTTAATCTCGCTCTGGATCTCTTAGAGCATGAAGAGGATCTATTCAAGCGCGTAAACCAGCATCTGGGAGTTGGCGTCCTTCATCGCGCCGCCGATAAAAACTTCCGCGTCCAGGAACGGCTCAGCACGGCTGCTACCCGGGCGTATACAGACCACATGAAGGATATATTAAAAGGCCAGGCGCGACATTATGCTGATGATGGTATTTTAAACATCGCGCAAAGTACCTACCTAAGTGACCTCGATAGAAGCTTGATAAATGCCTACGCTCCGTTCACTGAAAATCTTAGCGGTAAGTACAGTGGTGGGTATGAATGGGATCTCAGACTGTTAATGGCACAATGGAAAATAAGAGAAGCTGAAAAATTTCTCAGTGGCCGTCATTCACACTTTTCCGTATGACGTAAAAGGTGAGTGCGCTTGTCATAGAGGGACCTCTGGCTTTGACTATGACGAGCGGCGCGCAAAGCTGAGAAACGCAAGTCTTCCTGGCATGCAGTGACCTCAATATCGAGCCAAAGTAATAGATCCGGAATCTGATGCTGGCATGGCCTGGCCTCATCGTGGGTTCACCCGCGAAGAGGCCGGATAACTCTGTGCATCAACCTGCAGAAACAGCCGAAATTTCTGCGACACTGATCTCACGCATCCTGAATTTTTGCACCTTGCCGGTCACCGTCATTGGGTATTCGTCAACGAAACGGATATGCCGTGGCACCTTGAAGTGGGCGATGCGTGCCTTGCACCAGCCCTGCAGTTCCTCGACCGTGGCGCTATGCCCCGGGTGCAGCTTTATCCAGGCTACGATCTCTTCGCCATAGCGGCTACACGGGATGCCGATCACCTGCGCATCGGCCACCGCCGGGTGGGTGTAGAAGAACTCCTCCAGCTCACGTGGATAAATGTTTTCGCCGCCGCGAATGATCATGTCCTTGTTCCGCCCAACGATGCGCACATAGCCCTGCTCGTCCATCACCGCCAGGTCACCCGAATGCATCCATCCGGCCGGGTCTATAGCATCCGCCGTGGCCTGGGGGTTGTCCCAGTAGCCCAGCATGACGCTGTAGCCGCGGGTGCAAAGCTCGCCAATCTCACCGCGCACGACGATGCAGCCATCAGCGTCCACCAGTTTGTTTTCCAGCTGCGGCTGGGTGCGCCCGACGGTGGTCACGCGCAGCTCCAGATCGTCGTCCGGTCCGGTCTGCAGCGACACCGGGCTGGTTTCGGTCATGCCGTAGGCGATCTGCACTTCTGCCATGTGCATCTGGTCGATGACCCGGCGCATCACCTCGATCGGGCAGGTGGCACCGGCCATGATGCCGCTGCGCAGGGTCGACAGGTCCATCTGCGCACGCGAGGGGTGATCGAGCATCGCGATGAACATGGTCGGTACGCCGTACAGGATGCTGGCACGCTC
Source organism: Pseudomonas putida NBRC 14164 (assembly GCF_000412675.1). Taxonomy (NCBI): domain Bacteria; kingdom Pseudomonadati; phylum Pseudomonadota; class Gammaproteobacteria; order Pseudomonadales; family Pseudomonadaceae; genus Pseudomonas; species Pseudomonas putida. Next base: position 1,965,583 of record NC_021505.1, on the reverse strand, counting down.
CTCGGCCACGGCGCGCAGGGTAAGCTCGGCGTCGAAGGCGTCGTTGGGGTAGATCATGGTGCTGCCGTGGGTGATGCAGCCGAGGTTGGCCATGACCATGCCGAAGCAGTGGTACAGCGGCACCGGGATCACCATGCGGTCGCAGGCCGTCAGGCCAAGGCTTTCTCCCACCATGAAACCGTTGTTGAGGATGTTGTAGTGACTGAGCGTGGCACCTTTGGGCGCACCGGTGGTGCCGGAGGTGTACTGGATGTTCACCGGTTGGTCGAACTGCAGGCCTTGCTGGCGGGCGGTGAAGGCCTCTAGCGTTGTCTGCCCAGCCTTTTCGGCCAGGGCATGCCAGCGCAGGAAGCCGGCAGGCGGGTTGGCGGCCAGGCTGATCACGCCGCGCAAGTCCGGCAGGCGCTCACTGACCAGTTTACCTGGCGAGGCGCAGGCCAATTCTGGCACCAGTTCCTGGACCATGGCGTGGTAATCAGACGTCTTGAAGGCATCTGCACACACCAGCCAGCGGCAGCCGGACTGACGCAACACGTATTCAAGCTCACCCACGCGATAGGCCGGGTTGATGTTGACCAGGATGGCGCCGACCTTGGCACTGGCCAGCTGCAAAATGCACCACTGGGCGCAGTTGGGTGACCAGATGCCGACACGCTCGCCGGTGTTCACGCCCAAGGCCATCAGCGCGCGGGCATGCACTTCGACCTGCTCGGCCAACTGCCGCCAGCTGTAGCGCAGGCCCTGATGGCGCGACACCAGCGCCTCTGCATCGGCACAGCGGGCCACCGTGGCATCGAAGGCCTGGCCGATGGTCTGGGTCAGCAAGGCTTGGTCCTGGCGACCGCGGGTATAGCTCGGTTGACTCATGGGTGTCCCTTCTTGTGGTTGTTCTGGGCACGACTGAAGCAAGCGGGAATACTCTGGCGCAGATTTACGTTTACGTAAAGGTGATGAGTGGATTGACAGTGATCTCTCGCAGGTTTACGTTAACGTAAAGGTGATGAACGACATCCACTCGAGGCGCCACGCCGACCCCTGTGGGAGCGGGCATGCCCGCGAATGCGACGGATCAGGCAATGACGGTGACCCTGCTGACGTATTCGCGGGCATGCCCGCTCCCACAGGGGTCGGGTTGGATCCCCAAACTACGATGTAACCCCATTTCAAGAACAAGAAGGTGCCCCAGCATGCATTACCCCTCCCTGAACTTCGCCCTGGGCGAAACCATCGACATGCTCCGCGACCAGGTGCGCACCTTCGTTGCCGCCGAACTGGCCCCGCGGGCCGCGCAGATCGACCACGACAACCTGTTCCCCGCCGACATGTGGCGCAAGTTCGGCGACATGGGCCTGCTGGGCATCACGGTGTCGGAAGAGTATGGCGGCGCCGGCCTTGGCTACCTGGCCCACGTGGTGTCGATGGAAGAAATCAGCCGTGCCTCGGCCTCGGTGGCACTGTCCTACGGCGCCCATTCCAACCTGTGCGTCAACCAGATCAACCGCAACGGCACCCATGAACAGAAGCTCAAGTACCTGCCCAAGCTGATCAGCGGCGAGCACATCGGTGCGCTGGCCATGAGCGAGCCCAACGCCGGCTCCGACGTGGTATCGATGAAACTGCGCGCCGAAAAGCGCGGCGATCACTACGTGCTCAACGGCAGCAAGACCTGGATCACCAATGGCCCCGACGCCAACACCTACGTGATCTACGCCAAGACCGACCTGGACCAGGGCGCGCACGGCATTACCGCGTTCATCGTCGAGCGTGACTGGAAAGGTTTCAGCCGCAGCAACAAGTTCGACAAGCTGGGCATGCGCGGGTCCAACACCTGCGAGCTGTTCTTCGATGACGTGGAAGTGCCGGCAGAAAACATACTCGGCCAGCTCAACGGCGGCGTACGCGTGCTGATGAGCGGCCTGGACTACGAGCGCGTGGTGCTGTCCGGCGGCCCGACCGGCATCATGCAAAGCTGTATGGACCTGGTGGTGCCCTACATCCATGACCGCAAGCAGTTCGGCCAGAGCATCGGCGAGTTCCAGCTGATCCAGGGCAAGATCGCCGACATGTACACCCAACTGAACGCCAGCCGCGCCTACCTCTATGCCGTGGCCCAGGCCTGCGACCGTGGCGAGACCACCCGCAAGGACGCCGCAGGGGTCATCCTCTACACCGCCGAACGCGCCACACAAATGGCCCTGGAGGCGATCCAGATTCTCGGCGGCAACGGCTACATCAACGAATTCCCGGCGGGCCGCCTGCTGCGCGATGCCAAGCTGTACGAAATCGGTGCCGGCACCAGCGAAATCCGCCGGATGCTGATTGGCCGCGAACTGTTCAACGAAACCCGCTGAACATAAAGGACGGGCGCACATGGCTACCTTGCACACCCAGATCAACCCGCGTTCGGCGGAGTTCGCCGGCAACAGCGCGGCCATGCTCGAACAGGTTCAGGCCCTGCGCGGCCTGCTCGCCCAGGTGGCACAGGGCGGCGGGCCCAAAGCCCAGGAACGGCACACGTCGCGTGGCAAGCTGCTGCCGCGCGAACGCATCGACCGCCTGCTGGACCCGGGCTCGCCATTCCTCGAAATCGGCCAGCTGGCTGCCCATGAGGTATACGGCGAAGACGTGCCCGCCGCTGGCGTGATCGCCGGCATCGGCCGCGTCGAAGGCGTGGAATGCATGATCGTGGCCAACGACGCCACGGTCAAAGGCGGTTCGTACTACCCGCTGACGGTGAAGAAGCACCTGCGTGCGCAAACCATCGCCCAGCAGAACCGCCTGCCGTGCATCTACCTGGTGGATTCGGGCGGCGCCAACCTGCCGCGCCAGGACGAAGTGTTCCCCGACCGCGAGCATTTCGGGCGGATCTTCTTCAACCAGGCCAACATGAGCGCCCAGGGCATCCCGCAGATTGCCGTGGTGATGGGCTCGTGCACAGCTGGCGGCGCCTACGTACCGGCCATGGCCGACGAAGCGATCATGGTGCGCCAGCAGGCGACCATCTTCCTCGCCGGCCCGCCGCTGGTAAAAGCCGCCACAGGTGAAGTGGTGAGCGCCGAAGACCTGGGTGGCGCCGATGTGCATTGCCGCACCAGCGGCGTGGCCGACCACTACGCGGATAACGACGAGCACGCCCTGGCCATCGCCCGGCGCAGTGTGGCCAACCTCAACTGGCACAAGCTGGGCAAGCTGCAGCGCCTGGCACCGGTGGCGCCGCTGTATGCCGCCGACGAGCTGTATGGCGTGGTGCCAGCCGATGCCAAGCAACCGTTCGACGTGCGTGAAGTGATCGCGCGGCTGGTCGATGGCTCGGTGTTCGATGAGTTCAAAGCCCTGTTCGGCACCACCCTGGTGTGCGGCTTCGCCCACCTGCATGGCTACCCGGTGGCGATCCTGGCCAACAACGGCATCCTGTTCGCCGAAGCCGCGCAAAAAGGTGCGCACTTCATCGAGCTGGCCTGCCAGCGTGGCATCCCGCTGCTGTTCCTGCAAAACATCACCGGCTTTATGGTGGGCAAGAAGTACGAAGAAGGCGGCATCGCCAAGCACGGCGCCAAGCTGGTCACCGCCGTGGCCTGTGCCCAGGTGCCGAAGTTCACGGTGATCATTGGCGGCAGCTTTGGCGCCGGCAACTACGGCATGTGCGGCCGCGCGTACGACCCGCGCTTTTTGTGGATGTGGCCCAACGCGCGCATTGGCGTGATGGGTGCCGAACAGGCCGCTGGCGTGCTGGCGCAGGTCAAGCGCGAGCAAAGCGAGCGCAGCGGCCAGCCCTTCAGTGCCGAGGACGAGGCCAGGCTCAAGCAACCGATCCTCGACCAGTACGAGCACCAGGGCCACCCCTACTATTCCAGCGCCCGCCTGTGGGACGACGGCGTCATCGACCCGGCACAAACCCGCGATGTACTTGGCCTGGCGTTGTCTGCCGCGCTGAACGCACCGATCGAACAGAGCCGCTTCGGCATTTTCCGGATGTGACCCATGAGCGATTTCAGCACCCTTGAAGTGATCCGTGACCCACGCGGCTTCGCCACCTTGTGGCTGAGCCGCGAGGACAAGAACAACGCCTTCAACGCGCAGATGATCCGCGAGCTGATCGTGGCCATCGACCGCCTGGCCGAAGACGCCAGCCTGCGTTTTGTGCTGCTGCGCGGCCGTGGCAGGCACTTCAGCGCCGGCGCCGACCTGGCCTGGATGCAGCAGTCGGCGCAGCTGGACTTCAACACCAACCTGGATGATGCCCACGAACTGGGCGAGCTGATGTACGCCCTGCACCGCCTCAAGACGCCAACCCTGGCCGTGGTGCAAGGTGCAGCCTTTGGCGGCGCGCTGGGCCTGATCAGCTGCTGTGACATGGCCATCGGCGCCGAAGACGCCCAGTTGTGCCTGTCGGAAGTCCGCATTGGCTTGGCCCCGGCAGTCATCAGCCCCTTCGTGGTCAAGGCGATTGGTGAACGCTCCGCGCGCCGCTATGCCCTCACTGCCGAGCGTTTCAGCGGCATACGGGCCCGCGAGCTGGGGCTGCTGGCCGAGGTGTACCCGGCCAGTGAGCTGGACGCCCAGGTCGAAGCGTGGGTGAACAACCTGCTGCAGAACAGCCCGCAAGCGTTGCGCGCCACCAAGGACTTGCTGCGCGAAGTGGACGACGGCGAACTCAGCCCGGCCCTGCGCCGCTACTGCGAGAACACCATCGCCCGCATCCGCGTCAGTGCCGAAGGCCAGGAGGGCCTGCGCGCTTTCCTGGAAAAACGCCGCCCCGCCTGGCAAACCGATGACAAGAAGGAACCGCGCCCATGAGCCGCCCCGTTTTGACCACCCTGCTGGTCGCCAACCGTGGCGAAATCGCCTGCCGGATAATGCGCACCGCCAAGGCCATGGGCCTGACCACTGTTGCCGTGCACAGCGCCACCGACCGTGACGCCCGGCACAGCCGCGAAGCGGATATCCGCGTCGACCTGGGCGGCACCAAGGCCGCCGAAAGCTACCTGCTGGTCGACAAGCTGCTGGCCGCTGCCAAGGCCAGCGGTGCCCAGGCCATTCACCCGGGCTATGGTTTTCTGTCGGAGAACGCTGGCTTCGCCCGCGCTATCGAACAGGCCGGGCTGATCTTCCTTGGCCCACCTGCCACCGCCATCGACGCCATGGGCAGCAAGTCGGCGGCCAAGGCGCTGATGGACGCCGCTGGCGTGCCGCTGGTGCCGGGCTATCACGGCGAAGCCCAGGACCTGGACACCTTCCGCGCCGCCGCCGAACGCATCGGCTACCCGGTGCTGCTCAAGGCCAGCGCCGGCGGCGGCGGCAAGGGCATGAAAGTGGTGGAGGAAGAAAGCCAGCTGGCCGACGCCCTGGCCTCGGCCCAGCGTGAGGCGCAGTCGTCGTTCGGCGATGCACGCATGCTGGTGGAAAAGTATGTGCTCAAGCCGCGTCACGTCGAAATCCAGGTATTTGCCGACCAGCACGGCAACTGCCTGTACCTCAACGAACGCGACTGCTCGATTCAGCGCCGCCACCAGAAAGTGGTCGAAGAGGCCCCTGCCCCCGGCCTGTCGCCCGAACTGCGCCGGGCCATGGGCGAAGCGGCGGTGCGTGCGGCGCAGGCTATCGGCTATGTGGGTGCCGGCACCGTGGAGTTTCTGCTCGATGCCCGTGGCGAGTTCTTCTTCATGGAGATGAACACCCGCCTGCAGGTGGAACACCCGGTCACCGAGGCCATCACCGGCTTGGACCTGGTGGCCTGGCAGATTCGCGTGGCCTGCGGCGAGCCCCTGCCGATCACTCAGGAGCAGGTGCCGCTGATCGGCCATGCCATCGAAGTGCGGTTGTACGCCGAAGACCCGGCCAATGAGTTCCTGCCTGCCACCGGCACGCTTGCGCTGTACCGTGAGTCGGCGCCAGGCGAAGGCCGGCGGGTGGACAGCGGGGTCAGCGAAGGCGACGTGGTGTCGCCCTTCTACGACCCGATGCTCGGCAAGCTGATTGCCTGGGGTGAAAACCGCGAACAAGCGCGCCTGCGCTTGCTGGCCATGCTCGACGAGTTCGCCATTGGCGGGGTAAAGACCAACATTGCTTTCCTGCACCGCATTCTCGCCCACCCGGCGTTTGCGGCGGCAGAGCTGGACACCGGCTTCATTCCCCGCCACCAGGATGTGTTGCTGCCGGCGCCCCATGCGCTGCCGGCGGGCTTCTGGGAAGCGGCAGCCGAAGCCTGGCTGCAGGGGCAGCCCGGGCATAAGCGTGATGACGACCGCAGTTCGCCGTGGGGTGCGCACAACGGCCTGCGCTTGGGCCTGCCGGCACGCAGCAGCCTGCATCTGGCAAGCGCCGGGCAGGACCAGGCGGTTGCCTTGGAGCGCAGCGCTGCGTCCACCTGGCAGCTAGCGGGTGAGCAACTGGTGCACGATCAGGCAGGCGTGCGCCGCCAGCATTTGGCAATCCGCCGCGATGGCACCCTGTACCTGCACTGGGATGGCGAGATGCACGCCATTCAGGCCTTCGACCCGATTGCCGAAGCCGAGGCCGGCCACGGCCATCAAGGCGGCCTGGGCGCGCCCATGAACGGCAGCATCGTGCGGGTGCTGGTCGAGCCGGGGCAGGTAGTTGAAGCCGGTACTGCACTGGTGGTGCTAGAGGCCATGAAGATGGAACACAGCATTCGTGCGCCGCATGGCGGAACGGTGAAGGCGTTGTTCTGCCAGGAAGGGGATATGGTCAGCGAAGGGACTGTGTTGGTCGAGCTGGCTGAGTGAGGAAAGCGGGGCAACTGCCTTGCTCAGATTGTGAAGGTTTGCGCGATCACTGTGGGAGCGGGCATGCCCGCGAACACCGGCAAAGCCGGTGCTATACACCGCGTTGGATTCTTCGCGGGCGCGCCCGCTCCCACAAGTGATGCGCCAACTTCAGCGCAACGCTGTACCTGTGGGAGCGGCTTTAGCCGCGAACACCGGCAAAGCCGGTGCCATACACCGCGTTGCATTCTTCGCGGGTGAACCCGCTCCCACAGGGCCAGCGCAATGCTTGAGGTCGGCACCGTACTTGTGGGAGCCCGGCTTGCCGGCGATGGGCTGCACAGCAGCCCCGGCAATCTAGAAGGCCCCATGCACCCGCACGACTACTCCCAGGATCTCGCAACCTTCTTCGCATAGTAGCGCCGGGTAGTTGCCGTTCAGTGCCTTCAAATAACGCTGCCCACCTTCCTCGGCCAACTCGCGGAAAATCGCCGGTTTGCCCGGCTGACGAGCGATGACCAACCGCCCAGCCTCAGCCTCCACGCCCGGGTCGACCAGCATCCGCATGCCCTGTGGCACGCTCCGACCACTGACAGCGCTCATCGCGTCATTTTCAACCGTCAGCCAGAAAGCCTTGCCCTGGGCCAGGTAGTCCGTCTGCTCGAACACACCCGGCTCCTCACGCTCTTCAACACCTAGCTCGCTCCAGGCCAGCACCGGGTAGCGGAAACACGCGATGCACTGCATGAGGTCCAGATTGTTATCAGCGCCCTCCTCCCGGCAAACCTCCTCAACCAGACCATGAATACGCAACTCCAGGCTGACGTTGTAATGAGGAATACCAAGCTCGACAAACGTGCGGTTCATCGACTCGATCTTTGGCTGTCGCCGCTTGTTCACCCAATGCCCCACGCTGCCCTGAGACACTCCAACGCGCTCGGCAAGCTGCTCTTGAGTGAGCCCTAACGTCTCCATCCTCTTGCGGACGAGGGCAATCCATCTATCCATATTCATCGTTGACACGATACTCCTTATCGAGCCCTGCCCAGCCCCGGCAATCTAGAAGGCCCCATGCACCCGCACGACCACACCCAGAAACTCGCAGCCCTCTTCACACAGGATTGTCGGATAGCGCGTATTCAACGGTTTGAGCATCTTGTCGCCACCCTCCTCGACCAACTGCCGCAACACTGCAGGCCGCCCCGGCTGCCGCGCAATCACCAACTTGCCGGGTTCTGCCTGCAGGCCGGTGTCCACCAGCACTCGCATGCCCTCAGGCACGCTCTTGCCACTGGCTGCATTCATCGAGTCGTTTTCCACCACTAGCCAGAACGCATTGCCTGCGGGCATGTAATCCGTCTGTTCGTGGCATTTGCCCGCTTCAGGTAAAGGCCCCTGCAAGTCAGCCCAGGTCAGAACCGGGAAGCGGAAGCTTGCATAAAGCAGCGCTTGGGCTGATACCGGCTGCTCGACCGCATAGCGCCCAGGGGCTTCGCGCAAGATGTCACGCTCTACCACCATGACTTGTGCCTCCAGAAACACCAGGCCCAGTTTCTCCAGCTTTTCGTTGATGGTTTCCAGCGTCGGCCGCCGCGTGCCACGTAGCCAATGACCCACGCCACCCTGAGTCATGCCCAGCCGTTCGGCCAGCTTCAGCTGGCTGAGGTTGTGTTCGCGCTTGTAGCGCTTGAGAAATGCGTTCCAGTTTTCCATGAGCGGAAACAATACGGACTGTATTATCCGCAGCAATACACAATCTGAATTATTTATTTGAGCGTAGTCAGTACAGATTGACCTATCCTCTGATTCCATTGTGTTTGAAGGGAAATCACAAGGTATCGCGATGAAACCACCGAAAAACGACGAAACAGATCTCGACAGCGAAGCCGCCCGCCGCGCCCTCGACTACTACCTCAACCCCAAGCCGCAGCGCCCGACCCTCGACAACAAGATCTGGACCCTGCACGAGAGCGTCACCGGCGACCAGGCCCGGGAGCACGCCATCGCCCTGCTGCGCTGCGCCGCCGCTACAGCGCAGGAAACCGCCAGCCACCAGCACGGCAGCCAGCGCGAGCTGACCTACGCGTTGATGCATATGGTGGACATGGCCCGCGCCCTGCTGGAGCACAAGCGCGCCGCAGATCCGGATTTCTGAGTAAAAAAGGAGGGAGAGAACGTGAAGGCCGCGAACGGCAGAAGCCCCGACTGCCGGGACAAGGAAGCGCATCGGTAAAACTTTTTTACCGAATTAGCGAAAATTCATTTGACTGGCAAATGATAACGATTATTATTGCACTCAGCTGATCGCGAGATCTGCTGGATAACCTGGAGCTTAGGTCGCTCTCAGATTATCTCCTCATCAGGCTAATCACGGTTTTTGACCCGGCTTTTTGCCGGGTCTTTTTTTTTGCTCTTCAGGCTAATGAAGATCGTGATGGCGCGCATGATAGCAAAGGTGTTTCAGGGCGTGAACGCTCATTACAAAACTTTGCGGAATCAGCACTTGAGAATCAATCTCGTTTCGCCTACGCTGGTCTCGCATCAAGGAAGATGCCCCCACCCCTCCCCCTTCAAGCAAGGAGCTGTCCATGACCCGTCTGCTACTGCCGCTTGAACACCCAACGCCTGTTGCCGAACACGATGCCGACCATGCCCTGCTGCACGCCCTGAAGCGGCTGCCCCGCCGCGTGCAGCAAGTGTTCCTGCTCAACCGCCTCGACCAGTTGGATTTCGCCACCATCGCCGCCCGCCTCGACCTGCCCTTGGCGAGCATCGAGCGGAACATGGACCAGGCGCTGCAGGCCGGTCGCTCGCGTCGTGATGTGCTGTCGAGCGTTGCAGGGCAATGGTATGTGCGCTTGCAGAGCCCACAGGTGACGGCTTGCGAAAGGATCGACTTTCGTCGCTGGCTGGATGCGGATACGGCGAACCTGCAGGCGTTTCACGAAACGGAACTGCGCTGGCGCAGCCTGCTGGCGCCGGCACGGCAACTGGGCCATGACGGCTGGTACCGGCAAGGCCGGGCGGCACTGTCGCTGGGCGGGTGCTCGATCGCGCTCGGGCTTGGCGTGGCGGCCTTGGTGCTGTTTGGACTCTGGGCCTGAGCACCTTTTGGCCAGCCGATCAAAAGCGCTCGGCCGGGTCTGTAGTCATTAGCATTTGCTGGAACCGCTCCAGAAAGATCGACTCGGCCTGCGTCAACTTCTGCTCCCGGTTCCAGAGCAGGTACACGTTCACATCGATCACCCCTTCCCACGGCGGCAAGCGCCACAGCTCATTGGCCTGCACATCCGCCGCGACGATGTGCTCCGGCAGGCAACCAATGCCATAACCGGCCCCCACCAGCCGCAGGATTTCATCCAGGCTCGGTGAAGATGCGACGATACGCCCGGTAAACCCCTGCTGATCACGAAACACCGTCAGCGGCGACAGGTTGCCGCCCATTTGGTCACTGGTGAAGCTCACGAAGTTCTCGCCCTGCAAGTCGGCCACGGTAAGGTTCTTGCGACCAAACAAGCGATGGCGCTTGCCGCAGAAAAACGCGTAGCGCTGTTCGAGCAGCACCCGTTGCTCCAGCCGGGGCTGGGGGGTGCGGCACAGGCTCAAACCGAATGATGCGGTCTTCTGCAACAAACCACTGGCCACATCCGAACTGCGCAGCACGTCTATTTCCAGCTCCACCTGCGGATAGTCGCTGTGAAATTGTGCAAGGAAGTCATCGTAGGCACGCGACTGGATGCGGCTGATGCTGAGCAGACGGATCTTGCCTGTCACCGTCTCGGCCGGGCTGTCCAGCGCAGGCCCCAGCCGCGAGACCGTGCCGTACAGCTCGGCCGCGATCTGCATTACTTCCTCCCCCGCCTTTGACAGGTTGATGCGTGGCCCGCGGCGTACCACCAAGGCACTGTCCAGCTGCTCCTCCAGGCGCCTGAGCGCCTGGCTAACGGCCGGCTGGCTGAGGTGCAGGCGTGCCGCGGCCCGGCTGATGCTGCCCTCTTGGCCGATCACCAGAAAGGTGCGCAACAAGTTCCAATCGAGGCGGTCATTGAGGAAACGCTTGGCTTCGGGGTCTCTTGCGAGGGTCGTTGTCGTCGGCGTCATTATTTGTTGGTCTTATACTTGAGTATTTAAATTAGAAGCTTTTCCTAGCATAGGACTTGGCTCAACATCTAGCAACGCACCGCCAGAGTGCCTTTGCCCTGCCCGTGCAGGGCTCTCCTTCTCCTGCCTATAACAATGACGCCCAGGAGCCTCAGATGAAGAGCAATACCCCCACCCCGCGTCGTGCCGCGGCGGCTGCCTTTATTGGCACCACCATCGAATTCTATGATTTCTACATCTACGCCTTCGCCGCAGCCCTGGTGCTCGGGCAGCTGTTCTTCCCCAGCGAAAACCCGATGCTCAGCACCATGGCCGCGTTCGGCAGCTTTGCCGTGGGCTTTATCGCACGGCCGTTCGCCGGCATGGTGTTCGGCCACCTGGGCGACCGCCTGGGGCGCAAGAAAATGCTGCTGGTCACGATTGTGCTGATGGGCGTGGCCACCACCTGCATCGGCCTGCTGCCGACCTACGCACAGGCCGGTATCTGGGCCCCCATCGGCCTGATATTCCTGCGCCTGCTACAAGGCATCTCGGTCGGTGGTGAATGGGGCGGCGCGGTGCTGATGGCCAGCGAGCATGCGCCCAAGGGCCGCAAGGTGTTCTTCGCTTCGTTTGCCCAGTGGGGCAGCCCGGCGGGCCTGCTGCTGGCGCTGATCGCCTTCCGCTTCATTACTGCAATGGAGACGGAAGACCTGATGAGCTGGGGCTGGCGTATTCCGTTCCTGATGAGCGGGCTGCTGATGATCGTCGGTTTGCTGATCCGCTTCGGCGTGCCGGAATCACCAGAGTTTGCCGAGGTCAAGGACAGCGACCAGACCAGCGACAACCCGGTGCGCGAAGTGCTGCGCAACCACTGGCGGAACATCGTCTTCGCAGCCCTGGCCGTAACCATAGGCTCTGGCGGGTTCTTCTTCACCAACACCTTCATGATCACCTACGTCACCCAGTATCAGGGCATCGCCAAGACCACCATTCTCGATTGCCTGTTCGTGGTCACCATCCTGCAGTTTCTCTCGCAACCCTGTTCGGCCATGCTCGCCGAGCGCCTTGGTGAAGGGCGCTTCCTGAAGTGGGTCGCGGCGCTGTGCATGGTGGTGCCGTACCCGATGTTCCTGCTGGTGCAGACCGGCAACGTGGTCTACATGACCGCTGGTATCGCCCTGGCCGTGGTCCTGCTGTCGGCGCTGTATGCCGTGATTGCCGGCTACATGGCCGAAGCATTCCCGGCCCGGGTCCGTTACTCGGGCATTTCGATCGCCTACCAGCTGGGCAGCGGCCTGACCGGTGGCCTTACGCCAATGCTGGGCACGTTCGTTGCCGGCCAGTTCGCCGGGCAATGGCTACCGTTGGCGCTGTTCTTCAGCGTGCTGGCCTTGATGTCGCTGGCCGGCGTGCTGGGGCTCTCGCACCTGCGCAACGCCAGCGCCAGGCCGGTCGCCCTCTCCACTTCGCAAGGAATCGCCTGATGAGCAACAAGCCTCACGCCATGTCAGAAACCGAATGGCAAGCACGCTGCGAGCTGGCTGCGCTGTATCGCCTGATCGCCTACTACCGCATGACCGACCTGATCGACACGCACATCACCCTGCGTGTACCCGGGCCTGACCGGCACTTCCTGATCAACCGCTATGGCGTGGCATTCGAGAAGATGCGCGCCAGCGACCTGGTGCTGATCGACCTGGACGGCAACGTGGTCGACAGCCATTTCAACGGTGGCAAGGTCAATGCGGCCGGCTTTGTCATCCACTCGGCGATCCACGAGGCGCGCCCGGACCTGCACTGCATCATCCACACCCACACGGCAGCGGGCATGGCGGTGGCAGCACAACGTGACGGCCTGCTGCCACTGACCCAGCACGCGCTGAAGTTCTACGGCAACCTGGCGTATCACACCTACGAAGGCATCGCGCTGTCACTGGAAGAACGCGAACGGCTGGTCGCCGACCTTGGTACGCACAAGGCGATGATCCTGCGCAACCATGGGCTGCTGGCCGCAGGTAGCAACGTGGCGGCAGCGTTCCACGAGATCTATTTCCTGGAGCGCGCTTGCCAGGCTCAAATCCAGGCGATGTCTGCCGGCGTGGCGTTGAACATCCCCAATGAGGAAGTGTGCCGGCACACCGCCGCACAGTTCGGGCGCGATGGCATCGACGGCATCATCGACATGGCCTGGCAGGCCGCGCTCAGCCTGATCGACGCGCAGCGCAGCGAGTGGTGCAGCTGACATGGCCAGCCTCGTATTGCTTTGCCAGAACCCGGCGCTGACTGACTGGCTTGCCGCGCTGTTCACCGAGCACGCCCCGCACCTGAACGTGTTGCGCCCGGAAGATGCCGGCGCAAGGCACGCCGAAGTGGCCGTGTGCTGGTTCCCGCCCGAAGGTAGCCTTGGCCGCTTGCCGAACCTGCGCCTGGTGCACTCGATCGGCTCGGGCATCGATCACCTGGCGCAGGACAGCTCACGCGATGCGTCGCTGCCGGTGTGCCGGGTGGTCGACCCTGACCACACCCAGGGCATGAGCGAGTACGTGCATTGGGGCGTGCTGCACTTTCACCGGGGCTTCGACCGGGTAATCGCCGGCAATGCCAGCCAGCACTGGCAGCGCCCGGTGCAGCGCAAGGCGGGGGATTTCCGGGTCGGCGTGATGGGCCTGGGCGCGATTGGCGCACCGGTGGCGCAGCGGCTGGCGGCGGCGGGTTATGACGTGCGCGGCTGGGCCCGCACGCCGCGCCAGGTCGATGGCGTAAACACCTTCGCAGGCCCGGCTTCGCTGCAAGGCTTCCTCGCCGGGCTGGATGTGCTGGTCAACCTGCTGCCCCTCACCGCCAGCACGCATGGCGTACTGAACCATGCCGTATTCCGGCACATGGCCGAAGGCAGCGCGCTGATCAACTGTGGTCGTGGCCAGCACCTCAACCCGCACGACCTGCGCCAGGCGCTGGCCAGCGGGCAGTTGCGCGGCGCCTTGCTCGATGTGTTCGAACAGGAGCCGTTGCCTGCCGATTCGCCGCTGTGGCACACGCCCGGCGTGTGGGTGACACCGCACATGGCCTCTGCCGCTTCCGACCTGTGCATCGCCCGGCAAGTGGCCGACAACGTGTCGCGCCTGAGTGCCGGACTGGCACTGAACAATCTGGTCGATCCCGAACTGGGTTATTGACCGCACGCGTTACCAAGAGGTGATTCATGAAAACGTTTTTCCATCCTGCTCAACGCCTGCACCACCCCCGCTCCTACCTGTCGCGTGGCCAGATGCGCCAACCGCAGGAAGTGCCGGCCCGCATCGACCCGCTACTGGCAGTAGTCGAAAAGCTCGGCTACCCGCTTTTCGAACCCGCCGACCACGGCCTGGCCCCGCTGGCGGCCGTGCATGGCCAGGCGTACCTGGACTACCTGGCCAGCGCCTACCAGCAGTGGCACGAAGTGCCGGAAGACTGGGGCGACGAGGTGATGTCCAACATCTACATCCGCGAAGGCAACCCCTTGCGCGGCATCCTCGGCAAGACCGCCCGCTACCTGGCCGATGGTAGCTGCCCGATCGGCGAGCACACCTGGCAGGCCGCCTACTGGTCGGCGCAGAGCGCGGTGGCCGCGGCACATGCGGTGATCGAAGGCGACCAGGCCGCTTATGCCCTGTGCCGGCCACCAGGGCACCATGCCCGCGCCGAAGCCGCAGGTGGGTTCTGCTTCCTGAACAATGCCGCAATCGCCGCCCAGGTGCTGCGTGGCAAGTTCGGCAAAGTGGCCGTGCTCGACACCGACATGCACCACGGCCAAGGCATCCAGGAAATCTTCTACGAGCGAGACGATGTGTTGTACGTGTCGATTCATGGCGATCCGACCAACTTCTACCCGGTGGTCGCCGGCTTCGATGATGAGACCGGCGCTGGTGCAGGGGCTGGCTTCAACCTGAACCTGCCCATGGCCCATGGCGCCAGCGAAGCGGATTTCTTTGCCTGCATGGACCAGGCGGCAACGGCGCTGCGCGCCTTCGCCCCGGACGTGCTGGTGCTGTCGCTGGGCTTTGACATCTACGAAAACGACCCGCAGTCCAAGGTACACGTCAGCCATGAAGGGTTCCGCCTGCTGGGGCAGCGGATCAAGGCACTGGGCCTGCCTTGCGTGGTGGTCCAGGAGGGTGGCTACGACATTGCGACCCTGGATGAAAATGCCGCGCGCTTCTTTACCGGCATGACTGCCTGAGGCAAAACCCCATGTGCTCCGGGTTGCCTTGAGCAACCCGGCCTACCGAGTAATACAACAATAAAGAGCGCAACTTGCCGCACCCGCAAGTTAGCGATCAGGCCCCCGGCTGCCCGCCGCAGACGCAGACGCAGGGGCAATAACAATAAATCTTCACGCTGCCGTTCTTGAATCTGGCAATAAGGAAGTCTTCATGTCGCTCAAAACTTTCACATTGGGGATGGCAGGCGCGAGTGCCTGCCTGTTTGGCTCGATTGCCTGCGCGGCTGAATCGGACCATGGTTTTATTGAAGACAGTACCACCACGGTCGGCTTGCGAAACTTCTACTGGAACGCCGACAACCGCAACGGCAGCTACCTCAACCCGGCCGGTGAGCGGCAAAGTTATCGCCAGGAATGGGCCCAAGGTGTGCTGGCCAAGTTCAATTCCGGCTATACCCAAGGGCTGGTAGGGTTCGGCCTCGACTTGCATTACATGGGCGCAATAAAGCTCGACGGTGGCAAGGGCCGGGTTGGCGACGGTATCGGCAATGGCGGTATCGTCTCCCGCGATAACCAGGGCGACCCCAAGGCTGAATATTCCAAGGCCGGTGGTGCGGTAAAGATGCGCGTCGGCAGCACCGAACTGGCTTATGGCGACCTGTTCCCCAATTCACCGGTGCTGAAGTACGGCGATATCCGCCTGCTACCGCAAACGCTCCGAGGCTGGAACGTCACCGATCATACCTTCGGCGGGCTGGCCCTCAATGCAGGGCGCTTTACCTCCAGCAGCGACCGTGCAGCAACCAATCACGGCGGCAAGCTGGGTACCGCTTACGGTGGTCGCCAGGCCGACAGTGACTTTGTCAGTTATTACGGCGGTATCTACACCGGCGTCGACAATGTGAAGATCAAGCTGTTCGGGTCGGAACTCGACAACATCTGGAACCAGCAATTTGCATCTATCGAATACCGGGTGCCTTTGAAAGCGGGTGGCGTGTTCAATACCGGCGCCAATTACTACCGTACGCGTGACACCGGCACCTCGCTGCTTGGCGATATTCGCAACGATGCCTGGAGTGCCCGGGTAGGCTACGCAATGGGTGGTCACAAGTTCGAAGTTGCTTACACCCGCATCGACGGCGACCAGCCTTTCGACTATGTCTGGAACAGTTTCGACATCGAACTGGATGCGGCCTCCCAAGGCAGCGACTTCAACAGCCCCAACGAAAGAGCATGGAGTGCACGTTACGACCTGGACGCCGTCATCTTTGGCGTCCCTGGGCTGAGCTTCACAGCGCGCTACATACGCGGTACCGATATCGATGGCCGCGATGCCGGGGGTGCCTATACACGGTTCGAGGCGGTGCGCGACGGGTCGCAATGGGAACGGGACCTGTGGGTGAAATACGTGGTGCAGTCAGGGCCTGCGAAAAACCTTTCCGTGCGGCTGCTGCATGCGTCGATGCGCACGGGCGGCGACTACGGCGCAATCGCCAATGACCTGGACCAGACCCGAATCATTCTGGACTACCCACTGGACCTGAACTTTCTGAAATAGCCCCGCAACAATTTGCGGCCGCCTTGCGGCCCTTGAGCCATGAGCTTTTTTTGAAAGCGGCGCGACAGACTTCGATGCATCTTAGGCACTGTGTGAAATGTCTTGAAACGAAGGTCAGGCGAGGCAAAAGCGGCCAGGGAACGGCCAAGGTCACGCCCGACTTCACGGGTGGTAAACCAACATTCCGAGGTTGTTCTCAACGCAGCATTACCGAATTTCAAGGCTTTTCACACAGAGCCTAGCATCCCCTATTCGGACAGACCTGATCATGACTATATCAAATATTACTTCTCAGCCGCCGGTATGGACTTCTACAAACCATAGCTCTCCCACCCCCTCCTCCAATGAAGCCGAACCAAAAGCCTTACACAACGAGAGAATCTACCAAAACACATTCACAATGATCAGTGAGCGATATCAAGATTTCCGCCCGGATACGGAGGTCGGCTTCCAGCAACGCCCTGGTGTGACCGCAGATATCGAACCTATTTCCAAAAAGGATCTTATCTCCATACTTGAACACATCAAGGCCGACGATAAGTTACTGAATAGCTGCAAAAACAAATCTGCTAAAGCTGCGTTTTTCAACAAATTCTACTTGATGTCCAACGCGGATCAGGGCTGGAATCTCCGACTCCACTCTTTTAATGTCCGAGGCAGCGGCCTTGGTGAAGAGGATAGCCCGCACTATCATCGCTGGACATTGGCTTCAAAAATACTGTCTGGAGGCTATCTCAACGTCAACTACCAAGAAGGTCCAAAAACCGACTCAACCTCACAAAAAGATAGCTTTTCTAAATATGAACTTAGTTCTTCAAAGGCACAAACGAGCGCTGGAGCCCGTGAGTCCAGGTACATTTCAGAAGCAGAAATGAAAGTCACAAACAAAACCTTGTATGCGCAAGGTGGCCTTAATCACTTCCCCATAGCTCAACCTCACAGCGTGGAAGCCCATGCAGCCGTCATGGGCACTACACTGACCCTTGCCCATACAAGCAAGCCGGCCCACGACACTTCGGTTTCGTTCAAAAAATCCAATAACATAGAAACAATTCCAGAGATAAAAATCGAAAGCAATGAAGCGTTCAAGACCATGCTTCAAGATCAGATAACTCATCTACAGGTTCTTGTATTAAGCGATAGCCTCAACACTTCACTTTCAGCAAAATTTGAACAAGGATCCCAACTTACAACTGGAGAGGAAAAACATCTGGCCGACTACAAAGAGCCAAACTATGTAGAAACCTCCCTCTTACCGGCGCTAGCCATTTATCAAATGGAAACACTTAACAATATTGAACACAGTGAGTTTTCTGACGACACCGTAGCGCTCATTGATGCCACACTGACTGAAATAGATCCCGAATCCTTGGACACATTGATCGCAAACAACCAGCACGACCTCTACGACAAGCAACTTACCATCGAGATCGATGACCCTGAATTGGCTAGACAATTGAGTAAACGCGCCAACCAGGCCATTGCACTGCACTGATCAATCCCGCTAATCCTTAAAGTGCTAATGCCAGTCGGCTAAGCTATTTCGAGCTGCAAATGCCTCGACAGTTTTTTATCACCCAAACTTTTTAGCGGGCTGGCATTACCTTTCTTGTCGGTCTGTCCAGGCAACTATTTCCGCAACATAAAATAACTCACCAATCAAGCGACTTTCTCTCCACGCGCCTGGACGCTTCATCCAGGCGATCGCCTCAAACCTCAACTCTATTTCTTACGAGCACTGATTGCAGGGGGGAAACATGCCCAAAGCCCCCCCAAAACCAAGCGCCCAGCCTTCATAAAATGAGCGTTTTTTGAAAGACATGGCCATTGGCGAAATCTAGGCTGCAAGAAAATCCAAAAAACGTGCATTAAAAGAATGAAAATCATGCAAAACCACGTTAAAACATTTCATGCAACAACAACAACAACAACAACAACAACAACAACAACAACAATAAACGCATGCGCCGGCCAGGTTCGCAGGCGATTAACGGCCTCGTAGAGGATAACCCTCCTGCAACAGCATCGTCATCGCAAAGCGAAACCAGTGATAGATGCCCGGGCGTGTGTCTATTGACGGAGGAGATGAAGCGCGTTTTGCGTTCACCGTGAAATACACGCTCCCTACTTCAGTGGCTAAGCCTGTGCAGTAAGGCCTGCTGAATATCGTACCGAATACCAGTTTTCGTCAACCGCATGCAGTGCCATGAGCTAGTTACGTGCCTGACAATCCGAATACTGCGTTTTAAGACGTCAGCGACGGCGCCTCTCAAGACAGCAGATAACATAGCGCCCTTGAAACCCTTGACCTTTAGCGTAAGAGATCACAAGCAATGAACCGCGATATTTCGACAATCCTATACACAACATTGATAAGTCTCGGAGTTCCTGAGAAAAGAATCGGCGCATTCGATCACCACTCATCCATAGAACTAAACTTCAAAATTATCAACCCAATCATTATCACAACAAACAACAACAGGACATGGATATGGAGCGAACTCAAAGAGCTGAACAGCCTCAACATCAACTTTTATGCAGCCAATCTACTCGATGCACTACAGTACGCTTTGCCAGGCGTTCTAACGGGGCAAGCGGTACTGGGGAAAGCAAATGATTGCTACGAAATAAAAGCATTGCTCGCCGACGAGTGCGTCGAATCACCCGATGAGCTACGCCGGGCACTGAATGAATTTTACAGCCTGACATTGTCGATCCACAACATACTCAACCACTGAACCACCGCCCCCAAAAGGCTCAACTACCTTACACAGGTAAGAGAATATGCCGATCAACAATGACATAAAATGCATTGCGCCAGCTACCGCACAATATCACGCTGACAGCAACGACCCCAATAATACCGATTTTGTGAGAAACTTCGATCTCGCCAGGAACTGCTCCAATGAAATCGCATCAAATGTAACTTCCACTGCGACTGTAAAAAATGGAGACGGAGAGCAACCCGTTCGCTTCCGCCGCGATGAAAGCAGCAGTCCACAAGTCGGGAATGGTGTTATCAATAACGTTTTCATTGACAGCAACATAACTGTCAAGCATACGAGTAGTCTCACCCCTATGAGTGAGGCGCCCATCAAAGATGGGGCGTTCGGCATACACAGGGTCGAGAGTTCGACCCTTGGAAACACAGACGCACAAAAAATTCTCGGCAAGGACTCTAGGCACCTTAAAAATACCCACACCAACCCGGCAGCTCCGCACACGCTGAGGCAGACAAAGGATTTGGCCATGAAACAAACTGTGGACGGAAGAAGAGTTCTTTACAGCCCGGGCGAAGCACTCATCAAAGAATTGAGCACTGCAGCCATCGTATTGCATCGAATCGTTTCAAATCTGAGTGCCGACAGCCAGATAACCATCGGTGCTCGTGTATTAGGAGAAGAAGGTCTGCTCGACGGAAAAACAATCGCAGATTTGCTCGCTGCTCTAAAGCGTGTCAGCACAAAAAACAATTCATCCAGTGCAGTGGCTGCCAGTGCTACAGACAGAGCCGCGGTGATTGCCTTGATGGGAGATATCGGCGTGTTTTATTCCCGCCCAGAAGACGCGAAGGTGGAGCTGATGACCGAATTAAACAGCCAGCTAACAGCGGCTGGTCTGCATGTGCCAGAGGATTCGGAAATGGAAATCATGCGCAGGACAGGCGGTTCTCGCACAGTAGGACCAGATAAAAAGGCTGAGCGAAGTGTTGTTGTTTTTGACTCGCGTGCAGACATCCCCCTGCGAACGGGCATTCATAACATGGGGCTGGAAGCAGATAAGATACTAGACATTGCCGAACACAATCGTATCCCAGAAAACCGCTGGCCGGTCTTCGACATCAGTATGCACCGTATCAATGAAACTACAGAGCCGTTAACCGCGCACATGTCGGGTTCGCCGGCCGAGATCTTACAGACTTGGGACATGTTATGCGGGGTACCAGGGAAGGATCAGTACGTGGAGGCTCTGACCCGAAGTTCGGCTCGCCAAGAGAACGAGAAGTTCCATCACCCCCTGTCTGACCTGACATCGGCCGAGCAAGCGCAGCGCTATGCTCGTGCGGCAGGTGCCAGTGCATTCTTAGTAGGGTTGGGTTACCACAGTGCCGTCGAAGTGCTCGAGGGCATTCTCGTCTACACGGGACAAAGCATTAGGACACAAGGAACGCTGTCTTCATTACAACGAGATTCCGCTCATTTGTTTGGGCATGGTGCAGCGACGGACCTCATGACCGAATTATTCAAAACCAATACACTACCCGGCTCTGTATGAAATTCCGAGAAGCCCAATCGAGTCCCTAGAAGCTGAAACTTTGTAGAGTTTCCAGCCCTTACGGAAAGGAATCCTGTGGCAAATCGCTACGAACTCTCGGATGGCCCGGGCTGTGGTTGCTGATCTCTTCACCAAAACCCACGGCCGAGGGCGACCGCGCCTGAGCGACCGCATGATGCTCGATGGCGTGCTCCGGGGGCTCTGCTCAGGTACTGCGTGGCGGGATATGCCGGAACGCTTCGGCCCGTGGTCAACGGTTCTACGCCGCTACAGCGACCAACGTCGAATGCAACCTGTCATCCCGATGCGCTCGATTAAGCGCAAACCCACGCCTGGCTTACCAAGACTGTTCGATCGACCCAAGTACCGACAGCGCAACATCATCGAGCGTATGTTTGGCCGGCTTAAAGAGAATCGCCGGATTGTGACACCCTTTAACAAGCTCGCGAAAAGCTAAGCCGCCATAGCCTCGCTGGCTTGTTCCACACGGTATTTGTCACATCTCTTTTCATACAGAACCTGGCCAGCTTTATTTAAGCAGTTCGCATTCATTAATCACATCGGACGCTGTTGATGTGATGTCTTCTGAAGTAAGCATTTCTGTCAACACCTTCAGCTCATTCTGGCTAAGCACACCTTTATCGATATCATCATTTATCATGCCGAACGCGTTCTGCAGTCGGGCTAAATCAGTTGAACTCTTCGAAAGACCTATGAATGCCTTAGAGGAGTTTCTTTCCATGCCATTTTGCAGCTTGCGATTTTCGGCCATAGAAATCATTTCCCGCCTTATTTCATCACGCTTGATTTCTGTATTAAGCTTTAAATAACCCGTTGTGTTTTCAGTAATTAGCCTGCGATAAGGAATGTTCCCCTGCCAGCTGGCATGCCGCTCCGGGGTGAACATATTTTTGTGTTCTAGGTATATTACATTGTGGCCCATCAATGCGAAAGGCTCCAGTGCGCCGCTACGGATACCTATTAATCGCCCCCCGGTTTTGGTTAAGAGCTTGTCCATAAAGAACCATTGATTCTCACGTGGTGCAAGCAATTGACTTCCATCTACTTTTGCCGCCCAAAAGCGACCAATATGAGGCATGCCCGACAAACGATAAGGGTGTCTATTTACAACTGCCTCATTGTCATCGGCCGGACTTGCCCGATTAATATAGGTATCAGCAATATTGTAAGCACCAAAACCTTGTGACTTTAGATGCTGTGCAATCAAGTCAAACATTTTTGGGCGAGATATTGCTTCAGCCTCCCTTTCATTAGCAAATTCACGATCAGCAATCCACAGTGCAACATCGCCTTCTTTTATCCCATGAAACTCTACTAGCTTATCGACCAGTGCGTCAATCTTCTGCCTGTCACTTGCAGAAACCAAGTTCCCCAGCTTCTCCCTTACATCCAAATATTTTTCAGCTTTGCTGGTTGTAGCATCCTGGAAATGGCGATTAATAATTTCCGTGGTCACCGAAATATGAAACACATGAGGAGCGTCCCCTTCACCGCACATAAGAGGCGAGCTTTTAGCACCACCCATGTACTCAAATAATGATTTGGTTCGTGGACTGTCCAGCGACTCCCTTACACTTTTTAAACTTTCTCCATTATATGAAAGCAATGTAACTCTTTTTTCGGGATTAGCGTCACCATTACTTCTCAACGCACCAACGATGACGTCGTAAGCTTCTTTGGCCGCTTTCTCCTCTTTGGGATCACCGTTACTGTAACTGATTGAAATGTTTAACCTGGGCTCTATCAGAGCAGTAAAAATCAATGTATAGCGATCACCCGTAGCATACCCCGGCAAAAACACATTGATGTCTTCGCTGCCCGACAGAATATTTTCATATTGCCTGTCTCTTTCATGAAGATAAGGCAAACCTTTTCCAGTTTTCGGGTCTATACAAAACTTCTGATTTTTGGACAAGGCAGATTGATTGACAACCGCATCAAGTCGGCGGCTTGTTTCTACGGACTGGTTTACGCTTTCAGAAGCGATTTCCTGACTAACAAATGAGCTTTCCATTACAGATTTTTTATAGAAATCATCAACCTTGAAAGCGATTGCACTATTATCAGTAGGGTTACTCGCTGTAAAGAAGAAATTCCTCTCTGCCGTAGGTGGTCTGACCTGTTGTTCAGCGTAAGAATTAGACCTTAAACGCTTAGACGACGGTTCATAATTTTCTGGCTTTATCTGATTTTCATTTTTGGAATACCCAAGCCGAGGATCCTCCGTGTCATTTTGTGCATCAAGCCTCAAGCAATCCCACCCCGCCACAAATTTATCCGCCTGCAGGGATTTGTTATTTCTGACTGGGAGGCTATATTCGGGCGAGGTTATTTCATTTAATTTTTCAGCCTGATGGACACCGGTGAAGATCCTTAAATCCTGATCCAGACATGCATTATGACGCTGTAAAAAATCTATTGATGTCTGATGCTGTAACTTCATCTCTCAATTACTCAACCAAGGCCCACTGAAAAATCTTTTTTTATGACACTTGCCAGATGAATGAATCCCCTTAAATGCTCGCACATTAAATTCGCGGTCAAGGAATCAATCTGAAGGACCTTAAATATTCTGCATGACTGAGTCGCCTGATGCAGGCCAAACCACGCCCCCTGCATAAATGAATAATCTGCGTTTAATTCCAGTAATTTATTCATCCACGCGGAATCACCCACTCTTAACCCGGAAAAATTGTGATGCAACAATAAGTGACTTCCATCATCTGCAACTTCAACACCCCATTTTTCTCCATTCGCCTGTTGAAAACACACAGCCCCAGTAGTAAGACTTAGCGCCAACCCTTGCATAGAGCTAAATTCCGATATTATTTTTTCAGCATAATAAAATGACATGAGCCCCCTCATGAAGTCCCTCGAAATCTGAGGATGTCATTTACCTTGCAAATGACATCTCACTGACCATACTTGGACTTATCAAATAACCACAGCACGCCCGGCTTAATTTTGTGCGTCATGCTGCGCAACAGGATCACCGCTAGATTCGATAGGCGGGCGCAGTACGATCACATAGATTCGGCGGAATGCCCCTTGGCCAGCAAGAGCCAGCGGCATGGCTTACGTGACCTGCACAAAAATAACCTAGACAGCACCCCACCCACTAAAAACATCAACAGACAACTACCAACTGATATTTTCGCGACTGTCTTCGTCCTCAGATGGTTGAAACACTTCCTGCATAAATTGGTTAACGAACATATTCGCGGATGAAACCGACACCAGTGCAGCTTTTATCTCCTTATAAGTCTCACTGTCTTCCAAGCCCTGCTCTTTCAGCCGCACCATCACCTGCGTCAACGCATCCATTTGCTTCTGCGTCGTTTTATAGGGCAGCTCGCCACCGGCATTCGCGTATTGTTTCAAGTAACCCTGAATGCTGCCCGGCGAGGGTGCCGTGGACGCTATCCACTTCATGAACTCATCGTAGAACTGCGCAAACTCAGGATCCGGATCAGAACGGGTTTCCCCGCCCTGAAGCCCTATGCGCTGGTCCAGGGGTACAATCGCCTCTGTGCCTCGGGGCAAGGCGTGGGCGGGACCCGCGAGCGAATAGCTGTCAATGTTCATCACTGTTCTCCGATTCAGAAACAGGGTTAGGGACATCGCCCCCTTTGTTCAGGTCGGCAGCCCAACTGACGAGAACGCGCATCGACGCTTCATCCAGCTCGCGCACGCTCTCCGGTAACTGCTTGAGTTGGGCGATCAGGCGCAGCGACAGGCGCTCCTGGGTGGCGCCGATGTCGAGTTCGACAACTTGATCCGCCAGGCGAAACAAGTAGCGTTCCTGGGCATGGAAACGGATATCCACACGCTCGACTCCCAAGCCCGTCAACTTGTTTTTAAGCGCCAGCTGTTGGGCTTTGCATCGCAGCGGCAGGATAACCTGCAGCGGCTCCTGGCCTTGACCTGTCCAGCCATCCTGCCAGCGCTCCAGCAGCGCATCGAGCAGTCGTTCATCCATCAGCAAATCCCCCAGCAATGACCGGGCGGCCTGTGCCAGTTCAGCTTGCAGCGCGCTCGCCATTAGCCGCGACCGCAGCAGAAGCCCGCTCAGGTCAGCAGCAGCTTGTAGCACCCCCTGGGAATAACCTTCCTGAAAGGCGTTCGCACGGACAATGTCAGCCTCTTGTTGCGCCTCTTCCATACAGGACCTGGCACGCTCGCGGGCTTGCTGCATCAACAGCCGGCGATTGCGCGCAGCCGTCCGCTCTTCATGCCTCATCAGGAGGGCATCCGTCGACGGAATATCAACAAGCGTTCTGATGGATTCGAGCATGTTGTACCGCCAAGATAAAAAGTGATGGATTCGGCGCCAGTAGCGGCAACGTTTGCTGGAGCTCGACAACGGGTGGTGAGAACTGCAAGAACAGACGCTGCATGAGCGCCTCCGGGATGTGTTGATGCCAAGCTGCCAAGGCAGCTAGCCCCAGGGCACTGAGCGACTGCTCAAGCCCATCCGCTTCGCTGACCGCGACCATTGGCCGATTGCCCAGATCGATACGGGCGAAGGCTCTTGTCGGCGCACTGAGCTCACGTATCCGCGCCCCGCGAGCCAGCCGCGGCCACATCAGGTGCGCCCCCATTAGACGGGAGACTACGGGCAACTGCTGCCAATTCGCGATCCAGCAATCAGTCCATGGATTGCGCTTGAGTTGCTGCGGATCGGGACCACTGAGTTCCAACCTCCTTAGTAACGATTGGTTGAGCAACGCCCGGGTTGCCGGCTCGCCAAACAGCGCTGGCACAACACCCCGCTGCGGATGCAGATAGTCCAGCGGCTGCTGCAGGATCGCGCGCAGCGCTTCAGTTCGGCGGGGCATGTTCGATCTCTTTCGGCTTCCGATACAGCACGACCCAGTACGCTACCGCAGCCAGAATGCCTAACAAGAAAATGCCATAGAGCCAGGGAAACCCGGACACGCGAGGCTCCATAATGCGAGCACGAAACTACCCAGATACAACAGGGCTTTAACGGCATCCTTCAGTGTTCTGAGACTGAACAGCTTTTTGAAACCGTTTACCGGGTTGAGTGCTCCGAAGTTCAGCTTCAGGGCCTCGCTGGCAATGGCCAGGCCTGTCTGCAACAACGTGGGCAAGGCGCTGGCGAGAAAGCACACGACGATCAGCGGGGCGACGACCTGGAGCAACAGCACCCCCAGCTCTGCAGCATAACGCTGCTGATCTGCCGCGAAACCCGAGGCGATTATGCGTCGATAAACCTCCATTACCTCCAGCAAGCTACCGTTGCTCGTCAGATAGATAATCGCGCACAGCATCAGGCAGGAACTGGAGAGATCCTTGGCCTTGAAGGTCTGGCCCTTTTTCGCCGCGTCGCGACGCTTCTTGGCGGTGGGTTTTTCGGTTTTCGAGGCGCTGGACATATCAGTGGGCCTCTGGCAGTACGAACCACTGGGCAAGCTGATCCGGCTTGATGGCCATGCGCAGTATTTCGTCCGGCAGGTGAACACCCAGATACTGAATCAACACCAGTAACGCGATGGCTCCCTTTACAGTGAGCGACACTGAAAACGCGTTCATTTGCGGCGCAAAACGCGCCAGTAGGCCGAGCAGCGCCTCGGTGAGCAACAAGGTCGCCACCACCGGTGCACTGATGATCAGCGTTTTGCTGATCAACGGATCGAGCAGCCCGAGCAACGGCTGGATCTGCAGTTCGCATCCGGATACCGGCGAGCAGAGTTGGTAGCTGCGGCTCAGGGTTTCCACCAGCAACCTCATGCCCCCACCCTCCAGGTAGATCACTGCCGCGAACAGCTGGAGAAAATTGGCCAGCTCCGAGGTGTCGTCGCCGTTGGCCGGATCGACTGTGCTACTGAGCATCGCTCCGCGCTGGTTATCGATCAGGTTGCCCATGGCGTGCAACAACCAGAACGGCCAGGACAACAGGCAGCCGAGAATCACGCCCACTCCGGCCTCCCGCAACAACAACCCGTAGAAGCCAAGCGAGTCCAGACGGGGCAGCGTACCGGCGGTATAAGGCCAGAGCGCCATGCCAACCAGCACAATCACGGCGTTTCGTGGTGCTCCGGTAAGCACGCGGCTGTTGAGAAACGGCAACATGAAAAACACCGGTGCCAGGCGAGCGAAGCAAATCACCGCACCGGCCAGCCAGCCATGCAGGTCAAAAAAAAGGCTTACGTTCATCCAGATTCACTTCAGGGCCAGACGCATGACTTCCCGGCTGAAGCCCAGCAGCGTCTCGCCGTACCAGCCAGAAAGCAGAAACAGACAGATCGACACCGCCAGCAGCTTGAAGCCGAAGGGCAAGGTTTGCTCCTGAAGCTGGGTCACGGTCTGAAACAGACCGATCAGCAATCCCACCAACGTAGCGACGATGATCGGCCAGGCCACGAGGATCAATATCAGGTACAAGGTTTGGTTACCGGCAAACACCAGGTCATTCATCGCGGCGTCTCATTGAGCCAGGGACAGGTATTGTCCAACCAGTCCGGTAGAAAGCAGCGACCAGCCATCCAGCGCAACGAACAGCACCAGCTTGATAGGTACCGAGATGATCACCGGGCTCATCATCATCATGCCCAGGGCAAGCAAGATACTGGAAACCACCAGATCGACGATGACGAAAGGCAGATACAAGTAGAAACCGATCTTGAAGGCGGCTTTGATTTCGCTCAGTGCATAGGCAGGCAGCAACGCGAACAACGACGGCTCCAGCCTTTCATCGAACTCGCTGTTGACGGCCCTCGGGTCCTCGCGCGCGATCTGTGCCCGCTCGAAGAACTGTGCCAGGTCCGGGTCGGTGTACCTGGCCAGATATTCGCGATAACCGCCCAGACCGTTATCGAGGAAGTCGACCACCGCATCGATGCGGGTAAATTCCACACGATTTTCCTTGTAATAGTCATAGCCCTGCTGCACCACGGGGCTCATGACGAACATCGCCAGCAGCAGCGCAACGGCGTTGAGGGTCATGTTCGATGGCACCTGCTGCAGGCCCAGAGCATTACGCACGATAACGAAGACAATCGAGAACTTGATGTAGCAGGTGCCCGCAGCGATCAGGAATGGCAGCAATGAAGCCACTGCCAACAGCCCAATCATTGAAATGTCATTCATTACCGATGCCCCGACCCACCTCACGCAGTTCGACACCCAGGCGATCGCCAAACTGAACCAGCTCACCTACAGCGATACACTTGCCACCGACACGAACTTCGACGTTGCTCGCGGCCGTAGCCTCCAGGGGCAGAACCTGGCGCTCGATGAACTCGTTGAGCGTAGCCATGCTCAGGGTGAGTTCGCCCAGCACGAATTCAAGTTTCACCGGCAGCTCAGAGAGCATGCAGGGAGCGCTCGGCGACGGGGTATCCGGGGGAGAGAGTTTCATATGCAGCCCTTGCTTGACGAAGGTGAACTGGCCGATACACCGATCGGCCATGAAGAGTTGTCGGGTTTGCTGGGCGATGACCAGCACATCGCCCCTCGCCAGTTGCCGAGAGGGCAATCGAGCCAGTTCGCTGTTGCCGAGCACGATTCGCAGAACCTGCGGCACTGCCTGCACCCAAGCCTGTAGTGAGCGCGACGGCTCCTTGCGCTGGCTCGGCCCTTCCATGACCCACAAGTCGCTCTGGGCCGTTGCAATACAGGGCAGACGAGCCCCTTGCAGCGCCTCTCCCTGAATGAGCGTGAACTCGAACAGGCGCTGGTAGTCCAGCAGGTCAGGCGCGATTTCGATGGGCCGGCTTATCGCCGCGAACAGCTCCAGAATCTCCTGACCCGCGCCTTCCTGATGCAGCCATTGCGACCATTGCGGCGCCACCGCTTGCATCCACTCGCGAGCCCCGATCATGCCTTGCCAGGTACCGTGGCAACCTTGTGCCCGGAAGGCTATATAACGTGTCTCTGGCGACAGGTGGCTCAACCGCACAGGGTGCCCCTCACGCTGCCAGCGGGCCACCGCCTGGCGCCGCTCAGAATCACGTAGCGCAACGCAGCGCAAGAACAGAGTGGATGTCACGTCTGATGCTCTCCCCGCTCTCTTCTTTCCCGAAGCGCTTGACGGCTCGGCTCTTCGACCTCCTCATCCGGTCGTTCCGGCTCTCGCCCCTGACGGAATTCATGCCCCTGCTGGTCAGTCAAACGCCAGCGCGCATCCGGCGCCTGCGCCAGGTTGTCGCTCAAATAGCTGAAAACCAAGGCACTGCTTGGATTGAGCAGCAACTGCTCGGGGCGTTCGGCGCCTGCCTTGCTGACCGTAATCAGACCAACAGCATCACCTTTGCTGAAGGGCACCTGGAGGTAGTTCTTCGCCTCCCTGACAATGCTGGCTTCAGGCGCCGAGTTCGCTCCAGCGGTCGCTTTGGCAGGCACCGCCACACGCGTGGGCTGGTTCAGATACGATGACTTTGCCAGCACTGGCAATGGCTGCGCCGGTAATGCTTGAGGAGTTTCCTGTTTTATCAGCCTATCGCCTACAGGTTGACCGGAAGCCAAAGGCGCACTGGCAACAGCCGTCTGATCAGGCACGTGCGCCGGCATGGCGAGCGGTAAGCGGGTAGACGACAATGGCGCTTTCTGCTCCGCCGGCGCATCGGCGGCAGCCTGATCGAGACTGGCGAGGGCACTGGCAATGGGCGCCTGAACAAGCACCTGCGCAGTGACCGGCAAGCGGTCCGTCAGCGGCAACCGAGCATTAACCAGGGCCGGCGATGAAGGCACGCAAGGCTGCTTCATGGGTAGATGCATCGGCTGAGCCTCCGATACCTTACCCAATGTGGACTCAGTGCCCGCCCCCGAGCGCAGCGCTGGCAGCGATAACTGCAGCGGGAGCTCGCGCAATGGTTGCAATTGCGCCAACAACATCAGCGCACCCTGGGGCAATTCGTCCAGTGCATCACGGTCGTCAGAGACTCGCGATTGGTCTTTATGGCCGGGCTCCTCGCTGGCCAAAAGATCCCTTACCGGACGGAGTTGCGCAGCAGGAAGTCTCACTATGCTCATTTCCAAATCACCAACAGTTCATCGATGTCATTTTCTTCCTCGCGCAACCGACGTGAACGACGCTCGCCCAGCAAACGTTGCTCCAGACTCCGGTACTTCAAATGCTTCCTCTGCAGCGCCTTGCGACGCCCTTGCAAGCGCTCGACCTCTTGAGCCACCTCCTGGTGCTGCTCCACCACGCGGATGCGTTCCAAGGCCAAGTTACCGATCTGCCGCCGAATGACAGCCTGACGCCGCAACAGCGCCAGCAACTGCGCATGGCTCAACCGCTGGTTCTGGGGACGCTGACTTATCAAGAGCTCACTGAGCCCAAGTGACTGCTGTTCGATCTGCTGCAACTCACGCTCAAGTGGAGCCAGTGCGCGCACGGCCTTATCAAGCCCTCGTTCACACTCATCCTGCCGACGATCGCTGAACGCCTGCAGGCGCCGGACACTAGCCAAGGAGACCATGCAGGCTCTCCAGCGTGGCCTGAGGTGCACATCCCTCTTTCAAATCCTGACAAAGCCACGCCATCAAGGCATCGCGACAGGCCATGGCCTGATCGTTGGCGGCATTTTCACCGTGTCGGTATTCCCCCAAATCGAGCAACACCTGCAACGCCTCGAGACGAGCCAACACCTTGCGGGTACTGGCCGCCAGTTGCTGAACATCGGCGCCGGTGACCTGATGCGCGACCCGGCTGGCGCTACGGAGCACATCGATTGCCGGAAAATGACCGCTGGCGGCCAACTTGCGACTCAGGTAGATATGCCCGTCGAGGATGGAGCGAATCTCCTCGGCAATGGGGTCAGTTTCATCGTCGCTTTCCGTCAATACGGTGTAGAACGCAGTAATGCTCCCGTTGGCGGTCACGCCCGGACGCTCCAGCAAACGCGGCAGGGAATCGAACACCGAGGCGGGATAACCGCGCCGCGCCGGTGCCTCCCCCGCCGCCAGCGCGAGGTCTCGGCGGGCGCGGGCGTAACGGCTCATGGAGTCAAGCATCAGCACCACCTGCCGGCCTTGATCACGGAAATACTCAGCGATTGCCGTTGCCTGTAACGCTGCGTTGCAGCGGTCAATCGAGGAGAAGTCCGAGGTCGCGTAGACCACCACGCACCGCGTGCATTTATCAGAATGACGCAACGTCTCGACAAATTCGGTGACCTCCCGCCCTCGCTCACCGATCAGCCCGATAACAAATACATCCGCTTCGCTGTGGGCGATCAGCATGTTCATCAATGAAGTCTTGCCTGATCCGGCGGCGGCAAAAATGCCGATACGTTGGCCTATGCCGCACGTGAGCAGGCCATCGATCGCCCGTACGCCGGTGGCCATCGGCTGGCTCACCGGACGACGCTGGTTGTAGGCTGGGGGAGCAGCATCCACCGGACAGTCGCGACCATCGAATGCATCGCCGGGAGCCAAACGTTCGACTATCCGCCCCTGCGGGTCGATCACACTACCCAGCATGGCAGCGCTGCAATGCAGGCTGAGCAAAGCACCAGTCGGTACAATCAGCGACTCACGGGACAACCCTCGCGCATCACCCAACAAGCTGAGCAATACCGCATCGGGGCTGAAGCCGATCACTTGCGCTCGGGCGCTCACCGCAGCGTGACGCCAGTTGCTTCGCACCTCGCACACTTCGCCGATAACCACATTGTGCAGCGCCGCTTCAAGCAATGGACCATTCAGACGCAGCGGGTGGGCAGCACGGCGCTCCAGCGATGCCTGACTCATTGGCGGTTGCATAAAGCACACTCCTAAAGGGTCTTGATCACTTGTACTGAAATGCTGTCGGAAATCTCACCAAACGACACCACGTCCAGCTCCCGAAAACGGCCCTCAATCAGTTTTTTGATGTAGCGCCGCACATCCACCGAGGCCAGGATGACCATGTCTTTCTGAGGGATGTGCAGGCTATCGAGCCCGACTGCCAGCCGGTCCATAAGCTCTTCGCTGGCCGAAGGCTCCAGGTTGATGAAGCTGCCCGTAGAGGTCTGGCGTATGCCCCTGCGCACCACGTCCTCGAACTCCGGCGAGAGCAGCAACACTCGCAGGTCGTTGCCGTTGGCAAATTTGTTGCTGATGTAGCGCGCCAGGCCGCCGCGCACGTGCTCGACCAAGGCAATCACGTCCTTCTCGCGCAAAGCCCAGTGAGCAAGCGTTTCAAGAATCAGTTTCATGTTGCGCACGGAGATACGCTCGGCGACCAGGCGCTGCAGCAGCTCCGCGACTTTCTGCACCGACGCGTGGCGATAGACTTCTTTGACCAGGTCGGGGTAGCGGGCTTCCATCTCGTCGAGCAGGACCTTGCTTTCCTGCACGCCGAAAAACTCCGAAATATTGCGAGCCAGCAGGGTCACCAGGCAGCGATAGAATTCATCGTAAGCCGGACGCAACTGATGCCCCAGGTTCTGCAGTTTTTCGCGCTCGGTGCTGCGCACCCATACGCTGGTTTGCATATTGCTGTCGACACCCGTGGTCAGATCCAGACCAAGATGCTCAAGCTCCGGCTTGTAATCGACAACACGTAGCAGATCGAAGTGGATATCGAACTGGTCTGCACGCACTTCGTTGATCAATACCGCGACTTGCCCCGGCGGCAGTGAGTCAGTACCGCGCAATCGGGGTTCGGGGATCCGGATGCCGTAATCGATAAAGAACTGACTACGAAAACGCTCACATAACCGAGCAGCGCGCAGTGCTTCGACGCGGGCGCTCGGCACCAGCAGCATCAAGGCGACTGTTTCGGTGGCCATGTTGTCGACGTTCTCGATCAGGCCCAATTCACTTTCGGCATCTCCCTCATCAGCCGCCAAAGGGGTGACGGGGGCGTTACCCGAGGTTTTCTTCTCGAGCCGGTGGCGAAAGAACAGCAAGGCCACCAATGCACTGGCGATGATCAGAAACACCGCGGCCGGGAACCCTGGCAGCATCCCCACACCGACAGCGAGCAAGGCAGTAATACCCAGCACAAAGGGATGCCCCAACAGTTGGGTCATCATGTTGCGCCCCAGGTTGGCTTCGTCTCCGTTGACCCGGGTCACGATGAAACCCGCTCCGATGGCGATCAGCAGCGCGGGAATCTGCGCCACAAGGCCGTCACCGATTGTCAGCAATGTGTAGGTCGACAGCGCCTCGGACATGTCCATTCCCAGCTGCCCGACACCGATTGCGATCCCCCCGAGAAAGTTGACGAAAATGATGATGATCCCGGCGATCGCGTCCCCCTTGATGAACTTCATGGCGCCATCGAAGGATCCATACAACTGGCTTTCGCGCTCTAGCGTACTGCGCCGCTCACGCGCCTCCTTGGCATCGATGACACCGGCCTTGAGGTCGCCATCGATACTCATTTGCTTGCCCGGCATGCCATCAAGGGAGAACCGGGCAGCTACTTCCGCTACGCGCTCGGACCCCTTGGTAATGACGATGAACTGGACGATGGTGACGATAGCGAAGATCACGAAGCCCACCACCAGGCTGTCGCCAATTACAAACTCACCAAAAGACGCGATGATCTCGCCCGCATCCGCCTGCACCAGGATAAGCCGACTGGTACTTATCGATAGCGCCAGCCGGAACAATGTGGTGATCAACAACAGCGCGGGAAAGGTGGAAAAACTCAGGATCCGTTCGATGTAGAACGAGCCCATGAATACCAGGATCGCAATGACGATGTTCAGGCCGATCAGAAAATCCACCAGCGGCGTCGGCAATGGAATGATCAGCATGGCGATGATCATCACCATGAGCGTCAGGATCAGCAGCTCGGGTCGAGAAATGATACTGCGCAAGAATTTATCGAGCATGATAAGTACAGGCCTTGAAAACTAGGAGGGGCAGCGAGCAACCAACGCGGCATGCCGCCCAATGGCTTCATGGGCAAACACCAGGTCCGCCAGGCGCGTGAACTGCTCGGCGATCCGCTCTAGTGCCTGGTCATCGCCAAACAGCTCCTGCGGCAACGCCAGGCAGCTCAGTCGCAACAGTTGCAGCAGTTGGGCGCGCTCATGGTGCGCGATTAGCAACAGTCGCTCCCCCAACAGGCCTGACAGCAAATGGTCGAGCTCGTCGGGAAACTGAAGCAGCCCCAGCATGAACACCAGCCAGTCCGGCTCGCTGGCGTTATGCCGGCAAACCTGTTCCTCTGCGAGCACTCCCCGGATGAACACGACATCGACCGAACGCAGGCGCTTGATATCACCCAGTTTTCCTAACAGCTGCCCAAACTCGTCACGAGAACAACTGGGGTCGTGGGCATCGATGTCGGTCAGTAACGCAGCCTCGATGAACTCCAGGACCGAGCCTCGATGCCGGTAGCCGTAGATAGCTATCCAGTCCTCATAAGACTCGACCGGACCGCCTTCAAACTCCAAAAACGAACGATAGGTGTCACGCAGCAAGGCCGCTCGCAACGCCAGCGCCTTGCCGAACATCTTGGCTTTCAGGGCCGAATTGATACCGGCCTTCAAACGCTTGGGCGGCGACTGAACGAGCACCTGTTGCAGTAACGCCTCCAGACGCTGGCGAGTCGCTTCAGCCATCACTTTTTCACGCAACAGTTCGCGCAGTACCAGCACCAGATCACTGTCATCGGGGAACAGCCCCCGAGCCTGCGCCAGCATCCATTCGATGCTGCGCTCAGCGAGTTTGGCCAGCGACTGGATCTGCCGAGCCTTGGGAACCACATCTTCATCCAGGACCCGCTCGAAGCTTTCCGCAAAGCCTTCGAACTTGCTGCCGAAATCGCCTCTTCGGCGAAACTGAGAACGCAGAGCAGCCGCCATCTCATCGCTGTCCTCAACAAAGCGCTGGACGCTGGCTGCCGGGGTAGCGTCGTCGTCAGGCGCTGCAGCGACCTTGGGCTGGGGCTCGCTGCTCTGATGCGGGCGCAACATCGGCATGCGCAATGGCACTTGGCCAATAGTTGCCATATCAGCGCTCCAGCACGCGAAGCACCGCGCGCTCGGCCGGATCACGGGCCACATTGCCGATCACTTGCGAACCAATCTGCATAGCGCCTGGTTCCAAGGGGCTATCGAGCTCTCTAGGTTGAATCAGGAACACCCGGACCGTGTTGGCTTGACGGGTCTGCCGATAACTGAACACCCTCCCCAGATAAGGAATATGCCCCAGCAGCGGGATACGCTTGATCACCTCTGCACGCTCGTCACGGGTGAAGCCTCCGACCAGCAAGCTTTTACCCTGTGGCACGCGAGCAACAGTACTGATACGCGTTCGGCCAACGGTCGGCAGCGTGTCGGCCCCTGAGGACTGCTCCCTGGCCGACTCGACCACACTGCCGTCCTCGATGTTGAGTGCCATCTCGACCTCTCCGGAGGGTGAAAGCCGTGGCAAGACGCTGACCAAGGTGCCGTAAGTGACGTGTTCAAGTTGAACACTGCGCTCACCAATCAGTCGCGCATAAAACGTGCGGTTATTGTCGAAAATCGCTGGGACGTTTTCTTGAGTCAGCACGACTGGCCGCGAAACCACCCGTGCGCGGTTGTCGGTTTCCAGCGCTGAAATCGCAGCCATGAACGAAGCGCTATCCAGTGTGCTCAGCGAGCCGCCATTGAGCGATGCCGCCACCTTCGAGCCGACCTTGAACGACCCCCTCCAATCGACTCCCAACTCATTGAGATCGTCTTTATGCAGATCGATGATCCACAGGGACAGTTCGACATGACGTTTTGGTTCATCGAGCGCTGCTACCAGATTCTCAATAAACTGCACCTGTTCCGGGAGCCCCTTGACCAACAGGCTATTGGTGTCGGGGTAGGCCACTACGCGGATATTGCCCGCAGCCAGATCGCGCGCGATGATCTGCCGCGATGTGTTGTCGCCAGATGCGGCTTCGTGGGCTCCCAGCTCCTCCAATGGGAAGCTCGGCATGCCACCCGGATGCCCTTCAGCATCCTTGTGGATCACTGCGTCGGCACCACGGCCTTCACCCTTGAGCAGAGTCTCGATAGCCGTCGCAATGCCGGGTACCGTGATGCTTTGCTCGCGCAACTCGTACGTGCGGTCTGCAACGAAGGTATTGCGCAGATTGATAACGCCAATGCGCTGCTGTCCGAGTTGCAAGCTGGCACTTTGGTTATCCATGAATTGCGCGGCCTGTGCCACCAAGTCGACATAGATCGGCGGGCCAGAAATGTAGAAGGTCCGCAAGCCATCGTGCCGCAGAGGGTATCGGGTATCGCGCAAACCGGAGCTGCGCAGGAAGGCATCCAGCTTATGGACAGTGATGGTATTCAGCGAGATAACGGCGCTTTTCGCCTCGGCCGCCTCATAGATGTACAACGTCTGACCATCGCTGTACCAGACCAGCCCCATTTGCCGAACAACACGCTCCAAAGTCTGCTGCGGTGCGACCATTGAAAAATCGCCACTGATGGTGCGGCGAGCAGCTGCTTTGCTGAGAATGACCGGCTTGTCCAAAGACGCTGACAATGCGTCGAAGAACGTACGCAGGCCTTCTTGACGAGCCACATAGCCCTCTTTTGCATGTACGGAGGCAACCGATAAAGCCGCCGGCAACATACAACAAAGCGCTAGCATGAACGCGCGCGGGCACATAGTTTTAACCATCATGAGTTCATTCGCTCGAAAGGCGGGTTATATCGATCAAACTACTCGGCGCAACCCCGACCAGCTCTCGAATCTCTTTGGAAAAATGCGAGGAAGAGGCATAACCAAACTCCAAGGCAACGTCGGTGAGCGAAGCAGCACCTTCAACCATGCTCAGAAGCGCACGGGCCGTACGCCACCCACGCAACTCGGACTTGGCTGCACCACCCAGCGCTTGACGGCAAAGCCTTCGAAAGTGCGAGACCGATACGCCATATCGACCAGCAAGGTCCTGGAGCTTTTCCCTACCCGAGCCTTGCTCCAACAAAAAACCGAGCAGTTGATAACTCTCACTACTGCGTAAATGACAGGCGAAAGCTCGATAGGCCACACCACCCTGCAACGCAAGGCTGAGATACCAGGACTCCAGCCCCGGGTCCGCGCCCCCCTGACCAAGGCCTTCGCTCAGTACGCCCCAGGGCTCGCTGCGGGCAGGCCGCACCCCAGACACGTCCCCCTGATCGATAAAAAACTGCAATTTGAAGAGGCTCATTTGCGACAACGGGAGCACCCAGGCACTTCCACTGAGCACTTGCAACCCGGGACGTACAACCAACAAGCCCTGCCACCCAGGCGCCAGGCACAATGGGGCCGAATGCTCGCGATGCGCGAGGCACAAAATGTCGCAACCATTGCGAATACGAAGAACCTGCTCACCAGACTTAACAACGGCACACCAATGCCTCAGGGTTACAGCTGAGTCCGGTTTTTCGCCGGCTCCCACATCAGCTACCACCATCACAATCACCCGGAATACATTCCCAGCTACTATGATGAAGATCCGCCGAACAATCTTGATGAGAAGCTGATGGCCATCGCCAATGGATGGCGCTAACGCCTGTCAAACAGGCCGCCGTTGCGTCCGTCAGAAACGTGAGTTCGAAGACCGTGAGGGGTTTCTGGGGTGCAGTGGTGTTGGTCTACCGGCATACCCAGGGCACCGGCCGGGGGTTGGCTGCTGGCACGTCGATGTCGGGCTGAGAGGGGGACTGAGGCAGAATGCGCCGGAACGAAAAAAGGCCCCGAACAGACTGTGTGAAAACGCACTGGTAGGCCCTATACCAAACGCCCCGACTTGTTCGGGGCGTTTGTTTTTGTGCTGAAAAAGGCCCTTCAGCCCATCAGTTGCATGATTTGCTTGGCACCCAGGACACTAATCGCCCGCTTGAGGTTGTAAGCGGTCACAGCGAGAGCCATTTCAGCTCTTGTGCCTGCGAGTTGTCGCAGCAGGAAGCGCCCGTTGCCAAACAGCCATTGTTTGAGATTGCCAAACGGGTGCTCCACGATGGATCTGCGCCGTTCCATCATCTCTGGATGCATCTGCATCCGCTGCGCCATACGCTCAAAGGCTTCCTCTTGAGCGTGGCGCGAGACATAGCGGCGCTTGGCCGTCGTGCATTGGGATTTCAGCGTGCACCCGGCGCAATCACTGATCGCCGCCTGGTAGATCCGGTCGCCCTTGTGACGCTGCTTCAGCGTTAGCCACTGCCCTGCCGGGCACTGGTACCGATCCTGTTCGGCGTCGTAGGTAAAGTCCTTGCGCTCGAATAATGCCTCACCGCCTGGGTTCGAGGTTCGGTTTGGCGGAACGTACGCGGTAATGGAGGCTTCCTCACATGCCTGGAACTGCTGGCCATTCGAGTAACCCATATCAGCTGTAACGGTCAGCGCTTTCTGTTTCAGCTCAGCCTTGGCCGCTTTAGCCATGGGTTCAAGCTGCTTGCGATCATCGCCCTCTTGCGTCACCTCGTGATGCAAAATCAGGCAGTGTTCTGCGTCAACGGCGGTCTGCACGTTATAGGCAACCCGCGCTCCTTTGGGAGTGCGCATCATGCGGGCATCGCTTTCGTGCGTGTTGAATTGCTCCAGCCCCATTGATTTCATCAAGGCCTGGCAAGTGCGGTTGTCTTGCTGCTTGGCCTCAAGCTTCGCCAAGGCCGCTTTGATCGCAGTGCGATCGACCACTTGCTCGCCCTCAGACTTGTCAGCGGCATCCAGATCAGCCAGATATTGGGCGATCCGCTTGTCCAGTTTCTCATCCTGACGCTTGAGTTGACTCAGGTTCAAATGGCGCCGGGGGGAAGCGACCGCCTGAAACTTGCTGCCGTCGATGGCAACCAAGTCACCAGCAATCAAACCGGCGGTTCGGCAGAACTGTACAAACGCCCGGCACGTCGCAACGAAAGCGGCTTTGTTGTTCTTGCGAAAGTCAGCGATGGTCTTGAAGTCAGGTTTGAGCCGGTTGATCAGCCACATCACCTCGATGTTGCGCTGGCACTCGGCTTCCAAACGCCGCGAGGAACGGATGCGCTGAAAATAGCCATAGAGGTAGAGCTTGAGCTGATCGGCGGGGTCGTAGGCGGGGCGCCCTATGGCCTTGGATTGCGCTTTTTCGAAGCCGAGCTGGCCCAGGTCGAGCCTGGCGACATACAGGTCAATGACCCGTACGAGGTGATCTTCCGGGATCAGCTCCTCCAGCGAGACCGGGAACAGACTGGTCTGGCTGCGAGACTCTCCTTGTATGTAGGCCATAACGAAAAATGCTCCGTATCTTCCGATACGGAGCATTCTCTTAAAGGGCCGGGCAGAATGCTAGGTTTTCACACAGTCTGCGAAGGGCCTTTTTTCGACGACTTACAGACTTCGAGCGAAACCTGTAGATCTTTATTTGGAGCGGGAAACGAGACTCGAACTCGCGACCCCGACCTTGGCAAGGTCGTGCTCTACCAACTGAGCTATTCCCGCGTCGTGATGGGTGCCATTCTAGCGATTTCTAAAACAGCGTCAACCCCTTGATTCAAAAAAAGTTTATTTCTGCTCGGAGCCTTCGCGCAGGTGCGGCCAGGCAGCCAGCAGGTAGTGCACCATCGACCACAGCGTCAGCCCCGCCGCCACCAGCAGCAGCCCGTAGCCCAGAATCACCCAGAACGTTACCGCTGGCGGGTTGGCCAGCAGGATCACCAGCGCCAGCATCTGCGCCGCGGTCTTCCACTTGCCAAGGTTGGATACCGCCACATGCGCCCGCGCACCCAGCTCGGCCATCCACTCGCGCAGTGCCGACACCACGATTTCGCGGCCAATGATGACCGCCGCCGGCAGGGTCAGCCAGAAGTTGGCGTGGGTCTGTACCAGCAGCACCAACGCCACCGCCACCATCAGCTTGTCGGCCACCGGGTCGAGGAAGGCACCGAACGGCGTGCTCTGCTGCAGGCGACGCGCCAGGTAGCCGTCCAGCCAGTCGGTGGCGGCGGCAACGGCAAACACGCTGCTGGCTGCCATGTAGCTCCAGTGATAGGGCATGTAGAACAGCAGAATGAAGCACGGAATGAGCAGGACGCGTAGAACGGTGAGCAGGTTTGGAATATTCATCGGTACGACTGGCTGCAAGTTGAGCCCGGCATTCTACTCGCTATGCAGGCTGGCATAAATCGACTCGGCAAGCTTTTTACTGATGCCGGGGGCTTTGGCGATTTCATCGACACTGGCGCGGTTGAGCTCCTGCAGGCCGCCGAAATGTTTCAGCAGGTCGCGCCGGCGCTTGGGCCCTACACCGGCTACATCCTCCAGGCTGGACACCCGGCGGGCCTTGCCGCGGCGAGCGCGGTGGCCGGTAATGGCGAAACGGTGGGCTTCGTCGCGGATTTGCTGGATCAGGTGCAGGGCCGGTGAATCACCTTTCAGCGTGAACTCGTGATGCACGTCGTTCAGGTACAGGGTTTCGAAACCGGCCTTGCGGGTTACGCCCTTGGCTACACCGAGCAAGGTCAGGTCGGTGAAGCCCAGTTCCTGCATCACATCGCGAGCCATGTTCAGCTGCCCCTTGCCGCCGTCCACCAGCAACACGTCGGGCAGCTTGCCCTCACCGTCCTTGATGCGCCCGTAACGGCGGGTCAGGGCCTGGTGCATGGCGGCGTAGTCATCGCCAGCCGTGACGCCTTCGATGTTGAAGCGGCGATAGTCGGACTTCAGCGCGCCTTCTGGGCCGAATACCACACAGCTGGCCACGGTAGCTTCGCCACTGGAATGGCTGATGTCGTAGCACTCCAGGCGCTGCGGCACTTCGTCCAGGCCCAGTACTTCGGCCAAGGCCTCGAAGCGTGCAGCCATGTGCTGGCGGTTGGCCAGGCGAGCATTGAGCGCCTGCTCGGCATTGGTCACTGCCAGCTGCTGCCAGCGAGCGCGCGTGCCGCGTACCCGGTGGCTGATGGTCAGCTCACGGCCCCGCAGCGTGTGCAGTGCTTCGGTGATGGCGTCGAAGTCTTCGTGAACAACGTTGACGATCAGCTCGCCGGGCAGTTCGCGCTCTGCGTTGCCCAGGTAGTACTGGGAGAGGAATGCGGCCATGACCTCGGCCACCTCCTCCTCGATGCCCACCTGCGGGAAGAAGTTCTTGCTACCCAGCACCCGGCCACCGCGCACGCTGATCAGGTGCACGCAGGCACCACCCGGGTTTACGAAGGCGGCGATGACATCGACGTCGCCGCTGCCGCCCTCGATGTACTGCTGGTCCTGCACGCGGCGCAACAGGGCAATCTGGTCGCGCAGCTCGGCGGCTTTTTCGAAATTGAGGGCCATGGCGGCCTTCTCCATCTCGGCATTCAGCTCGTTGCCCAATTGCTGGCTACGGCCTTCAAGGAACATCACCGAATGGCGCACGTCGTCGGCGTATTCCTCGGCGGTGACCAGGTCGGTGCAGGGCCCTTTGCAGCGTTTGATCTGGTACTGCAGGCAAGGCCGGGTGCGGTTGGCGTAATAGCTGTCTTCGCACTGGCGCACCGAAAAGGCCTTTTGCAGCAGGCTGAGGCTTTCGCGGATGGCCCCGGCGCTGGGGTATGGGCCAAAGTAGCGGCCCTTGGCCTTCTTCGCCCCACGGTGAATCCCCAACCGCGGGAACTCGCCGTCGGACAGGAACACGTAGGGGTAGGATTTGTCGTCGCGCAGCAGGATGTTATACGGCGGCCGCCATTCCTTGATCAGGTTCTGCTCCAGCAGCAACGCCTCGGTTTCGTTGGCGGTGATGGTGGTTTCAACCTGGGCGATACGGGCTACCAGCGCGGCGGTCTTGGGCGCCAGGCCGGTTTTGCGGAAATAGCTGGCCAGGCGTTTTTTGAGGTTCTTGGCCTTGCCCACGTAAAGCAGCCGGGCTTCGGCGTCGAACATTCGGTAAACGCCCGGGCGACCACTGCAGGTCGCCAGGAATGCGCTGGCATCAAAAGCTTGGGACATGAGGTTTTACAGGCTTGCGTCGACCATACCGTGGCGAACGGCCAGCAAGGTCAGTTCGACGTCGCTGGTGACCGAGAGTTTTTCAAAGATCCGATAACGGTAAGTATTGACGGTCTTGGGCGAGAGGCACAACTTGTCAGAGATGATCTGCACTTTTTGGCAGCCGACAATCATCAGGGCAATCTGGATTTCCCGCTCCGACAACGTGTCGAACGGTGACCCCTGCGGCTGGAACGGTTTCAGCGCCAGCTGCTGGGCGATTTGCGGGCTGATGTAGCGCTGGCCGGCAAACGCCAGGCGGATGGCCTGGACCATTTCGTCAATGGCCTGCGCCTTTGGTCAGGTAACCGGCCGCACCGGCCTGTAACAGACGCGTGGGGAACGGGTCTTCCTCGCACACGGTCACGGCCACTACCTTGATGTCCGGGTGGCTGCGCAGCAATTTGCGGGTGGCCTCCAGGCCGCCGATGCCGGGCATTTTCACGTCCATCAGCACCACGTCCGGTTTCAGCTCACGGGCCAGCTTGAGCGCGGACTCGCCCGAGTCCCCCTCACCCACCACCTGCAGGCCATCGATGTCGGCCAGCATGCGGGTGATACCGGTTCGTACCAGATCGTGATCGTCGACCACTAAGACCCTAATCAAGCACACACCTCGTCAACAGGGCGATTGGATCCCGCCACCTTAACAAAATTTTTCCAAACGGGTCTAACGCATTACTTCTGTAAGAAACGCCTGACGCTCAACAGTGACAGGCCTCACTGTTTGCCTGGGTTTTCTATCGCTGCTCAAGCGGCCCAGCAGGTGCCAGATGGCCGCCTGGTCGTCGATGGGCAATTGCCGGAAGGCGCCCAGCAGCCCCGACTCATCCGTGCTCAGGCCCTCCAGCGGGGCCGGCGTGCGTATGCCGCTAAGCACGTACAGTGCATCCACCCCCCTGACCGCGAGGGCTGCCAGGTAATCGACCCGTGGCGTGCGCTCGCCGCTTTCGTACTTGCCCTGGGCATTGGGCTCCACCCCACCGATATCGCCAAACACGCGCTGGGTCATGCCCAGGCGCTCACGCTCTTCCCGCAGCCGCGGACCAATCCCGTTCATTGTGGGCTTCTCCTTATCCCCTGATCACGCTCATCCCTAACCGCCGCGTCAGCGGGCGACCGTGAGCGCCTGGGTTTACTATGCCCCTGCGCTTCGGTCGCGACAAGCCATCATTGCGCTACTAGCCAATCGTGCGCTGCATGCGCACAAAACACGCGTCCTCACCCATTTCGACAAAGCCGTGGCGCTGGTACAACCCGCGCGCCGGGTTGCTGCGAAACACCATCAGCCTCAGCAACGGCAGGCGCCGTTGCCCGGCCCACAGCGCCAGCTCCTCCAACACCCAGCTGCCGACACCGCGCCCGCGATGCTCGGGCAACAGGTGCAACTCGCGGATAAACAGTGCCTGGCGGTCCTGGCTGAGGCTGCAGAAACCCAACAGGCTGTCGCCTCCGCTAACCAGCCACTGCTCGCGCCAACCCCAGGCCTGGTCGAAGGCGTCCTCGATCCAGAGCAGGTCAAATTCACGGTAATACGGCAGCATGGCGCGCCGCGTGAGGTCGCGGGCGAACGTACGGTGACTGTCGTTGGCGGGAATCAAATGTAGCGGCATCGCACAATGGGCTCTGGAGTTGGGCAGGGCCGGCCTCATCGCCGGCGAGCCAGCTCCCACAGGTCCAGTACTGGCTTCAAGGCCATCTGTGTGCCTGTGGGAGCTGGCTTGCCGGCAATGAGGCCGGTGCGGCAAATATCACTCACTGGGCATAGCATACGGGTGAACTGCCAGGCCCATGCCGGTCCAGTTCGCTTTCCAGCCATTCGGCCAGCACCCGGGCGTTATTGTGCTCGGTGTCCTTGCCTGCATAAAGCAGGGTTATCGACCCCTTTCCGGCCAAGTCCAGCAGGGGGTACCAATGCTCTGGATGGGCAGCCAATTCTTGCTGGTAGCGCTGGGTAAAACCGGTAAAGTCCACCGCCCCTTGGTGAAACGCCTTGCGCAATTCATTGGAGGGTGCCACTTCGCGCAACCACTGCCCGTGCAGGTTTTCCTTGCGCAGGTTGCGCGGCCATAGGCGGTCTACCAGCACACGCTGGCCATCGTCGGCTGCGGCTGCATCGTAGACACGCTTGCAGCGGATCATGGGTTTCTCCTGCTTTTACCGTCTGTCTTGAGCCTAGATAATTCATTGATCGAGGTCACGGTCGGGTTGCG
The DNA here is from genome assembly GCF_000412675.1 of Pseudomonas putida NBRC 14164. NCBI lineage: Bacteria > Pseudomonadati > Pseudomonadota > Gammaproteobacteria > Pseudomonadales > Pseudomonadaceae > Pseudomonas > Pseudomonas putida. Next base: position 1,921,621 of record NC_021505.1, on the reverse strand, counting down.
AATTGTTTCTATGCTCAAGGCCTTCGGCAACTTGCCCAACGCCAACCGGAGCCATCATGGCAACCCCGTCACTGGCCAGCCAGCCGCACCTGGCCCAGCGCGACGCCCGCCCGCAGCTTGCCCACAAGCCTGGGCGCGCCACCCTCGTGTTGTTCTTCGGCCTGCTGCTGGCCGGTATCGCCTACACCGCCTGGAGCCTGAAGCAGGATGTAAACGCCAGCGGCACGGTGATCACCACAGTCACGCCGTTTCTGTTGTTGGGCCTGGCACTGTTGATTGCCCTGGGCTTCGAATTCGTCAATGGCTTCCACGACACCGCCAACGCGGTGGCCACCGTGATCTACACCAACGCGCTGCCGGCACCGGTCGCAGTGGTGTGGTCCGGGCTGTGCAACTTCCTCGGTGTGCTGCTCTCCAGTGGCGCAGTGGCATTCGGCATCATCGCCCTGCTGCCGGTGGAACTGATTCTACAGGTGGGCTCCTCGGCCGGCTTTGCAATGGTCTTTGCCCTGCTGCTGGCGGCGATCATCTGGAACCTCGGTACCTGGTGGCTGGGGCTGCCGGCGTCATCCTCGCACACCCTGATCGGCTCGATCATCGGTGTGGGTGTGGCCAATGCCCTGATGCATGGGCGTGACGGCACCAGCGGCGTGGACTGGGCCCAGGCCAGCAAGGTGGGCTACGCCTTGCTGTTCTCCCCCCTGATCGGCTTTGCCTGCGCCGCCCTGTTGTTGCTCGCCCTTCGAGCACTGGTGAAGCGTCAAGCGCTATACCAGGCGCCGCAAGGCCAGACACCGCCGCCCTGGTGGATTCGTGGCGTACTGATCCTGACGTGCACCGGGGTGTCCTTCGCCCATGGTTCCAACGACGGCCAGAAAGGCATGGGCCTGATCATGTTGATTCTGGTCGGCACCCTGCCAATGGCGTATGCGTTGAACAAGACCATGCCCAATGAGCAGGCCCTGCAGTTTTCCGCCGTCGCCGAAGTGACCCGCCAGGCGCTGGTGCGAAGCAACCCGCAAGCGCCTCCGGCCGACCCACGCCAGACGCTGACCGCATTCATTGGCGAACCCAAGGCCAGCCCGCAACTGGTACCGGCGCTGGCCGCGCTGACCGGGATGATCGGTGAAGAGGTCAAAGGCTACGGCTCACTCAAGCGCATACCCGCCGAAGCCATGGCCAACGTACGCAATGACATGTACCTGACCAGCGAAGCCATTCGCCTGATCGAGAAAAACCGTTTGGTGGCATTCGACGCCGACACCCACAGCCATGTGCAACTGTTCAAGACCCAACTGGACGACGCCACCCGCTACATTCCCCTGTGGGTCAAGGTGGCCGTGGCCATCGCGCTGGGGCTGGGGACCATGGTTGGCTGGCGGCGCATCGTGGTGACCGTGGGCGAGAAGATCGGCAAGACCCACCTGAGCTATGCCCAAGGCGCCTCGGCGGAGGTCGTTGCCATGTGCACCATTGGCGCAGCGGACATGTTCGGGTTGCCAGTTTCGACCACCCACGTGCTGAGCTCGGGGGTGGCGGGGACCATGGTGGCGAATGGGTCGGGGATTCAGAAGCGCACGCTGTTCAACTTGCTGATGGCCTGGGTGCTGACCCTGCCGGCGGCGATGCTGTTGGCTGGCAGCCTGTACTGGTTGCTGAGCCACATTTTCTAAACCTGTACTGCGCCCTTTGTAGAAGCGGCCCTTTCGCGGCACAAGGCCGCTCCTTGTATGTTGTGCCTAGCCTGATGAGAGAGGTTATTCTCGTCAGGCTATAGAAGCACTTCCGGGGAGGCCGATCGCTCCTGAAGGCAGGGTTTGCCCCTGACCTTGTCTGTAGAGAGGCCCCCCGCCTCATTGCCCACTACGAAGAGTATCGAGAAGCCGACAAGTCGGACTTCGCATTACAAGGTTGCAGCGGCATGAAGTTCGAGGTCGGGGAACCGGAGGCCATTGTTACCTAACTCGCTTGGGAGTGGGAAGAATGAATGTCTGTGTGGGCCTGGATATTGGTTCTCGTACGTCGATCGTTGGGGTGCGTAAAGATGGGCGTCCCGCTGGACAGTGGGATATCGCTCAAACCCCTGCTGGTCGTAAGGCAGCGGTGAAAAAGCTGCAGGCGCTCAAGCCCAAGTCGATCGTGATGGAGGCGACCGGAATCTATTACCTGGACCTGGCCCTTGAGCTGCATGCTGCGGACCTTCCTGTTTCGGTGATCAACCCCAAGAGCTTCCATAATTTCGCCAAGCTGATGCTGGTGAACAGTAAAACTGACTCGATAGATGCTCAGTTGCTGTCCGAGTACGGTGAACGTATGACACCGCGCTTGTGGACACCGCCAAGCTCCGTACAGCTTGAGCTGAGGGCTCTTGGCCGGCACATCAATCGTCTGGTCGGGCACCGCACCAGGGCGAAGAATGAGCTGCATGCATTGCAGGCGACCGCTACGACCGTGTCGATGCTGATCGAAGATCAAGAGGAAGCGATTGCCACTTTGGACAATCGCATTGAGCGTTTCCGCAAAGCCGGACGTGAGTTGATCGCTCAGTGTCCGACGCTTAACCGGCAGTACAAGCAGTTACTAGCGGGCCCGGGAATGGGAGAAGTCTCGGCACTTGCTGCCTTGGCTGAGCTGACCACCCTTCCTCAAATGCTCAAGTCCTCTCAGGTCGCTCGTCATGCTGGTCTAGATGTTCGACAGACACAGTCGGGGACAAGCATTGATAAACCTGGTCGGCTCGGCAAAAGCGGGAATGCCTATTTACGGGCGGCCATGTACATGCCGGCGCTGACGGCGGTGCGCTGCGATCCTTACGCGAAGGCCTTTTATGAATCGCTGGTCAGCAGGGGGAAGAAAAAAATGCAAGCGATCGCCGCTGTCATGCGCAAGTACCTGACAGGCATATGGGCATGCATGCGCGGCGATGAACCATTTGATACGGCCAAGCTTTTCAGCTCTGAACACCTTAGAAAAGCTTGACCGCCAACAGAGTATCTACAGGGAGCGGTGTACGTGACCGGTTCGGCGTTATCAGCTCGGGATTTTCAGGCCGCGCTGCACCGCCGGCCGTTCGAGGAACGTCGCCAGCACCCGCTTCACTTCCTTGAACTGGTCAAAGCCCACCAACTCACGGGCGTTGTAGCGATCCACCAAATTGCGCACCCAGGGGAAGATGGCGATGTCGGCAATACTGTACTCGTCCACCATCCACTCCCGGCCTTTCAAGTGCCGGTCCAGCACACCCAGCAGCCGCTTGGACTCGTTGACATAACGGTCACGCGGACGCTTGTCTTCATAGTCCTTGCCAGCAAAGAAATGGAAGAACCCGACCTGGCCGAACATCGGCCCGATACCGCCCATCTGGAACATCAGCCACTGCAGGGTCTGGTAACGCTGTGCAGGCTCCTGGCTGAGCAGTTGCCCACTTTTCTCCGCCAGGTACTGCAAGATCGCCCCTGACTCAAACAGCGGCAACGGCTGCCCGCCCGGGCCGTTGGGGTCCAGGATGGCCGGTATCTTGTTGTTGGCGCTGAGCGAGATAAATTCAGGGCTCAACTGGTCATTGTTGTCGAAGCTGACCTTGTGCGCCTCGTAGGCCAGGCCGATTTCTTCGAGCATGATCGACACCTTGACGCCGTTGGGCGTCGGCAGCGAGTACAGCTGCAGCCGTTCGGGGTTTTTGGCGGGCCACTTGCGGGTAACAGGGAAAGCACTGAGATCGGTCATGATCAACCTTGCCTGGGGAATGGACCTGTCACTCTAGAGACATCCCCGGCCGCTGACCATCACCGACCACTCATCAGCCCGGGTCACTCAAGCCTGGCCGTGGGCCTTGAGCTTGAGCTTTTCGGTATCGACACGGACGAACACCGAGTCGGCGGTCACGGTCAGCACATCCTCGGCCCAGACTTCGCAAAGCACCCGGCTCTTGCGCCCCACTTCCCCTTCCACTCGGGCCTTGAGCAAAAGTTCGACGCCCATCGGCGTGGGTTTCAGGTAGGTCAGGTTAAGTGTGCCGGTAACGCAGTCGATACGCGGCAGGCTGCCCGGCTCGCGGCCTTCGTTGCGGTAGTGGTAGGCCATGGCCGTCCAGTTGGAATGGCAATCGACCAGCATCGCCAGCAGGCCACCGTAGACCAGGCTAGGCCAGCCGATAAAGGTGCTGTCGGGTGCATGGCGGCATACCAGGTGGATGCCATCGGTGTCCCAGTGGCTTTGCAGGTGCAGGCCACTGGGGTGGGAACAACCGCAGCCGTAGCAGGTGCCTTCCGGCGCCGCGAGGGCCTGAAGGGAAAGTGGGTGGTCAGTCATACGCTTCCTGTGCTTGTTGGAATGGGGGCGCGCAACGCCCCCATTAAAGCAGATACATCAGGCCGTCTGGGCAACCACCTTGGCATGCCGCTGGGTCAGCGAAACCAGCAGGATGAACGCAGTCACCCCAGCGGTCATCAGCGTTTCATAGCGGTAGGCATCGCTGAACAGCATGTAGCCCAGCACCATGACGATGGTGCCGATCACCAGCCAGGTCAGCCATGGGAACAGCCACATCTTCAGCTCCAGCGGGCGCCCTTCACGGTCGGCGCGGGCACGCATGCGCAGCTGCGACACGGCAATCACCAGGTACACCAGCAAGGCGATGGCGCCGGTGGTGGACAGCAAGAAGCCGAAGACCTTACCCGGGAACACATAGTTGACCAGGCACCCGGCAAAACCGGCCAGCGTCGAGAAGATGACCGCCACGGTCGGCACGCCCGACCCGGAGATACGCTTGGTCATGCTCAGTGCCTGGCCGCGGGCGCCCAGCGAATAGAGCATGCGTGACGCGGTGTACAAGCCCGAGTTCATGCAGCTGGTCACCGCCACAAGCACCACCAGGTCGACCAGCAGCTTGGCGCCCGGCACGTTCAGCACTTCCAGCACACGCTGGAACGAACCGACCGCTTTCAGCGCGGGGTCGTTCCAGGCTACCAGCGACACCACCAGGAAGATCGACGCCAGGTAGAAGATGGCAATGCGGTACACCACCAGGTTGGTGGCACGGCGGATCTTGTCTTTCGGGTTGGCGGTTTCGTCAGCGGCAATGGTGACGATTTCGGCGCCGAAGAACGAGAAGATGGTGATCAGCACGCCACCGAGCACAGTGCCGAACCCGTTGGGCATGAAGCCGCCGTTTTCCCACAGCCGGCTGACCCCGGACACCTCGGCCAGCGGCCAGAAGCCGAATACCGCCAGGCTGCAGACCACGATGAAGGCAATGATCGCCACCACCTTGACCAGCGCGAACCAGTACTCGAAGGCGCCGAAGTTCTTCACGCTGATCAGGTTGGTACCCGACAGCACCAGCATGATGAGGAAGGCGAACAACCAGGACGGTACGCCTGGGAAGTAAGCATGCAGGATGTCGGCGCCGGCAATCGCCTCGACCGGAATGATCAGCACCCAGAACCACCAGTACAACCAGCCGATGGTAAAGCCTGCCCAAGGGCCGATGGCCTCGGAGGCATAGGTGGAGAACGACCCGCTGTTAGGGTTGGCTATGGCCATTTCGCCCAGCATGCGCATCACCAGCAATACCAGCAGGCCGGTCATGGCGTAGGAAATGAGGATGGCCGGGCCGGCGGTGGCGATGGCGTTCGACGAGCCGATGAACAGGCCGGCGCCGATGATGCCGGCAATGGAGATCATGGAAACCTGACGGGAGGTCAGGCCGTGCTGCAGGGAACGCTGTTTCTTGTTGTCTTGCGAAGCCATGAAGAACCCTCGAATGGGTCGGCCGCTTTGAGGCGGCTGAAGGTCGGAGCAGAATTCTTGTAAATTTCTGATAGTCGTTTTTGTTGTTTTGCAGATGCCGGAAGCGGGTACAGACCTCCTCTTCACATGACCGGTTGTAATCGTTGATCCAGGTCAGTATTAATCTATAGGCCGGGGTCAACAAACGACCTTTTCGAACCACATGATTCCGCTTTGGAATGAACTCCTTCCTTTTTTGCTCGGTATTTGCCTGTCATGTCCAAACGCCTGATGCCTTCGACCACCGCCCTTCAGTGCTTCGAAGCGGCCGCCCGCCACCTCAGCTTCACCCGCGCGGCCCAGGAACTGCACCTGACCCAGAGCGCCGTCAGCAAGCAGGTCGCGCAGCTCGAAGACATGCTTTCGCACTCGCTGTTCCAGCGCATTCGCCGGCGCCTGCACCTGACACCGGCCGGCGCGCTGTACCTCACCGAAGTGAACAAGATCCTCACCCAGATCGATATTTCCAGCCGCTACATCCTCAGCTACGGCGACGAAACCGAAGTACTGCGCATCGCCACCCAGCCCACCTTTGGTGCGCGCTGGCTGGTGCCAAAACTCAAGGGTTTCGGCGATCGCTACCCACGTATCCACCTGGATGTGCGCAACGAACTGGAGCCATTCGACCTGGTGCAGGCCAAGGCCGACGTGGCCTTTTTCTTCGGCCAGGGCACTTGGCCGGGGGCAACCTGCATCGAGCTGTTCAGCGAAGAAGTGGTGCCGGTGTGCAGCCCGCAGTTGCTGGCCAACCACCCCTTTGAAAGCGCCCAGGCGCTGACCGAGCACCGCCTGTTGCAGTGCGTGTCACGGCCGGAGGCCTGGCATGAATGGTTCCTGGGGTTGGGGCTGCACAGCCAGAACAGCTACCACGGGCCGCGTTTCGACACGTTTTACCTGTGCATTCGCGCGGCGATTGCCGGCTGCGGTATCGCCCTGATTCCGCGCTACCTGGTGGCCGAGGAGCTGAGCGAGGGCAAGCTGGTGGTGGCCTGGAACCATCCGGTGGCGAGCAATGGCCGGCACTTCATTGCCCATGCCGAGCATGCCGCCGAAGTGCCCAAGATCAGGGCCTTTGTACAGTGGATTTGCGAGCGGGTGGCTGAGGGGGACTGATTTGACCTGTGCCGGCCTCTTCGCGGGCTTGCCCGCTCCCACAGGACCACCACAGCTTCGAACAATGTGCTTAACCTGTGGGAGCGGGCAAGCCCGCGAAGAGGCCGGCACAGGCAACAATAATTCCGGCTAGTTCACGAATTCAGGGAATGACCGCAATCGAATAATTCGTTTGCGGAATAACCCCTCAGCACGCTTCGATAATAAGAAACTTGAACAAAGGTCCCGCGTGCCCATGAACCAGGAAAGTATCAGCCAATCCATCGCCATCGTTCACCCGATCACACTTTCCCATGGCCGCAATGCCGAAGTCTGGGACACCGACGGCAAACGTTACATCGACTTTGTCGGCGGTATCGGCGTGCTCAACCTGGGCCACTGCAACCCCGCCGTGGTGGAAGCGATCCAGGCCCAGGCCACCCGCCTGACCCACTATGCCTTCAACGCCGCGCCCCATGGCCCGTACCTGGCGCTGATGGAACAGCTGAGCCAGTTCGTACCGGTCAGCTACCCGTTGGCCGGCATGCTCACCAACAGCGGTGCGGAAGCGGCAGAAAACGCCCTGAAGGTTGCCCGCGGTGCTACAGGCAAGCGCGCCATCATTGCCTTCGACGGCGGTTTCCATGGCCGCACCCTGGCCACCCTGAACCTCAACGGCAAGGTGGCACCGTACAAGCAACGGGTCGGCGAGCTGCCCGGGCCGGTGTACCACCTGCCCTACCCTGGCGTGGATACCGGGGTTACCTGCGAGCAGGCACTCAAGGCCATGGAACGCCTGTTCAGCGTCGAGCTGGCCGTGGAAGACGTGGCAGCGTTCATCCTCGAACCGGTGCAGGGCGAAGGCGGTTTCCTCGCCCTCGACCCGGCCTTCGCCCAAGCCTTGCGCCGCTTCTGCGACCAACACGGCATCCTGATCATCATCGACGAGATCCAGTCCGGCTTCGGCCGCACCGGCCAGCGCTTCGCCTTCCCGCGCTTAGGGCTCGAGCCCGACCTGCTGCTGCTGGCCAAGAGCATTGCCGGCGGCATGCCGCTGGGTGCGGTGGTCGGGCGCAAGGAATTGATGGCAGCACTGCCCAAGGGCGGCCTCGGTGGCACCTATTCGGGCAACCCGATTGCCTGTGCGGCGGCGTTGGCCAGCCTGGCGCAGATGACCGACGAGAACATCGCAACCTGGGGTGAGCGCCAGGAGCAGGCCATCGTCAGCCGCCACCAGCGCTGGAAGGCGTCGGGCCTGAGCCCGTACATCGGCCGCCTGACGGGTGTGGGCGCCATGCGCGGCATCGAATTCGTCAATGCCGACGGCAGCCCGGCGCCGGCGCAACTGGCCAAGGTAATGGAGTCGGCACGGGCCAAGGGCTTGCTGCTGATGCCCAGCGGCAAGGCGCGGCACATCATCCGCCTGCTGGCCCCGTTGACCATCGAAGCCGAGGTGCTCGAGGAAGGGCTGGATATCCTCGAGCAGTGCCTGGTGGAACTGAACTGAGGCTTACAGGCCCAGTTCTTCGGGGGTCAGCATGTCGGATTCGAAGGCGATCCAGCCGCCTTCGAGTTCGGCGTGGCCGTTGACGATCGGGCCGTAGTAGGTCAGGCCGTTCTCCAGGGTCACGCAGATGTGCGTGGCCTGTTTTTCAGGTGCCGCGAGCGTACCGACGAAATGCACCTTCTTCAGGGTTTCGGTCACCGCTTCCAGGCCCACGCGCATGCTGGGGTTTTCCGAAGCTTCGGTATCTCCGCCACGGTCTTCGGCGCTGATGGTCACGGTGGCGGTGTACGGGTACTTGGTGCTCAAGCGGGGTTACCTCAGTGGGTGTGTAGGCGTAAGGGCGCGTAGAGTACGGCAGGCGGTCTCTGTTGTCTCTACAGGTGATCTGAATGCCTCGATCTGTTAGGGTGCCCGCCGATGCACGCCCCACCACACGAGGATCCCGAGTGAGCGCCGAAGAACCCCTGATCGCCGACCTGTTCGATGTCGACAAACGCCTGTCCCTCAAGCCCGTCGTGGACTTCAACAGCTACCTGCGCAACGCCTTCGGCGAAGGCCCGTGCCGCTGCCACCGCTGCACTGAAGGTGGCGACGAAAGCACCTACAGCCACGCCCACACCTTCACCTTCGAAAGCCGCCAGTGCCACCGCCGCTTCGCCAGCACCTCGGGCAGCGATGTCGCCCAGGTACTGAAAAAGGCTTGGCTGTCGTACACCAAGGCCGACCTCAACCTGGTCGGCACACTGGACCTGACCACCCTCAAGACCTTCACCGAAGCCGCCCTGCACTCGCGTCTGCTGGCGCTGCTGACGGCCAGCGGCCTGGCCCGTGAAGTGGATGGCCAGTGGATGCTGCAAGCCCAGGCCGACTGACGGCCCGGCGGCAGGGCAGGATTCCACCGGTCTGCTAACGTGGTGGAATCCGCCCATTCGCAGGTAGTCCGCCATGGCCCGCACAACGCCCATCGAGCTGTACCGCAATATTGGCATCGTCGCCCACGTGGACGCCGGCAAGACCACCACTACCGAGCGGATCCTGTTCTACACCGGGGTCAACCACAAGATGGGCGAGGTGCACGATGGCGCCGCGACCATGGACTGGATGGCCCAGGAGCAGGAACGCGGCATCACCATCACCTCGGCGGCGACCACCGCGTTCTGGCAAGGGTCGACCAAGCAGTTCCCCGACAAATACCGCTTCAACATCATCGACACCCCCGGCCACGTAGACTTCACCATCGAGGTGGAACGCTCGTTGCGCGTGCTCGATGGCGCGGTGGTGGTGTTCAGCGGTGCTGACGGGGTAGAGCCACAGTCCGAGACGGTCTGGCGCCAGGCCAACAAATACCATGTGCCACGCCTGGCCTACATCAACAAGATGGACCGCCAGGGTGCCGACTTCCTGCGTGTGGTCAAGCAGATCGACCAACGCCTGGGGCACCACCCGGTACCGATCCAGCTGGCCATCGGCAGCGAGGAGAACTTCATCGGCCAGATCGACCTGGTGAAGATGAAAGCCATCTACTGGAACGACGCTGACCACGGCACCAGCTACCGTGAAGAAGACATACCCGCCGAACTGCAGACGCTTGCCGACGAATGGCGCGCGCACATGATAGAAGCAGCCGCCGAGGCCAATGACGAACTGCTCAACAAGTTCCTCGAAGGCGAAGAGCTGAGCATCGACGAGATCAAGGCCGGTTTGCGCAAACGCACCATCGCCAACGAAATCGTTCCGACCATCCTCGGCTCCTCTTTCAAGAACAAGGGCGTACCGCTGATGCTCGATGCGGTAATCGACTACCTGCCCGCCCCGTCGGAAATCCCCGCCATTCGCGGCACCGACCCGGACGATGAAAACAAGCACCTGGAACGGCACGCCGACGACAAAGAGCCGTTCTCGGCCCTGGCTTTCAAGATTGCCACCGACCCATTTGTCGGCACCCTCACCTTCGCCCGCGTTTATTCCGGCGTGCTCAGCTCAGGCAACGCGGTACTCAACTCGGTCAAAGGCAAGAAGGAACGCATCGGCCGCATGGTGCAGATGCATGCCAACCAGCGTGCCGAAATCAAGGACGTGTGCGCCGGCGACATTGCCGCGCTGATCGGCATGAAAGACGTGACCACCGGCGACACACTGTGCGACATGGACAAACCAATCATCCTCGAACGCATGGACTTCCCTGACCCGGTGATTTCCGTGGCCGTGGAGCCCAAGACCAAGGCCGACCAGGAAAAAATGGGCATCGCCCTGGGCAAGCTGGCCCAGGAAGACCCGTCATTCCGCGTGCGTACCGACGAAGAAACCGGCCAGACCATCATCTCGGGCATGGGCGAGTTGCACCTGGACATCATCGTCGACCGCATGCGCCGCGAGTTCAACGTCGAGGCCAACATCGGCAAGCCGCAGGTGGCCTACCGGGAAAAAATCCGCAATACCTGCGAGATCGAGGGGCGCTTCGTGCGCCAGTCCGGCGGCCGTGGCCAATACGGCCATTGCTGGATCCGTTTCGCCCCTGGCGACGAAGGCAAGGAGGGCCTTGAGTTCATCAACGAGATTGTCGGCGGGGTGGTACCGCGCGAGTACATCCCGGCGATCCAGAAGGGTATCGAAGAGCAGATGAAGAACGGCGTGCTTGCCGGCTACCCGCTGATCAGCCTCAAGGCCGCCGTATTCGACGGTTCGTACCACGATGTCGACTCCAACGAAATGGCCTACAAGATCGCGGCTTCAATGGCCACCAAACAGCTGTCGCAGAAAGGCGGCGCGGTGTTGCTGGAACCGGTGATGAAAGTGGAGGTGGTGACGCCGGAGGAATACCAGGGCGACATTCTGGGCGACCTCAGCCGGCGCCGCGGGATGATTCAGGACGGTGACGAAACACCCGCCGGCAAGGTAATCCGTGCCGAAGTGCCGTTGGGCGAGATGTTCGGCTACGCCACCTCGATGCGTTCGATGACCCAGGGCCGGGCCAGCTTCTCGATGGAGTTCACCCGCTATGCCGAAGCCCCGGCGAGCATTGCCGATGGCATCGTCAAGAAAAACCGCGGGGAATGATTCATTCGCCTGTGCCGGCCTCTTCGCGGGCACGCCCGCTCCCACAGGGGATCGCACAATGCCCGGGCCTGCGGCGATCCTGTGGGAGCGGGCATGCCCGCGAAGAGGCCGGCACGGGTGACAACCAGGCTCAGTGCTGCTCACCTGCCCGCTTCAACAGTTTCTTGCACCGCTCTGACAAATGCACCACGCGCAAATGCTTGCCCGCCTTCGCATACCGCTCACGCAGGGTCCTGAGCGCCGCAACCGCCGAATAATCGACAAAGCTCAAATGTTGGCAATCCAGCGTGACCTTGTCCGGGTCCTGGGCCGGGTCAAACTGGTTGAGGAACGAGGCGGTCGAGGCAAAGAACAGCGTGCCATGTACCTGATAACGCTTGCCGCCTTCCGCATCCTCATGGCTGTCCGCATAGAGTTCCCGCGCATGCTGCCAGGCAAAGTTCAGCGCCGCGATGATGATGCCGAACAGCACCGCCATGGCCAGGTCGGTAAACACGGTGACCACGGTCACTGCAATGATCGCCAGCACATCGTTCACCGGCACCTTGTGCAGCACCCGCAGCGACGCCCAGGCGAAGGTCTGCTGAGCCACCACGAACATCACCCCGACCAGCGCCGCGAGCGGAATACGCTCGATCAGCGGCGACAGGAACAACACGAACAGCAAGATCATCACCCCGGCTACTACCCCGGACAGCCGGCCGCGGCCATTGGAACTGAGGTTGATCACCGTCTGGCCGATCATTGCGCAACCGCCCATCCCACCGCACAGGCCCGAAACCATGTTCGCCGCGCCCAGTGCCACGCACTCGCGGTCCGGGAAGCCACGGCTCTCGGTCACTTCATCGGTCAGGTTGAGGGTGAGCAAGGTTTCCAGCAGACCGACCATGGCCATCAGCACGGCGTAGGGGGCGATGATCTTCAGGGTTTCCAGGTTCCAGGGCACATCCGGCAGTGCCAGCCCCGGCAGGCCACCGGCGATATGCGCCATGTCGCCCAAAGTGCGGGTGGGCAGGTCGAGCAGGTACACCAGCAGGCCCACGCCAAGGATCGCCACCAACGCTGGCGGCACCGCACGGGTCAGTTTCGGCAGCACGTAGACCACCGCCATGGTGAGTGCCACAAGGCCGATCATCAGGTACAGCGGCGCGCCGCTGAGCCAGTGCTCACCCGCCTTGAAGTGCTCAAGCTGCGCCATGGCAATGACGATGGCCAGGCCGTTGACGAAGCCGAGCATGACCGGGTACGGCACCAGGCGTACCAGCTTGCCCAGCCGTAGCAAGCCGAACAGGATCATCACCACGCCACCCAGCAAAACCGTGGCCAGCAGGTATTGCGCGCCGTGCTGCACAACGAGTGCCACGATCACCACCGCCATCGAGCCGGCCGCGCCGGAAATCATCCCCGGTCGACCGCCAAACAGCGCCGTAAGGGTGCAGATGACGAACGCGCCATACAGGCCCATCAGCGGATTAAGGTGCGCCACCAGGGCAAAGGCGATGCACTCGGGCACCAAGGCAAACGAGGTGGTCAGGCCGGCGAGCAGGTCGGCGCGTAGTCGGGCGGGTTTCATGGGTTTCCTGTGGGGCAGTACGGGCGGACGTTACAAAAACGAGGGGCGCGATGTTACGGAATTTGTCTGACAGCGGCCACCGTTCAGCGCACCCGCTCCCGGCTCTGCACTGCCAGGTCCAGCGCGCGCTGCATGTCCAGGCGCGCCGAACGCCCCAGGTCGGGGTGGTTCAGGCGCCCACCACGCTCCGAAGGCAGGATCGGCGCCGTCAGGTCTTCGGCATCCATCGCCTCGAAATCCTGCTCGGTACCCAGGGTCAGGGCACTGCGCCGCAACAGCATGCGCACCTGTTCCGGGGTGAGGGCCGGGTTGATCGACAGCATCGCTGCCACGGTGGAAGTCACCAGGGGTGTTGCGTACGATGTGCCGCAATGCGCAGCCGGGGCAGCCGCCGGGCGTATGCAGGCAGCAGCACTGACATCCACGCGCATGTCGATGTTGGAACTGTGGCGCTTGCGCACATGGTCGGGGGCTTCGACCGCCGTCGCCTTGTCGCTGCGCTGGTGCCCGCCCACCACCAGCAGTTGTTCGGTGATGAACGACGACGGCAGGCGGTATTCATCGGTACCTGACCACGACGCACCGTTGCCCGCCGAATTCACCACCACCACATCCGGGTGCTCTTTGCGCAGCCAGAGGAAGAACTCCTCAAGCAACTCCTCGTAGCCACTCATCGCCAGGCCGGAACGCACCAGCGAATCGACCTCATCACCGTTGACGTCGCGTGCGCCGACCCGGTGGATGCCCCAGCTCCAGTTCAGCACCCGCACGCCATCCTCGACCAGGTTCACCGATGCAGCGATGTTGGCGGTGATACCTGCATCCGAGTTGCGCTCTACAATCACCTCGAAGCCAGGGCTGTGCTTGCCCAGCCCCGGCAAAAATCCCTCACCCTGCGCGGCGAGAATGCCTGCGACATGGCTGCCATGGCCTGTCGCGCGATCCCCGTCGCGAGCGTACAGGCATGTCTGGCCCTGCTCGCAGCCGCCTCGGTATTGGCTGAATCCAGGGGCATCAAAGTCCACCTCACGCTCGATTACCCCAACCCGCACGGGCTGCACCGGCAAGCGCGAAGCGCCAATCCGTCGCTGGTAGAAATACAGCGCGTCCATGAAGCGGTTGGCGGCCCATTCGTCTGCCTGGTCTATGGCGCGAGTGTCGCGCCCACTTCCCTCTTCCTCACCCTCCGGGGCGGACTCCTCGACAATTACGGCATCCACGCTGACCTCACTACCCATGCGCAGGATCATCGCGTCACGCTGCACCAGGTCGTCCACCGGCAAGCGCAGCTGGTAGACATTGAGCGGCGGTATGGCACCGACCACCTGGGCGCCGTATTTACCGGCAATGCGCCGGGCCTCGCCAAGGCCGTCGTGTTGTTCTTCGATCAACAGGCTGACCAGGTCGACATAGGTAGTCAGGCCATCCATGTTCTTCGCCACTTCATCAGGCCCTGCGGCGACAACATGACTGCGCTGGCGGGTCAGCCATATCGGGTTGCTGGTGCGGCCATCAAATTCCAGCCAAAGAGGCGCGCTGCGCTGGGCTTTTTTCGCCAGGTTCAGGGTAAGCCGGTCACCTTTGCGCTCGATATCGGCTGCTGGCAGTCGCACACCGCCAAGCCATACCGTTGGCACATCTGCACCGAGCCCCTCGGCACGCAGGCACCATTGCTGCCCGCCTTCGCCGGGCAGGTCGCCGCAACGCTGCAGTTGCTTGATGCGCAGCGTATCCGGTGCAGCCTGTGCACCAAGGCTGCAAAGCCATAACAGCAGGATCAGACCACCCCTCATGCAATCACCCCACGCGTTCCCTGTGAGTGCGACTGGCGGGACAACTCAAAGGTTCATCCACGGCCAGCAACTGCCTCAACAGCGCCGGCGTGATCCAGATCCGGCAGGAAGCCGGCAAATTTGCCATCATGTTGATTCCACCTGCGGAGATCATGGACATGCCGCTACGCCCCCTTTTCACTTCCCTGCTGCTGCTTGCCAGCCTCGCCGCCCAGGCCGCTACCGAGGTGGTGCCGCTGCAGCACCGCGCCAGCGCCGAACTATTGCCTGCCGCGCAGGCATTCATCGGCAAGGACGGCACGGTGAACGCCTTCGAGAACAAGCTGATCGTCAACGCCAGCCCCGAGCGCATCGACGACCTGCGCGCCTTGCTGCAGCAACTGGACACCGCTCCCAAGCGGCTGCTGATCAGCGTCGACAACAACGACAGCAACTTCCAGGACAACCGCGGCAACGCACGCATCATCCACTACGGCACCAGCAACCGCGACGGCGGCATGCAGCAGGTGCAGGCCAGCGAAGGCCAGCCTGCGCTCATTCAGGTTGGCCAGAGCATCCCGATTACCAGCACCAGCACCGACGGCTATGGGCGCGTACAGAGCAACACCGAATACCGCAATGTGACCCAAGGCTTCTACGTCACGCCGAGCTTGAGCGGTGACACGGTTCGTCTGCAAATAAGCACCAATAATGACCGCATCAGCCAGGAACGTGCAGATGTAGTGAACGTGCAAAGTACCGACACGACAATCACCGGCAAGCTCGGCGAATGGATCACCCTGGCCGGCTACAACCAGCAGAGCCAAGCCGACCGCAACGCGTCAAGCCGCAGTTACAGCACCCAGCGCGGTGAAAACATGACTTTGCGTGTAAAAGTCGACCTCCTCGACTGAACCCAGGCAACTCAAGGCCTCGACCAAAGGCCTAGAAACTGACCGCCAAGTCGCATTAGACCAAAGATGTAGTAAGTGAAAAAAGTCACTACAAAACATTTGACAGGGTCTTTTTCCCAAGGGCATGATGGCCTCGCTCCCGCTAATCAGGGGCCCTGGCAAGGGCCTTCGAGGCGTGCTCCTCCCACCCCTGGAGGCGCCTCGTGTCTATACGGCCCACAAGGCGGTTCGACGGGATTGCGACTGCAACGAAGAAGTTGTCCCGAGGGACGGAAGCGCATCACCGCAGTACTGGCAATCGCGTAGCACCGCAGCAAGGCAACCACGAGCCGACCTGCCGGAGCACACCTTCGCCTGGCCTGCCCACCCTTCCCCCTTCGAGCCTTCGCGTTCGCCGCCGCACTCCTTAGAACAGGACAGCCGCCAAGCACCCTGATCTGCACCCGAGCATCAGCACAATTAACCCAAGATCGATGCGACGAGGTTTATTTCCATGGCACTGACACGCGAACAGCAAATTGCAGCCCTCGAGAAAGACTGGGCCGAGAACCCGCGCTGGAAAGGCGTGACCCGTACCTACACCGCCGCTGATGTCGTTCGCCTGCGTGGCTCCCTTCAGCCAGAGCACACCCTGGCACGCCAAGGTGCAGAAAAACTGTGGAAGCTGGTCACCCAAGGTGCCCACCCGTCCTTCCGCCCAGAAAAAGATTTCGTCAACTGCATGGGCGCCCTGACCGGCGGCCAGGCAGTACAGCAGGTAAAGGCTGGCATCCAGGCCATCTACCTGTCCGGCTGGCAGGTTGCCGCCGACAACAACTCGGCCGAGTCCATGTACCCTGACCAGTCGCTGTACCCGGTTGACTCGGTACCGACCGTGGTCAAGCGCATCAACAACTCGTTCCGCCGCGCCGACCAGATCCAGTGGAAAGCCGGCAAGAACCCGGGCGACGAAGGCTACATCGACTACTTCGCGCCGATCGTGGCAGACGCCGAAGCCGGTTTCGGTGGCGTACTGAACGCCTACGAGCTGATGAAGAACATGATCGAAGCAGGCGCCGCTGGCGTGCACTTCGAAGACCAGCTGGCCTCGGTTAAAAAATGCGGCCACATGGGCGGCAAGGTGCTGGTACCAACCCAGGAAGCCGTACAGAAGCTGGTGGCCGCGCGCCTGGCAGCTGACGTGTCGGGCGTACCGACCATCATCCTGGCCCGAACCGACGCCAACGCCGCCGACCTGCTGACCAGCGATTGCGACCCGTACGATCAGCCGTTCGTGATTGGCGAGCGTACCCGTGAAGGCTTCTACAAGGTCCGCGCCGGCCTCGACCAGGCCATCTCCCGCGGCCTGGCCTACGCGCCATATGCCGACCTGATCTGGTGCGAAACCGCCAAGCCGGACCTGGACGAAGCCCGTCGCTTCGCCGAAGCGATCAAGAAGGAGTACCCGGACCAGATCCTGTCGTACAACTGCTCGCCTTCGTTCAACTGGAAGAAGAACCTGGACGACGCCACCATCGCCAAGTTCCAGCGCGAGCTGTCGGCCATGGGCTACAAGCACCAGTTCATCACCCTGGCTGGCATCCACAACATGTGGCACGGCATGTTCAACCTGGCGCACGACTACGCCCGCAACGACATGACCGCCTACGTGAAGTTGCAGGAGCAGGAATTCGCTGACGCCAGCAAGGGCTACACCTTCGTGGCGCACCAGCAGGAAGTGGGTACTGGTTACTTCGATGACATGACCACCGTGATCCAGGGTGGCGCATCGTCGGTGACTGCCCTGACCGGCTCGACCGAGGAAGAGCAGTTCCACTGATAGCGGCTTGCCGCTGAAGAAAGGCCCAGGGCTGCGAACGCGCTGGGCCTTTCTTTTTGTCGATACCAGACCGACCAGAAATGCACGGAACCTGTAGGAGCGGCCTTGTGTCGCGAAAAGGCTGCGGTATGTCAGTGCTTCATTGTCATTGTTCAATCCCCTGAAAATTCTCTAATGCCTGGGCCGACCCTTTCGCGGGCACGCCCGCTCCCACAGGTACTGCGCAAGTCTTGGAGCCCGTGGTGATCCTGTGGGAGCGGGTTTACCCGCGAAGAGGCCCATCAGGCGATACATCGCTCAAGCCTTGGTGCAACTGGGTGCATGACTGGAGATTAATCAAGAGCAGTGATGCAACCTTCAATATCGAAGAAGACAGACAAGGCGGGCAGCGGCAGCCTCACAGGCGTGACTGGCCCGAAACAGATGTAGGAGCAGCCTTGTGCTGCGAAGCGCCGCGCGGGCGGCGCTCGATCTGATAGGCGCTGCATTCCTTTCGCCATACCCATGGCAGCCCCCACTCAAACCAATGGCGTCACCAGCAAACCCCACAATCACGTCTATGCTTGAGGCAGCACAGCAGCAAGGACCGCCCATGCCTCGTCCAAGCCACCTGATGATTCTGGCCCTGGCCGCCGCCACCCTCTATATATATGCACTGGCCAGCGACAATACCCTGGTCGCACTGCTGGCCAAACCCGTTCCCGTCCTGGCGCTTGTCGCCTGGCTGCGCGGCGCCCCGGCCACACCTTATCGGAAGTGGATCTCGATCGGCCTGGGCTTTTCGGTAATGGGTGACATACTGCTGGCCATCCCCGCCGACCTGTTCGTATTCGGCCTGGCCGCCTTCCTCTGTGCCCACCTGGCTTACCTGCGCGGCTATTGCGGCATTACCCTGCGCCCCGCCCTGCCCGCACTGATCTTCAGCGCGATCACCGGCATGGCGCTGCTCGGCGTACTGGCCAGCCACGGCCTCGGCCCGTTGCTGATCCCGGTCGCGCTGTACGCCCTGGCCATCAGCGCCATGCTCTGGCGCGCCCTGGCCTGTGGCGGGCTGGCCGCAATCGGCGCCGGCCTGTTTGTGCTCTCCGACAGCCTGATCGGCATTGACCGCTTCGTCAGCCCGTTCGCCGCCGCGCCGTACCTGATCATCCTCACCTACTGGCTCGGGCAGTGGGCGATTGCTTCATCAGCCAGTCACCGCTCAACCGATAAAGTATTGACCCAGAGCGGTGCGCGCAGTGTCGGAAGCTGCTAGAACAGGAGTCTTTCGCATTTGCAAGTAGAGGGAATCGCCGGATGAACTTTACAAGGCGCAGAACAGCCAAATTACATAGCATCAGGTCAAATGATACTAATTATCATTACGCAACTTGTAATTCGTTACCAGTCGCAAGAAACATAATTAACAAAACCGCACGCAATGCCCGAATTTCAAGGCTTTCAGCCATTTACGAGTGCCTTTTGTTCTTAATCCTACGAATAAATTTGCGACAGAAATTTTACTTGCACCGGGTTTACCCATAAAATCAGCGCGATTGATTCAGCTGCGACATTTGGTCACTGCACCTGCGACACCACGTCGCCGCTCTACTTATTTCAGACTGCAGAGCTGGGTCTCTGTATAAGGATCTCTAGCATGTCCGATTCGGCAGGACTCATCGCCCACAACTGGGGCTTTGCCATCTTCCTCCTGGGTGTCGTCGGCCTGTGCGCCTTCATGCTCGGCCTGTCCAGCCTGCTCGGTAGCAAGGCCTGGGGTCGCGCCAAGAACGAACCCTTCGAATCCGGCATGCTGCCCGTCGGCAGCGCCCGCCTGCGCCTGTCCGCCAAATTCTATCTGGTCGCGATGCTGTTCGTGATCTTCGATATCGAAGCCCTCTTTCTCTTTGCATGGTCTGTGTCCGTCCGCGAAAGCGGCTGGACCGGGTTCGTCGAAGCTCTCGTTTTCATAGCAATTCTGTTGGCAGGTCTTGTCTACCTATGGCGCGTCGGTGCTCTTGACTGGGCTCCCGAAGGTCGCCGCAAGCGGCAAGCGAAGCTGAAACAATGAGGCTTTGGCAATGCAATACAATCTCACCAGAATCGATCCGGATGCGCCTAACGAGCAGTACCCGGTAGGTGAACGGGAAACCGTCACCGATCAGCTGCTAGAGGACCAGGTCCACAAGAACATCTACATGGGGAAACTCGAAGATGTGCTGCGTGGCGCGGTCAACTGGGGTCGCAAGAACTCCCTCTGGCCGTACAACTTCGGCCTGTCCTGCTGCTACGTGGAAATGACCACGGCCTTCACGGCACCCCACGACATCGCCCGCTTCGGCGCCGAAGTCATCCGGGCCTCGCCGCGTCAGGCCGACTTCATGGTCATCGCCGGTACCTGCTTCATCAAGATGGCGCCGATCATCCAGCGCCTCTATGAGCAGATGCTCGAGCCGAAATGGGTCATCTCCATGGGTTCGTGCGCCAACTCCGGTGGCATGTACGACATCTACTCGGTCGTTCAGGGGGTCGACAAGTTCCTCCCCGTGGACGTCTATGTGCCTGGCTGCCCGCCACGCCCTGAGGCTTTCCTGCAAGGCTTGATGCTGCTGCAGGAGTCGATCGGCCAAGAACGACGCCCGCTTTCCTGGGTTGTTGGTGATCAAGGTATTTACCGTGCCGAGATGCCAGCCCAGAAAGACCTGCGTCGTGAGCAGCGCATTGCAGTAACCAACCTGCGCAGCCCCGACGAAGTCTGATCCAGCGACCTGCCGCCCGCTCCCCCTGGACCCGGCGGCCTGGCTTCATTCTTAACGTTGACCCAAAGCGACCGAGACCATGACAGCGGACAACGCTATTTTTATTCCGCCCTACAAGGCTGACGACCAGGATGTGGTCGTCGAACTGAACAACCGTTTTGGCGCCGAAGCATTCGTCGCCCAGGAAACCCGCACCGGCATGCCCGTGCTGTGGGTCAAACGCGCCCAGCTCAAAGAGGTGCTCAGCTTCCTGCGCGGTGTCGCCAAGCCTTACAGCATGCTGTACGACCTGCACGGCGTCGACGAACGCCTGCGCACCCAGCGCCGTGGCCTGCCGGCCGCCGACTTCAGCGTGTTCTACCACCTGCTGTCGATCGAGCGTAACAGCGATGTGATGATCAAGGTGTCGCTGAGCGAAGGCGACCTGAACCTGCCGACCGTGACCGGTATCTGGCCAAACGCCAACTGGTACGAGCGCGAAGTGTGGGACATGTTCGGCATCGACTTTGCCGGGCACCCGCACCTCAGCCGCATCATGATGCCGCCCACCTGGGAAGGCCACCCGCTGCGCAAGGACTACCCGGCCCGTGCCACCGAGTTCGACCCCTACAGCCTGACCCTGGCCAAGCAACAGCTTGAAGAAGAGTCGGCGCGCTTCAACCCGGAAGCCTGGGGCATGAAGCGTCAGGGCGCCAACGAGGACTACATGTTCCTCAACCTTGGCCCCAACCACCCTTCGGCGCACGGTGCGTTCCGTATCGTCCTGCAGCTGGACGGTGAAGAGATCGTCGACTGCGTCCCGGACATCGGCTACCACCACCGTGGCGCCGAGAAAATGGCCGAGCGCCAGTCCTGGCACAGCTTCATCCCCTACACCGACCGTATCGACTACCTCGGCGGGGTGATGAACAACCTGCCGTACGTACTGGCGGTGGAAAAGCTGGCAGGCATCAAGGTGCCGCAGAAGGTCGACGTAATTCGAGTGATGCTGGCCGAGTTCTTCCGCATCACCAGCCACCTGCTGTTCCTGGGTACCTACATCCAGGACGTGGGCGCCATGACCCCGGTGTTCTTCACCTTCACCGACCGCCAGCGCGCCTACACCGTGATCGAAGCGATCACCGGTTTCCGCCTGCACCCGGCCTGGTACCGCATCGGTGGCGTCGCCCACGACCTGCCGCGCGGCTGGGAGAAACTGGTCAAGGACTTCGTCGACTGGCTGCCAAAGCGCCTGGACGAGTACACCAAGGCTGCCCTGCAGAACAGCATCCTCAAGGGCCGTACCATTGGCGTTGCCGCGTACAACACCAAAGAAGCCCTGGAATGGGGCACCACCGGTGCCGGCCTGCGCTCCACCGGTTGCGATTTCGACCTGCGCAAGGCCCGCCCCTACTCCGGCTACGAGAACTTCGAATTCGAAGTACCGCTGGCCCACAACGGCGATGCCTATGATCGCTGCATGGTCCGTGTCGAGGAGATGCGCCAGAGTATCCGCATCATCGACCAGTGCCTGCGCAACATGCCGGAAGGCCCGTACAAGGCGGATCACCCGCTGACCACGCCGCCACCGAAAGAGCGCACCCTGCAGCACATCGAGACCCTCATCACGCACTTCCTGCAAGTCTCGTGGGGCCCGGTCATGCCGGCCAACGAGTCGTTCCAGATGATCGAGGCGACCAAGGGCATCAACAGTTACTACCTGACGAGCGATGGCGGCACCATGAGCTACCGCACCCGGATCCGTACTCCGAGCTACCCGCACCTGCAGCAGATCCCTTCGGTGATCAAAGGCAGCATGGTTGCCGACCTCATTGCGTACCTGGGCAGTATCGACTTCGTTATGGCTGACGTGGACCGCTAAGCATGAACAGCACGCTTATCCAGACAGACCGTTTCGCCCTGAGCGAAACAGAGCGCTCGGCCATCGAGCACGAGATGCATCACTACGAGGACCCGCGCGCGGCGTCCATCGAAGCCTTGAAGATCGTCCAGAAGGAACGTGGCTGGGTGCCGGACGGCGCCATTCACGCGATCGGCGAAGTGCTGGGCATCCCTGCCAGCGACGTCGAAGGTGTAGCCACCTTCTACAGCCAGATCTTCCGCCAGCCGGTCGGCCGCCACATCATCCGCGTGTGCGACAGCATGGTCTGCTACATCGGCGGCCATGAATCGGTCGTCAGCCAGATCCAGAGCGAGCTGGGTATCGGCCTCGGCCAGACCACCGCCGACGGCCGCTTCACCCTGCTGCCGGTGTGCTGCCTGGGCAACTGCGACAAGGCCCCCGCGCTGATGATCGACGACGACACCTTTGGCGACGTGCAGCCTGCTGGCGTCACCAAACTGCTGGAGGGTTACGTATGACCATTACTTCCTTCGGCCCGGCCAACCGCATTGCGCGCACCGCCGAAACCCACCCGCTGACCTGGCGCCTGCGTGACGACGGCGAGCCTGTGTGGCTTGCCGAGTACCAGGCCAAGAATGGCTACGCCGCTGCCCGCAAGGCACTGGGCGAGATGTCGCAGGACGACATCGTGCAGACAGTGAAGGACTCCGGCCTGAAGGGCCGCGGTGGCGCAGGCTTCCCCACTGGCGTGAAGTGGGGCCTGATGCCCAAAGACGAATCCATGAACATCCGCTACCTGCTGTGCAACGCGGACGAAATGGAGCCGAACACCTGGAAGGACCGCATGCTGATGGAGCAACAGCCCCATCTGCTGGTCGAGGGCATGCTGATCAGCGCCCGCGCGCTGAAGGCCTACCGTGGCTACATCTTCCTGCGTGGCGAATACACCACCGCAGCGAAAAACCTCAACCGCGCCATCGATGAAGCCAAGGCCGCCGGGCTGCTGGGCAAGAACATCCTGGGCTCCGGTTTCGATTTCGAGCTGTTCGTGCACACCGGTGCCGGCCGCTACATCTGCGGTGAAGAAACCGCACTGATCAACTCGCTGGAAGGCCGTCGCGCCAACCCGCGCTCCAAGCCGCCCTTCCCTGCAGCCGTCGGCGTGTGGGGCAAGCCGACTTGCGTGAACAACGTCGAAACCCTGTGCAACGTGCCGGCCATCGTCGCCAACGGCAACGACTGGTACAAGTCGCTGGCCCGCGAAGGCAGCGAAGACCACGGCACCAAGCTGATGGGCTTCTCTGGCAAGGTGAAGAACCCGGGCCTGTGGGAGCTGCCGTTCGGCGTCACCGCCCGCGAGCTGTTCGAAGACTACGCCGGTGGCATGCGCGACGGCTTCAAGCTCAAGTGCTGGCAGCCAGGCGGCGCCGGTACCGGCTTCCTGCTGCCCGAGCACCTCGACGCGCAGATGTACGCCGGTGGTATCGCCAAGGTCGGCACCCGTATGGGCACAGGCCTGGCCATGGCGGTGGACGACAGCGTCAACATGGTCTCGCTGCTGCGCAACATGGAAGAGTTCTTCGCCCGCGAGTCGTGCGGCTGGTGCACGCCATGCCGTGACGGCCTGCCGTGGAGCGTGAAGATGCTGCGTGCACTGGAAAACGGGCAAGGCCGTGCCGAAGACATCGAGACGCTGCTGGGCCTGGTCAACTTCCTCGGCCCAGGCCGTACCTTCTGTGCTCACGCACCGGGTGCCGTCGAGCCACTGGGCAGTGCCATCAAATACTTCCGGTCCGAGTTCGAGGCCGGTGTCGCTCCAGCATCCGCGGGTGACACCCTGCGCCCAGACCTGGCCAAGCCAATCCAGGCCGGGCCGATCGTGGTCGGCGCATAACAAGATGATTAGGCGGGTGGTCCGTGCCACTCGCCAGCTTGCCGGCAGGCCCGATTCATTCGCGGCGTGTCGCAAGCTCACCGATTTCCATTAGCCACGCCCGCTCACGCGGGCCAACGAAGAACTTTGAACAATGGCCACTATCCACGTAGACGGCAAAGCGCTCGAAGTCAACGGTGCAGACAACCTGTTACAGGCGTGTCTGTCGCTAGGCCTCGACATCCCTTATTTCTGCTGGCACCCGGCGCTTGGTAGCGTTGGCGCCTGCCGGCAGTGCGCGGTCAAGCAGTACACCGACGAGAACGACACCCGTGGTCGTATCGTCATGTCCTGCATGACCCCTGCCTCCGACGGCACCTGGATTTCCATCGAAGATGACGAGTCCAAGGCGTTTCGCGCCAGCGTCGTCGAATGGCTGATGACCAACCACCCGCACGACTGCCCGGTGTGCGAGGAAGGCGGTCACTGCCACCTGCAAGACATGACGGTAATGACCGGCCACAACGAGCGCCGCTACCGTTTCACCAAGCGTACCCACCAGAACCAGGACCTCGGCCCGTTCATCGCCCATGAGATGAACCGCTGCATTGCCTGCTACCGCTGCGTGCGCTACTACAAGGATTACGCCGGTGGTACCGACCTGGGCGTCTACGGCGCCCACGACAACGTGTACTTTGGCCGCGTCGAAGACGGCGTGCTGGAGAGCGAGTTCTCCGGCAACCTGACCGAGGTCTGCCCGACCGGTGTTTTCACCGACAAGACCCACTCCGAGCGTTACAACCGCAAGTGGGACATGCAGTTCGCCCCTAGCATCTGCCACGGCTGCTCCAGCGGTTGCAACATCAGCCCCGGCGAGCGCTACGGCGAACTGCGTCGTATCGAAAACCGCTTCAACGGCTCGGTCAACCAGTACTTCCTGTGCGACCGCGGCCGCTTCGGCTACGGCTACGTCAACCGCAAGGACCGCCCACGCCAGCCACACCTGGCCGACGGCACCAAGCTGGGCCTGGACGCCGCCCTGGACAAGGCCGCCGACCTGCTGCGCGGCCGTACCATCGTCGGTATCGGCTCGCCACGCGCCAGTCTCGAAAGCAACTACGGCCTGCGTGAGCTGGTCGGTGCCGAGTACTTCTACTCGGGCATGGAAGCTGGCGAACTGGCCCGCGTGCGCCTGGCCCTGAACGTGCTGAACAACAGCCCGCTGCCGGTGCCTACCCTGCGCGACATCGAAGACCACGACGCCGTGTTCGTGCTCGGTGAAGACCTGACCCAGACCGCTGCCCGCGTCGCCCTGGCTGTACGCCAGGCCACCAAAGGCAAGGCCGAGGCCATGGCCGAAGCGATGAAAGTGCAGCCGTGGCTCGACGCCGCGGTGAAGAACATCGGCCAGCACGCGCTGTACCCGCTGTTCATCGCCTCCCTGGCTGAAACCAAGCTGGACGACGTCGCCGAAGAATGCGTGCACGCCGCCCCGGCCGACCTGGCCCGCATCGGTTTCGCCGTGGCCCACGCCATCGACCCGAGTGCACCGGCAGTCGCCGGCCTGGACGACGAAGCCAAGGCCCTGGCCCAACGCATCGCCGATGCCCTGGTCGCCGCCAAGCGCCCACTGGTTGTAGCCGGCACCTCGCTGGCCGACCCGGCGTTGATCGAAGCCGCCGCCAACATCGCCAAAGCCCTGAAGCTGCGCGAGAAAAACGGCTCGCTGAGCCTGGTGGTGCCTGAGGCCAACAGCATCGGCCTGGCCATGCTCGGTGGCGAGTCCATCGATGCCGCGCTGGACGCGGTCATCAGCGGCAAAGCCGACGCCATCGTCGTACTGGAAAACGACCTGTACGCCCGCGTACCGGCCGCCAAGGTCGACGCTGCCCTGGCTGCAGCCAAGGTGGTGATCGTTGCCGACCACTCCAAGACCGCCACTGTCGACCGTGCCCACCTGGTACTGCCAGCGGCCTCGTTCGCCGAGGGCGACGGTACCCTGGTCAGCCAGGAAGGCCGTGCCCAGCGCTTCTTCCAGGTGTTCGACCCGCAATACCTGGACAGCAGCATCCAGATTCACGAAGGCTGGCGCTGGATGCACGCCCTGCGTGCCACCCTGCTGAACAAGCCGGTCGACTGGACCCAGCTGGACCACGTTACCAGCGCCTGTGCCGAAGCCGCCCCGCAACTGGCCGGCATCGTCAACGCCGCGCCAAGCGCCGCGTTCCGCATCAAGGGCATGAAGCTGGCCCGTGAACCGCTGCGTTACTCCGGCCGTACTGCCATGCGCGCCAACATCAGCGTGCACGAGCCGCGCACCCCGCAAGACAAGGACACCGCGTTCGCCTTCTCCATGGAAGGTTACTCGGGCTCCGCCGAACCGCGCCAGCAGGTGCCGTTCGCCTGGTCGCCGGGCTGGAACTCGCCGCAAGCCTGGAACAAGTTCCAGGACGAGGTCGGTGGCCACCTGCGTGCCGGTGACCCTGGCGTACGCCTGATCGAGCCGCAAGGCGACCGCCTGAGCTGGTTCAGCGTCATTCCGGGTGCCTTCAACCCGGCCCGTGGCACCTGGACTGCCGTGCCGTTCTTCCACCTGTTCGGCAGCGAGGAAAGCTCGTCGCGCGCCGCCCCGGTGCAACAGCGCATCCCGGCTGCCTACGTGGCCCTGGCCAAGTCCGAAGCCGACCGTCTGGGTGTCAACGACGGTGCTCTGCTGAGCCTGAACGTTGCCGGTGTGGCCCTGCGCCTGCCGCTGCGCATCAATGAAGAACTGGGCGCTGGCCTGGTCGCGTTGCCGAAAGGCCTGGCCGGCATCCCGCCTGCCATCTTCGGTGCATCCGTCGAAGGTCTGCAGGAGGCAGCACAATGAGCTGGTTCACCCCCGAAGTGATCGACGTGATCATCCAGGTCGTCAAGGCTATCGTGGTGCTGCTGGCCGTGGTGGTCTGCGGCGCCCTGCTCAGCTTCGTCGAGCGCCGCTTGCTGGGCTGGTGGCAGGACCGCTACGGCCCGAACCGCGTTGGCCCGTTCGGCATGTTCCAGATCGCTGCCGAC
Source organism: Pseudomonas putida NBRC 14164 (assembly GCF_000412675.1). Classification (NCBI taxonomy): domain Bacteria; kingdom Pseudomonadati; phylum Pseudomonadota; class Gammaproteobacteria; order Pseudomonadales; family Pseudomonadaceae; genus Pseudomonas; species Pseudomonas putida. The sequence continues at coordinate 1,894,589 of NC_021505.1, read as the reverse complement.
ATGCTGAAGATGTTCTTCAAGGAAGACTGGAACCCGCCCTTCGTCGACAAGATGATCTTCACCCTGGCGCCGGTCGTGGCCATGAGCGCCCTGCTGATCGGCTTCTCGATCATCCCGATCACACCGGGCTGGGGCGTTGCCGACCTGAACATCGGCCTGCTGTTCTTCTTCGCCATGGCCGGCCTGTCGGTCTACGCTGTGCTGTTCGCCGGCTGGTCGTCGAACAACAAGTACGCCCTGCTGGGCAGCTTGCGTGCTTCGGCACAGACCGTGTCGTACGAAGTGTTCCTGGGCCTGGCGCTGATGGGCGTGGTGGTGCAGGTAGGCTCGTTCAACATGCGCGACATCGTCGAGTACCAGGCGCAGAACCTGTGGTTCATCATTCCGCAGTTCTTCGGCTTCTGCACCTTCTTCATCGCTGGCGTCGCCGTGACTCACCGTCACCCGTTCGACCAGCCGGAAGCAGAACAGGAACTGGCCGACGGCTACCACATCGAGTATGCCGGCATGAAATGGGGCATGTTCTTCGTCGGTGAGTACATCGGCATCATCCTCATCTCGGCGCTGCTGGTAACCCTGTTCTTCGGTGGCTGGCACGGCCCGTTCGGCATCCTGCCGCAAGTGCCGTTCCTGTGGTTCGCCCTGAAGACCGCGTTCTTCATCATGCTGTTCATCCTGCTGCGCGCCTCGATCCCGCGCCCGCGCTATGACCAGGTGATGGACTTCAGCTGGAAGTTCTGCCTGCCGCTGACCCTGATCAATTTGCTGGTGACCGCTGCGATCGTGCTCTACAACACGCCAGCCGTCGCGGCCCAGTGAGGATTTGACCCATGTTCAAGTATATCGGCGACATCGTTAAGGGCACCGGCACTCAGCTGCGCAGCCTGGCAATGGTGTTCTCCCACGGGTTCCGCAAGCGCGACACCCTGCAGTACCCCGAAGAACCCGTGTACCTGCCGCCGCGCTACCGCGGCCGCATCGTCCTCACCCGCGACCCCGATGGAGAGGAGCGCTGCGTAGCGTGCAACCTCTGCGCGGTGGCCTGCCCGGTTGGCTGCATCTCGCTGCAGAAGGCCGAGACCGAGGATGGTCGCTGGTACCCGGAATTCTTCCGCATCAACTTCTCGCGTTGCATTTTCTGCGGCCTGTGTGAAGAAGCGTGCCCGACCACCGCGATCCAGCTGACTCCGGATTTCGAAATGGCCGAGTTCAAGCGTCAGGACCTGGTGTACGAGAAAGAAGATCTGCTGATCTCCGGCCCCGGCAAGAACCCTGACTACAACTTCTACCGTGTTGCGGGTATGGCAATCGCTGGCAAGCCGAAAGGCTCTGCACAGAACGAAGCCGAACCGATCAACGTGAAGAGCTTGCTCCCATAAGGACAGAAAGATGGAATTCGCTTTCTACTTCGCATCCGGGATTGCCGTGGTCTCCACCCTTCGGGTGGTGACCGGCACAAACCCCGTGCACGCCTTGCTTTACCTGATCATTTCGCTGATTTCCGTGGCCATGATCTTCTTCTCCCTGGGTGCGCCGTTCGCCGGCGCCCTGGAAGTGATCGCCTACGCCGGCGCCATCATGGTGCTGTTCGTGTTCGTGGTGATGATGCTTAACCTGGGGCCGGCTTCGGTCGCGCAGGAGCGCGGTTGGCTCAAGCCCGGCATCTGGGCAGGGCCGGTGATCCTCGGCACCCTGTTGCTGCTGGAACTGCTGTACGTGCTGTTCGTCGCCCCGAGCGGCGCTGGCATCAGCGGCACTACCGTGGGCCCTAAAGAAGTGGGCATCAGCCTGTTCGGGCCGTACCTGCTGGTGGTCGAACTGGCCTCGATGCTGCTGCTGGCTGCAGCCGTCACCGCCTTCCACCTGGGCCGCAACGAGGCGAAGGAGTAAATCATGGGTGCTATCCCTCTCGAGCATGGCCTGGCGGTCGCCGGTATCCTGTTCTGCTTAGGTCTGGTTGGCCTGATGGTCCGCCGCAACATCCTCTTCGTACTCATGAGCCTGGAAGTCATGATGAACGCCTCTGCCCTGGCGTTCGTCGTCGCCGGTGCCCGCTGGGTCCAGCCCGACGGCCAGGTGATGTTCATTCTGGTGATCAGCCTGGCAGCCGCCGAGGCCAGCATTGGCCTGGCCATCCTGCTGCAGCTGTATCGCCGCTTCCACACTCTCGACATCGATGCTGCCAGTGAGATGCGCGGATGAACCTTCTCTTCCTGACTTTCGTCTTCCCCCTCGTCGGCTTCCTGCTGCTGTCGTTCTCGCGCGGGCGGTTCTCGGAGAACCTGTCCGCCCTGATCGGCGTCGGCTCGGTGGGCCTGTCGGCTGCTACCGCCGCCTATGTCATCTGGCAGTTCAATGTCGCGCCACCTGAAGGCGGCGCGTACAGCCAACTGCTGTGGCAGTGGATGTCGGTGGACGGCTTTGCGCCGAACTTCACCCTGTACCTCGACGGCCTGTCGGTCACCATGCTCGGCGTGGTTACCGGTGTCGGCTTCCTGATCCACCTGTTCGCGTCCTGGTACATGCGTGGCGAAGCCGGCTACTCGCGCTTCTTCTCGTACACCAACCTGTTCATCGCCAGCATGCTGTTCCTGATCCTCGGCGATAACCTGCTGTTCATCTACTTCGGCTGGGAAGGTGTAGGCCTGTGCTCGTACCTGCTGATCGGTTTCTACTACAGCAACCGCAACAACGGTAACGCGGCACTCAAGGCGTTCATCGTCACCCGTATCGGCGACGTGTTCCTGGCCATCGGCCTGTTCATCCTGTTTGCCCAGCTGGGTACCCTGAACGTGCAGGAACTGCTGGTGCTGGCACCGCAGAAATTCCAGGCTGGCGACACCTGGATGGTGCTGGCAACGCTGATGCTGCTGGGCGGTGCGGTCGGTAAATCGGCCCAGCTGCCACTGCAGACCTGGCTGGCCGACGCGATGGCTGGCCCGACCCCGGTTTCGGCACTGATCCACGCTGCAACCATGGTGACCGCGGGCGTGTACCTGATCGCCCGTACCAACGGCCTGTTCCTGCTGGCGCCGGACATCCTGCACCTTGTAGGTGTGGTCGGTGGCGTGACCTTGGTACTGGCCGGCTTCGCCGCGCTGGTACAGACCGACATCAAGCGTATCCTCGCCTACTCGACCATGAGCCAGATCGGCTACATGTTCCTGGCCTTGGGCGTTGGCGCCTGGGATGCGGCGATCTTCCACCTGATGACCCACGCCTTCTTCAAGGCCCTGCTGTTCCTTGCCTCCGGTGCAGTGATCGTTGCCTGCCACCACGAGCAGAACATCTTCAAGATGGGCGGCCTGTGGAAGAAACTGCCACTGGCCTACGCCAGCTTCGTGGTCGGTGGTGCTGCCCTGGCCGCCCTGCCGATCGTGACCGTGGGTTTCTACTCCAAGGACGAGATCCTCTGGGAAGCCTTCGCCAGCGGCAACACCGGCCTGCTGTACGCCGGCCTGGTCGGTGCGTTCATGACCTCGCTGTACACCTTCCGCCTGATCTTCATCGCCTTCCACGGCGAAGCCAAGACCGAAGCGCACGCGGGCCACGGCATCAGCCACTGGCTGCCGCTGGGCGTGCTGATCGTGTTGTCGACCTTCGTGGGTGCCTGGATCACCCCGCCGCTGGCAGGCGTGCTGCCTGAAAGCGCCGGCCACGCCGGTGGCGAAGCCAAGCACGCGCTGGAGATCACCTCGGGTGCCATCGCCATCGCCGGTATCCTGCTGTCGGCCCTGCTGTTCCTGGGCAAGCGCAGCTTCGTCAGCGCCGTCGCCAACAGCGGCATCGGTCGCGCCCTGTCGGCCTGGTGGTTCGCCGCGTGGGGCTTCGACTGGATCTACGACAAGCTTTTCGTCAAACCGTACCTGCTGATCTGCCACATCCTGCGCAAGGACCCGGTAGACCGCAGTATCGGCCTGATTCCGCGGATGGCGCGTGGCGGTCATGTCGCCATGAGCAAGACCGAGACTGGCCAACTGCGCTGGTACACCGCCTCTATCGCCGTGGGTGCCGTGCTGGTGCTCGGTGCCGTGCTAGTGGCTGCGGTATGACAATGAATCTTGCGACTTTGCCAAAGGAAACCAACCCGTCATGATTTTGCCTTGGCTGATCCTGATCCCCTTCATCGGCGGCTTCCTGTGCTGGCTGGGTGAGCGCTTCGGCGCCACCTTGCCGCGCTGGATCGCGCTGCTGACCATGTCCCTGCTGCTCGGCATCGGCCTGTGGCTGTGGGCGACCGGCGACTACACCCTCGCCCCCGCTCCGGGCGCCGAGCCTGCCTGGGCCCTGGAATACAAACTCCAGTGGATCCAGCGGTTCGGCATCAGCATCCACCTGGCCCTCGACGGCCTGTCGCTGCTGATGATCCTGCTCACCGGCCTGCTCGGTGTGCTGTCGGTACTGTGCTCCTGGAAAGAGATCCAGCGCCACGTCGGCTTCTTCCACCTCAACCTGATGTGGATCCTCGGCGGCGTGGTCGGTGTGTTCCTGGCCCTGGACCTGTTCCTGTTCTTCTTCTTCTGGGAAATGATGCTGGTGCCGATGTACTTCCTTATCGCGCTCTGGGGTCACAGCTCGGCAGACGGCAAGAAGACCCGGATCTACGCGGCGACCAAGTTCTTCATCTTCACCCAGGCCAGCGGCCTGATCATGCTGGTGGCGATCCTTGGCCTGGTGCTGGTCAACTACAACACCACCGGCGTGCTCACCTTCAACTACAGCGACCTGCTCAAGGCCGAGCTGCCAGCCGGTGTCGAGTACGTGCTGATGCTGGGCTTCTTCATCGCCTTTGCGGTGAAGCTGCCGGTGGTACCGTTCCACTCCTGGCTGCCTGATGCGCACGCCCAGGCACCGACCGCAGGCTCCGTCGACCTGGCCGGTATCTTGTTGAAGACCGCGGCCTACGGCCTGCTGCGCTTCGCCTTGCCGCTGTTCCCGAACGCCTCGGCCGAGTTCGCGCCCATCGCCATGACCCTGGGCCTGATCGGTATCTTCTACGGTGCCTTCCTGGCCTTTGCGCAAACCGACATCAAGCGCCTGATCGCCTTCTCCAGCGTCTCGCACATGGGCTTCGTGCTGATCGGTATCTACTCCGGCAGCCAGCAGGCCCTGCAGGGCGCGGTGATCCAGATGCTGGCCCACGGCCTGTCGGCTGCGGCACTGTTCATCCTGTCCGGCCAGCTGTACGAGCGCCTGCACACCCGTGACATGCGTCAGATGGGCGGCCTGTGGCACCGCATCGCCTACCTGCCGGCGATCAGCCTGTTCTTCGCCGCAGCATCCCTGGGGCTGCCGGGTACCGGCAACTTCGTCGGCGAGTTCCTGATCCTGATCGGCAGCTTCGCGCACGTACCATGGATCACCGTGATCGCCACCACCGGCCTGGTATTCGGTTCGGTCTACTCGCTGATCATGATCCACCGCGCCTACTTCGGCCCGGCCAAGGCCGATACCGTGCTGGCCGGCATGGACGGTCGCGAACTGATCATGGTGCTGGGCCTGGCGGTACTGCTGATCCTGCTGGGCGTATACCCGCAGCCGTTCCTCGACACCTCTGCCGCCACCATGAGTGGTGTGCAGCAGTGGCTCGGTTCCGCTTTCACTCAACTCGCTTCGGCCCGGTAAGAGCGCTATGGAATTCACCACTCAACACTTCATCGCATTGGCGCCGATGCTGATCACCACCATCACCACGGTGGTGGTGATGCTGGCGATCGCCTGGAAGCGCAACCACTCGCAGACCTTCCTGCTGTCCACCGTGGGCCTGAACCTGGCCCTGCTGTCGATCCTGCCGGCGCTGAAAGTAGCGCCGCTGGCGGTCACCCCGTTGATCACCATCGACAAGTTCGCCTGCCTGTACATGGCGATCATCCTGGTGGCGACGCTGGCGTGCGTGACATTGGCCCACGCCTACCTCGGCGAAGGCTCCAAGGGCTTCCCGGGCAACCGTGAAGAACTGTACCTGCTGCTGCTGATGTCGGCCCTCGGTGGCCTGGTGCTGGTCAGCGCCAACCACCTGGCCGGGCTGTTCATCGGCCTGGAGCTGCTGTCGGTACCGGTCTACGGCCTGGTGGCATACGCCTTCTTCAACAAGCGATCACTGGAAGCCGGCATCAAGTACATGGTGCTGTCGGCCGCCGGCTCGGCTTTCCTGCTGTTCGGCATGGCCCTGCTGTACGCGGATGCCGGTAGCCTGAGCTTCGACCAGATCGGCAAAGCCCTGGCAACCACCAGCATGCCAAGCCTGGTGGCCCAGCTGGGCCTGGGCATGATGCTGGTCGGCCTGGCCTTCAAGCTGTCGCTGGTACCGTTCCACCTGTGGACCCCGGACGTATACGAAGGCGCCCCGGCGCCGGTCGCCGCGTTCCTGGCAACCGCCAGCAAGGTTGCAGTATTCGCCGTTGTCGTGCGCCTGTTCATGCTCTCCCCTGCTGCCAGCAGCGGCGTGCTGAGCACCGTACTGGCGGTGATTGCCGTGGCCTCGATCCTGGTCGGTAACCTTCTGGCGCTGACCCAGAGCAACCTCAAGCGCCTGCTGGGTTACTCGTCCATCGCCCACTTCGGCTACCTGGTCATTGCCCTGGTTGCCAGCAAGGGCCTGGCCCTGGAAGCCATGGGCGTGTACCTGGTCACCTACGTGATCACCAGCCTGGGTGCCTTCGGTGTCATTACCCTGATGTCCTCGCCTTATGGCGGGCGTGACGCCGATGCCCTGTACGAGTACCGCGGCCTGTTCTGGCGCCGTCCGTACCTGACCGCGGTACTGACCGTGATGATGCTGTCGCTGGCGGGTATCCCGCTGACCGCTGGCTTCATCGGCAAGTTCTACATCATCGCCACCGGCGTCGAGTCGCACCTGTGGTGGCTGGTCGGTGCCCTGGTGATCGGTAGCGCCATCGGCGTTTACTACTACCTGCGCGTCATGGTCACCCTGTACCTGGTCGAGCCTAACCTGCGTCGCCACGACGCCCCGCTGAAGTGGGAACAGCGCACCGGTGGCGTCATGCTGCTGGCCATCGCCATTGTTGCCTTCGTGCTCGGCGTCTACCCGCAGCCGCTGCTGGAACTGGTTCAGCAAGCCGGCCTGCAACTGATCGGCTGATCGCCTCGGCAATACAAAACACCCCGCCTATGCGGGGTGTTTTTTTATCGGCGCATTTATTTGCCTGCCCCCTATGAAGCCTCACTCACCCGGGCTGGCCTGGCCTGCCCCAGGCAGAGCGGCCTTGCGCAAATCGCCATTGGCCGAAGGCAGGTACACTTCCGGATTGGGCATCCCGCTGGGGGATAGTTCATGGGTCATTTCGAATTCGGCGCGTACTGACCAGCCGCACGCTTCAGTGGTGCATTGCAAATAAGCGATACGCAAGAAAATATGGCGCCCTTCGCTAGTGCGTATGCGCATCCGGCTATGGCAATGCGGGCAAACCAGCTTGTAAGTACTCACGGCAAGTACCTGCTAGCATTGCCCAGGCCAACCTGTGTGTCAGTATTGGCTGCAACTGTGGGTGTATTCTTCAATTTGATGGTTCTCATTGCAGAAGTGCTCCTTAAAACGCAGGGCTGTATTCATAACGAGTAGTTTAAGCCCATGGAATATCATTAAACCAGTCATGGATATTTGTTATGAGTACTCACGTACTTGCTGAGGTGCTCACGCGCCTTAAGCTTCTTACTGGCGCCCAGACTGATGCCGAGCTGTCTCGTGCGTTGTCGGTCAGCCCGCAGACGCTGAGCAGCTGGAAAGTTCGCGACAGCGTCCCATACTCACTTTGCATAGATCTAGCCAGACAGCATGCGTGCTCACTGGACTGGTTGCTGTTGGGCGAAGGGGACCAACGCCCGGTATGCCAAAGTGAGGGAGGCTGGGAGTTCGACATGCTCGACCGGCTGCGCACGTTGGCGCCAGGTGATCGCCAGGCCATCCTGCTGCTGATCAAGGACAAGCAACGCATCCAGCAGTTGGAACAGCAATTGAGCGAACTGACCAGTCACTTGCCCAAAGCCGCCAGCGGCTAACCTCGGCGCCGCCAGCGCTGCATGAGTTCGCGCGGATCGAGCGTATCCAGCCAGACCATGACCTTGAGGCTGATGGGGATCACCACCACGGCAGCAACGAATGCCGCCATGCCACGGGTCAACAAGGGCGCCAATGACGAAACCAGCGGCTCGAACAGGTGCCCCACACCCACGGTCACGAACACCAGCAACAACTTCTTGCCCAGCGTCAGGCGACTGGTCGCACTGGTGATCAAGCGGTCGCGCGCCGCGCCCACCAGCAAAGCCCCCAGCAGCGCGGCAAACAACACACTGCCATCCACGCTCAGCAGTTCAATCAGCCCCAGGGCCAAGCGGTCGATAACAGATGCCTCAGGCATGAGCAGCCCTCCGACGCACATTGGTCAAACATGAGCTCGCGCCCAGGCTGTACATGACTGCGGCCTCGACAAAGCGGACGTAGCACACCCGCAAAGCACGCCCTTGGTCATGCCCGGCCACATCCTCCAGGCGCTTGTAGCCCCGCTCTCGCAACACCGCGCGCCAGCGCGCAAATTCCCGCGCTGCATCAATGGCGGCACAACGTGCGGCGACTTCCAGGGCGGCCTCACTGACGGGCCATGTCAGGTTCAGGCGCTCACGCAGCCTGCCAAGGTCCACCCGTGGCCAGAACGGGTCATGGCTGTCGGCATAACGCGGTAACCGAGGGTCGTTGCTCATACCTCACCCCCTCATTGCTCGGCCAGCATGCCGTAGCGAATGGCCTTGATCACTGCCGCCACCCGGGTAGGCACATCGAACTTGCGCAGGATGTTGGACACGTGGAAGTTCACCGTCGACTCCTTGCATTCAAGGATCCGGCCGATCTCCCACGAGCTCTTGCCGTAGGCACACCACAACAGCACTTGCCGTTCACGTGGAGTCAGGCGAACCGGGGCGTGCGCCGGGGGTTGCTGTGGGTGTAGTGCGTTGTCAGTCATGCGGGTACTCCACGGGTGATTGAGCGAGGCATCGCTGCCGGTCTGCAACCACCTTACGAAGCCCATGCCGCCTCGCTCCACCGGTGCGGCTTGTAAAGAACTTTCGTACAAAAGCGTCTGACGAAAGCAGTGCAAGATTTGCTGAGTTTCTTCGTGCTCCAAGCGGCATTTCGCTCGTCTCAACGCCGTTGTCCATTCGTCTTTCGCCTGGAGTCGTACAATGCGTTCCGTTTTTTCCCCATCGTCCTGCCTTGGCCTGCTGGCTGCCTTTGTTGCCGCCCAGCCCGCCCTGGCAGCATCCTCGGTCGAATTGGGCCAGGTGCTGATCACCGATGAGGAGCAGAACGACCTGACAGCTGCCAGCGAACGCCTGCGGGAGGTGCCAGGCGCCAGCAACCTGGTGGACATGCAAAGCGTGGGGCAAGGCCGAGTGGCCAGCAACCAGGACGTGCTGGCCTACCAGCCCGGCGTATTCGCTCAATCGGCGGGCAACGATGGCATCAAACTGTCGATCCGCGGCTCGGGCATCAACCGCGCGCCGGGGGCCCATGGCTCCGGGGTGTACACGATGTTCGACGGCCTGCCACTGACTGGCCCGGGCGGTACACCCTACGAGTTGTTCGAGCCGCTATGGCTGAGCCGTGCCGAAGTGCTGCGGGGCGCCAATGGTTTCGACCAGGGTGCCCTGGCGCTGGGCGGCGCGATCAACTACGTCACCCACACCGGCTACGACGCCGCACCGCTGCAGGTGCGCTACGAGGTCGGCAGCCGCGGTTACCAGCACCGGCACATCAGCTCGGGGCAAGTGCTGGGCAATCTCGACTACTACGTGGCCCTGACCGACTCGGAATATGACGGGTATCAGGCGCACAGCAGCGGCAGTGCCAAGGGCTTTGCTGCCAATGTCGGCTACCGCTTCAACCCGAACCTGGAAACCCGCTTCTACCTGCGCTACCGGGAGACCGAAAACGAACTGGCCGGGCGCCTGACCAAAGACCAGATCAAGCACCACCCGCGTGCGGCCAACCCGGCTTACCTGGCCCGCGACGACAGCCGCCCGCAACCAGGCAGCACCTGGGTGGGCAACAAGACCACCTTCTACCTCGACGACGATGCGCGCCTGGAAGCCGGCCTGGTCTATCACGACTACCCCATGGACCTGCGTGAAGGTCCGATGCGCCTGAAGGTGGCCTATACCGATGTCAGCGGCACGCTGAACTATTTCCGCCGCGACACGCTGCTTGGTCACGAAAGCAAGACCACCATCGGCTGGCGCACCACCAAGCACCTGCCCAACAGTGGCGCTTCACAATTTACCCGCGATGGCGATGTATTCGGCGCGCGCACCCGTGACTTCACCTACCAGGGCTCGGACACCGTGCTGCATGTCGGCAACGACCTGGAACTGGTCCCGGACCTGTGGCTGACCACGGGTCTTGCGATGATATACACCCGCCGCGAAAGTGCCGTAACCTACCCGGCCGAAGGTGGCAAGGTGAGCATGCATGACTGGGACTACGCACCGCGCCTGGGGCTGCGCTACGACATCCGCCCGGACCTGCAGGTGTACGGCAACCTCAGCCGCTCGGTAGAACCGCCACACCCGTGGTCGCTGATCTGGAGCGCGCCCAGCACAGGCGGCAAACAGATCCAGCCGATCGAGATGCAGAACCAGACTGCCACTACCCTGGAGCTGGGCGCGCGTGGCGACTCGGCGCTTGGCCGCTGGGACCTTGCCTGGTACTACTCGCAAGTGAGTCACGAACTGCTGGCCGTGGAGGTGGTGCCTAACTTCACCTCGGAGTTCAACGCCAGCGCTACCATGCACCAGGGCGTGGAGGCCGGCCTCGACAGCACCCTGTGGGAAAGCGCCGGCACCGGCAAGCTGAGCTTGCGCCAGGCCTATACGTTCAGCGACTTCCACTACCGTGATGACGACAAGTTTGGCGACAACCGCCTGCCCGGCATCCCCATGCACTACTACCAGGCCGAACTGCGCTATGACTGGCCGAGTGGCTTCTATGCCGGGGTCAACACACAAATGGCGTCGAAGGTGCAGGTGGACTATGCCAACAGCTACCACGCCGATGAATATGCCTTGCTCGGCGCGCGCCTGGGCTGGAATTCACCCAAACACGACTGGCAGACCTGGCTGGACCTGCGCAACCTGACCAACAAGCGCTATGCGGCCACGGTGACACCCACCTACAACGATGCCGGCAAGGACAACGCCCGCTCTACGCCGGGCGAAGGGTTTGGCGTTTATGCCGGCGTTTCCTACAGCTTCCGCTAGAACATGCGGCGCACTGTTTCTGCAGGAGCAGCCTTGTGCTGCGAAAGGGCCGGTACAGATCACGCATCAGTATGCGTCTGTGCCGGCCTCTTCGCAGCGCACTGCTCCTGCAAAGACCGCGTCAAACCGCCCTGTTCAGCTTCACCCACGAAGCAAACTTGTCGACAAACGCCTGCAAGAACGGCCGGGTCTTGTCGTTGAGCTTGCCCGAATCGTCGAACAGGCTTGCGGCACCGCCAATGTAGGCTTCGGGCATCTGCATGCACGGCATGTCCAGAAACACCAGCGACTGGCGCACGGCATGGTTGGCGCCAAAGCCGCCAATGGCCCCGGGCGATACACTCACCACCGCCGTCGGCTTGCCACTCCAGGCACTTTGCCCGTACGGCCGCGAGCCCACATCGATGGCATTTTTCAGGCAGCCCGGCACTGATCGGTTGTATTCTGGCGTGACGAACAACACCGCATCACTGCGACGGATCTCCTCGCGAAACCGCTTCCACGCCTCCGGCGGCGCTTCGGCCTCGACGTCCTCGTTGTACAACGGCAAATCGCCAATCTCGACGATCTTCAGAGCAAGGCTGGACGGCGCCAGCTCCGAAAGTGCGCGGGCGACCTTGCGGTTGTACGACTCCTTGCGCAAGCTACCCACGACAACCGCTACCGAATACACCTGGCTCATGGCAATTTCCAACCTTTGCTGGGTAAAGGGACGTTGTAGTTATAGATGACCGTTCCTCGGCGCTTTGGTTTTTTTTCCGCAGGGTGAAAACTTCCGAGGCTGTTCCACGGTCTATGCCTTCAGACATTTTCTACGTAATTCAGAGGTTTCCACCCAAATGGCAGCAGTAATGGTCGGCCAATTCCACGCCCGTGACGCCGAAGGCCGTATCTACCCCGTGCACGAGTTCCAGGAATCAACCCTGCAACTTGACGGCAGCACGCTGGGCGCCCCCATCACCACCTACCGCCTGGCCATCGGCGACAAGGTCAACCACCTCGGTGAAAACCGTTTCGAACTGGCGCGCAGCGGCGTCGAGATCATTCGCATTCCGTGATGCAGTCCACGGTGTAACGGCCGCTCTCGTTCTGCAGGCCATGCACATCGGCGACAAAACCGGGGAAGCCCTGGTTGAATGCCCGGGCAAAGGCCAGGTAATCGAGTATCGAGCGGGTCGCCTCGGTGAACCGCTCGCCCGGCATGATCAATGGAATACCAGGCGGATACGGCACCAGCATCACCGCTGCCACACGCCCCAGCAGCGCCTCGATCGGCACCGCCTCCACCTCGCCACGCACCATCTGGTCATAGGCCCGGGCCGGGCTCACAGCCACCTCCGGCAAGCGCGTGAACAGCCGCTTGAGTTGCTTGGCCGTGGCATTGGCGCGGTAGCAGCCATGCAATTGCTCACACAGGTCGCGCAGCCCCATCCTCTGGTAGCGTAAAGCATCGGCTGCCACCACACTCGGCAGGCAACTGCTCAGGGCTGTATTGCCATCATAGTGGCGCTTGAACTCCAGCAACTCCGTAAGCAAAGTGCTCCACTTGCCTTTGGTAATGCCCATGGAGAACAGCACCAGGAAGCTGTACAGGCCGGTTTTCTCCACCACCAGCCCCCGCTCCCAGAGAAACTTGCTGACCACCGCCGCCGGGATGCCATGCTCGCCCAGCACCCCCCCCGCGCTCAGGCCCGGCATCACCAAGGTCACCTTGAGCGGGTCGAGCAGCACATAGTCGTCCACCACCTCGCCAAAGCCATGCCACTCCGCCCCCGGTTGCAGCAACCAGTCTTGCGCGGCCAGGCGCTGGGTACCTTCGGTGCGCGGCGGCTGCCAGATACTGAACCACCAGTCCTCCGCAGCAATGTGCTCGCGCAGGTTGGCCAGGGCACGACGAAAACTCAGCGCCTCGTCGAACATCTCTTGCAGCAGCGAATGCCCGGCCGGCCCTTCCATCATGGTCGAGGCCACGTCCAGCGAGGCGAGAATGCTGTACTGCGGCGAGGTCGAGATATGCATCATGAACGCTTCGTTGAAGCGGTCACGGTCCAGCTGACGCCTGGCCCCGTCCTGCACATGGATCATCGAGGCCTGGCTGAAGGCGGCCAGCAGTTTGTGGGTGGAATGGGTACTGAACACCAGCGGGCTGTCTGCCGTGCAGGCAGTGCCCATGGCATAGCGCCCGGTGAAGAAGTCATGAAACGCCGCATAGGCGAACCAGGCCTCGTCGAAATGCAGCACCTCGACACTGGCACCCAGGCTCTGCTTGATCATACCGGCGTGGTAGCACAGGCCGTCATAGGTGGAGTTGGTCACTACCGCCAGCTTGATTCGCTGCCCACGATCGCGGGCAAGGGGGTTGGCCAGTATCTTCGCCGCGATTGCCTCGGGGCTGAATTCACTGAGCGGGATCGGGCCGATGATGCCCAGTTCGTTGCGCTCCGGGCACAGGTACAGCGGAATGGCGCCGGTCATGATGATCGCGTGCACTACCGACTTGTGGCAGTTGCGGTCCACCAGCACCAGGTCGTCGCGACCGACCATGGCGTGCCAGACAATCTTGTTGGCGGTGGAAGTACCGTTGATGACGAAGAAGGTATGGTCAGCGCCGAAGTTGCGCGCCGCCCTGGCTTCGGCTTCTGCCAGCGGCCCGGTGTGGTCGAGCAACGAGCCGAGTTCCGGCACGGAAACAGACAGGTCCGAGCGCAGGGTATTTTCCCCGAAGAACTGGTGAAAAGCCTGGCCCACCGGGCTTTTATGGTAGGCCACGCCGCCGCCATGGCCCGGGGTGTGCCAGGAATAGTTGGATTGCGCAGTGTGCTGCACCAAGGCCTTGAAGAACGGCGGCAGCAGGCCGTCGAGGTAGGTGTGTGCGGCGCGCGCCACCTGGCGGGCGAGAAACGGCACGGTATCCTCGAACAGGTAGAGGATTCCTCGAAGCTGGTTAAGCTCGCTCATAGCCTCGGCCGGGGCGTTTTCCAGGGTTACCTGTTCACCCAGGGCGAAAATCGGCAGGCTGGGTGCGCGCAGGCGGGCCAGGCGGATCAGCTCGGCCATGTTCTGCAGCAGGTGGGTGTTCTCGCCAACGCCTTCGGCAGCGATCAGCATGCAGGCCAGGCCGTGGTGGGTGGCGGCAACCAGGCGGGCTTCGGCATGGTCGGCGGCGGCGAGAATGGCGAAGCCATCCTGGCGCAGCTCCTCGGCGATGCCCCGCACGCGCTCGCCGGCAACGCTGTCCGCCTTGATGGCGCGGTGGACGATGAGGATCGGGAACTTGAGGTCCTTGTACATCAGGTGGCTACCTCCGAAGGACATGGCATCCATTTCAGGGTAGTTGAACCTGTGTTCTCAGGGCCGGCCTCTTCGCGGGCACGCCCGCTCCTACAGGGAACCCCACTGCACTCAAGCCTTGCGCAGTACCTGTGGGCGCGGGTTCACCCGCGAAGAGGGCGGTACAGGCTAAAAATCAGCCAGCCGCTGCCTCGGTAAGGGCCTGCCACATGGAGGGCCCGCCCGCCGACTTGGCAACGGCAGCCAGCCGCTCGGCATGCGCCTCCAGTTCTTCGGCATTGGCCATGATCACCCGCCCCGGCGTACGCCCGACAATCCGGCGGATCTCGCTGCCGCCAGCGCCCTGCCCATCACCCTCGGCGTCTGCGCCATGGCCCGCCAGCGACAGACTGGTCTGGCCACCGGTCATCGCCAGGTAGACGTCAGCCAGCAGTTCCGAGTCGAGCAATGCGCCGTGCAGCTCACGGCCCGAGTTGTCGATGTCGTAGCGTTTGCACAGCGCATCCAGGCTGTTGCGCTGCCCTGGGTGGCGCGAGCGCGCCAGCAACAGGGTGTCGAGAATGGTGCAATGCTGCGAAATGTCAGCGCGATGCTGCTGGCCCAACAAGGCGAATTCGTTGTTGATGAAGCCAACGTCAAACGCCGCGTTATGGATGACCAGCGTGGCGCCCTGGATGAATTCGAAGAATTCCTCGGCTACATCGCCAAACCGTGGCTTGCCGACCAGGAAGGTGTCGGTAATGCCGTGGACGTTGATAGCGCCCTCGTCACTCTCGCGGTCCGGCTGCAGGTAGACGTGGAAGTGCCGCCCGGTCAGGCGCCGACCGAGCACCTCGACACAGCCGATCTCGATGATCCGGTGGCCTTCGCTGACCGGCATACCCGTGGTTTCGGTATCGAGAATGACGAACCGTTTATCTTGCTGCTGCTCCACGCGGGGCGCTCCAACTTGCATCAGTTACAAAGGCCGCGATTGTACCCCAGCTCAACGCTGGGCGCGCACCTCATCGACCCCACGGTTGGCCAGCTGGTCGGCGCGTTCGTTGCCAGGGTGGCCGATATGGCCGCGCACCCACTTCCAGCTCACCTTGTGGCGGTTGACCTGCTCATCGAGCTGCTGCCACAGGTCGGCGTTCTTCACCGGCTCCTTGGCTGCGGTCTTCCAGCCGCGCTTCTTCCAGTTGACCATCCATTCGTTGATGCCCTTCATCACGTACTGCGAGTCGGTGGTCAGCACCACCTCGCATTCGCGCTTCAGCGACATCAGGCCCTGGATCGCCGCCATCAGCTCCATGCGGTTGTTGGTGGTTTCACGCTCGCCGCCCCACAGTTCCTTCTCGACGCCCTTGTAGATCATCAGGACCCCCCAGCCACCTGGGCCAGGATTGCCTTTGCAGGCACCATCGGTAAACATTTCGACGCTATCGCTCATGTACCACTCTTGAATTCAGTGCTTGTCAGTTTCAGGGTTGACCGCCGTGCGGTTCACCTTGGCCAGCGGCAGCGGCAGCAACTTGCCCATCGGCTCGCGGCGTTCCGGGCGCAACGGCCGCAGGCCCACCACCATCTTGCGCGCCACCAGCAGGTACACCCCGCCACCGGAGCTCTGCCAGCCGCCGGCCATCCGCTCCCAACCCGCCAGGCGCTGCTGCCAGGCTGGTGAAGCAAGCGGCGGACGATAGCACCCGAAGCGGCGTTTCTCCAGCGCGAAGCCCAGCAGGTTGAGCCAGTCGCCTACCCGCGACGGCGAGATGCAGCGCGCCTTGCGCAAGGCACCATGGCTGAAGAAATGGCGCATGCCCCAACTGCTCCACGGGTTGATCCCGACGATCAGCAGGTGCCCGCCCGGGCGCACGGCGCTGGCGGCCTCGCGCAGCAAGCCATGGGGCGACAGGCTGAAATCCAGGCCATGCTGCAGCACCACCACATCGGCGGCGTGCTCGCTCAGCGGCCAGGCCTGCTCTTCACAGGCAATTTCCACGCCCGGCAGCGGCGCCCCAAGGCGGACGTTGCGTTGCACCTGGGGGGCACTGGGCGGCGGCTCCGCACAGGGGCCGTAGTGCACAAGGTAGCCCCCGAAGAAGCGGCCGAGCTCTTCTTCCAGCAGCTTTTCCTCTTCCTTGAGCATCAGTTGGCCGATCGGGCCATTGAACCACTCACGGGCCAGGCTGATCAGCTTGACCCAGTCCGGGTCAGCCTGGGCAAAAGCTTGGTCGGTCATTGCGCTCTCCCTCGAAGGTTCTCCCACCGCGCCATCGCGGCTAAGATGCCTTCATGTGCCACGCTAGGCGAATCGGATCCGCACCATGATACAGATCGATGCTCTCCCCGCTTTCTCCGACAACTACATCTGGTTGTTACAGGATACTGCCAAACGCCGCTGCGCGGTGGTCGACCCGGGTGAAGCCGGCCCGGTGGAGCGCTGGCTGTCGGCCAACCCCGAGTGGGTGCTCAGCGACATCCTGATCACCCACCACCACAACGACCATGTCGGCGGCGTGGAACGGCTCAGGCAACTGACCAACGCACGGGTGTGCGGCCCTGCCAACGAGCGGATTCCCTGCCGCGACGTGGCCCTGGACGAAGGCGACCAGGTGACGGTGCTGGGCGTGACGTTCCAGGTACTGGCAGTCCCTGGCCACACCTTGGGGCATATCGCGTTCTTCAGCGACCAACCGGAAACGCCAGTGCTGTTCAGTGGCGACACCCTGTTCGCCGCCGGCTGCGGGCGCATGTTCGAGGGTACACCCGAACAGATGCAACCGGCCCTCGCCCGCCTGGCGGCACTGCCGGCCCACACCGAAGTGTACTGCGCCCACGAATACACCCTCAGCAACCTGCGCTTTGCCAAGGCGGTGGAACCCACCAACCAGCACGTTCTAAAGCGGTTCGAAGACGTTACCCGTTTACGCGCGGACAATCGCATCACCTTGCCATCAACGATTGGCCTGGAACGCCTGACCAACCCCTTCCTGCGTACCTCTGAAACATTAGTTAAACAAAAAGCAGACGAATGGAAGGTACATCCAAACGACTCGCAGGTCACTGTTTTTGCTGCCTTGAGGTCTTGGAAGGACACCTTCTGATAACCTCAAGATATATCGCAATCGATGGTCAAAGGTTGACCAGGCCCGGAGCGGTTTCTAGAATCGCCGAAATTTTTCGCCCGGATACCTGTCTCAGCCGATGTCTTCCCGTAGCCGCAGAACCTCTCATTCCGTCGCCCTGACGCGCCTGGCCCAAATCAGTGCGCTGGCTCTGGCCGCCACCCTGGTGGGCTGCCAGAGCACCCGTCAGCTTGACGAATCCGAAAGCGTTCGCGCGCACAACTACCAGGCGCGGATCAAGCACAAGCCTGCACCGCTGCTGGTCAAGCCGGCCGAGCAGGCACCGCAGGATGTCTGGGAGCGCATGCGCCAGGGCTTTGCCCTGCAGGACAGCATCGACGTCAATCCGCGCATCGAGCAGCAGCGCCTGTGGTTCGCCAGCAACCCGACCTTCATCGAAAGTGCCGGCGAGCGCGGCAGCCTCTACCTGCACTACATCGTCGAGCGTCTTGAAGAGCGCGACATGCCGCTGGAGCTGGCCCTGCTGCCCGCCATCGAAAGTGCCTACAACCCGATGGCCTACTCACGCGCCAGTGCTGCCGGCATGTGGCAGTTCATGCCAGCGACAGGCCGCCACTTCAACCTGCGCCAGACCAATTTCTACGATGGCCGCCGCGATATCACCGCGTCGACCAACGCCGCACTGGACTACCTGAGCCGCCTGCACGACATGTTCAACGGTGACTGGCTGCTCGCCCTGGCCGCCTACAACGCCGGCGAAGGCACGGTGAGCCGCGCCATGGAGCGCAACGAACGGCTCGGCCTGCCAACCGACTACTGGAACCTGCCGCTGCCTCAGGAAACCCGCGACTATGTGCCCAAGCTGCTGGCCCTGTCGCAGGTAGTGCTCACGCCTGAAGCCTATGGCGTGAACCTGAACCCGATTGCCAACGAGCCCTACTTCGAAGCGGTCGCCATCAATGATCGCCTGGACCTGTCGCGGGTGGCGGCCTTTGCCAACATCGACGAGGACGAGCTGATCCAGCTCAACCCGGCCTTCAAGAAGCGCATGACCGTGGACGGCCCGCAGCAACTGCTGGTGCCGACGGCCAAGGCGCAGCTGCTGAGCGACAGCCTGTCCAACCTCAAGCCCGAGCAACTGGTCAGCCTGCAACCGAACAAGGCCGTGTTCGCCCGCGCCGTGGCCGAAGCCAAGGCACCGGTGGCGGCGCGCAGCTACCGGGTCAAACGCGGCGACAACCTGGGCGCGATCGCCAAGGCCAATCGCGTCTCGGTCAGTGACATCAAGCGCTGGAACCGTTTGTCCGGCAACAGCCTGCGGGCCGGCCAGGTGCTGGCCCTGCGAGGTGGCAAAGGGCCGAGCGCTGCCGGTAACCGGGTAGCGGCATCCGGCAAGCGCTCCACCCAGTACAAGGTGCGCAAGGGCGACTCACTGTACCTGGTGGCCAAACGCTTCAACGTGGAAATGCAGCACCTCAAGCGCTGGAACCCACGCAGCGGCCACGCCCTCAAGCCAGGTCAGACCCTGACCGTCTACCTCTCGCATTGATCTAGTACGCGGAGCTGTGGGAGCGGCCTTGCGTCGCGAAAGGGCTGCGAAGCAGCCCCGGCGATACGCGCTGCGAAGCTGAAATTCTGGGGCCGCTCCGCGCCCCTTTCGCGACACAAGGCCGCTCCCACAGGTACAGTGTCTCCCCCAACAGCATGCACCGGACCGCGCCGCCACTTCCTCCTTCAAAACCTCTCTTTTTCCAACCCCACCAAGCTGTTACTGTACCCGATCAAAGCCCAACGCCTCTGGATCGGATGCCGACTTGATACGTCCCCTCCTGCTGTCAATCAGCCTGGCCTTGAGCTTCCCCGTAGCCGCGATGGTGAGCGAAAGCCACGGATACGCGCAGTTCGGCACGCTCAAGTACCCAGCCACATTCACCCATTTCGACTGGGTCAACCCGCAAGCGCCCAAGGGCGGTACCTTGCGCGCCATGGCTTTTGGCACGTTCGATACCCTCAACCCCTACACCTTCAAGGGGTCGAGCCCGATCACCACGCCCAATTTCCAGCAGTACGGTATCAGCGAGCTGAACGAGCCGCTGATGGTCGGCACCGGTCAGTACGACCCGTCGGGTGACGAGCCGACCTCCAGCTACGGCCTGATCGCCCGTTCGGTCGAATACAGCGAGGACCGCAGCTGGGTGGTGTTCAACCTGCGCCCGGAAGCCCGCTGGCACGACGGCCAGCCGATCACCTCGGCAGACGTGGCCTTTTCCTACCGCACGCTGCTCAAGGACGGCCACCCGATCTACCGCACCAACCTGCAGGAAGTGCAACGGGTAGACATCCTCGGCCCGCTGCGCATCCGTTTCGTGTTCAAGCGCGCGGGCAACCCGCTGCTGATCCTGCGCCTGGGCGAAATGCCGGTGCTGCCCAAGCACTACTGGCAAAAACGCGACTTCAAGGCCACCACCTTCGAGCCCCCCTTGGGCAGCGGCCCCTACCGCATCACCCAGGTACAACCCGGGCGCCGCCTGGTGTTCGAGCGGGTCAAGAACTACTGGGGCAAGGACCTGGCGGTCAACCGTGGCAAGTACAACTTCAAGCGCGTGGAATACGAGTTCTACCGCGACGCCACGGTGGCCTTCGAAGCGTTCAAGGCTGGCGAATTCGACATCTACATCGAGCACCAGGCGAAGAACTGGGCCAACGGCTACAACTTCCCGGCCGTGCGCCGTGGCGAAGTGATCAAGGCGCAGATCCCGCACCAGATCCCCACGCAAACCCAGGGCCTGTTCATGAACAGCCGTCGGGCCACCTTCAGCGACCCGCGGGTGCGCCAGGCGTTGGGGCTGATGCTCGACTTCGAGTGGACCAACCGCGCCCTGTTCAGCAGCGCCTACCGCCGCTCGACCAGTTACTACCCCAACAGCGAGTTCGCTGCCAGTGGCCTGCCCACCGGCAAGGAGTGGCTGTTGCTGGCGCCGTTCCGTGACCAGTTACCGGCCAAGCTGTACAGCGAACCGTACAAGGTCAGCCACACCGATGGCCGCGGCATCAGCCGCCAGACCCTGCGCCAGGCCTTGGGCCTGCTTGCCGAGGCTGGCTGGAAGCTGAACGGCCAGCGCCTGGTCGACAGCAAGGGCCAGCAACTGCGCATGGAACTGCTGTTGGTAAACCCCAACCTTGAACGCATCCTGCAACCTTATGTCGAAAATCTGTCCAGCATCGGCATCGATGCACGCTTGCGCACCGTGGACCGTGCCCAGTACAAACAACGTCTGGACCAGTTCGATTTCGACATGATTCTGATGACCCTGAACCAGACCCTGAGCCCGGGCCTTGAACAGTGGCTGTACTTCCATTCCAGCCAGGCCGCCACCAAGGGCAGCAAGAACTATGCTGGGGTCAAGGACCCGGTGGTCGACCACCTGCTCGACACCCTGCTTGCCGCACGCACCCGCGACGACCAGGTCGCCGCCGCCCGCGCCCTGGACCGCGTGCTCTCATGGCAGTACTACATGATCCCCAACTGGTACCTCGACAATCATCGCCTGGCCTACCGCAACCGGTTCGCCTTCGTCACCACACCGCCCTACACCCTTGGGCTGAACAGCTGGTGGATCAAGACTTCGGAGAAAGCCCAATGACGCCAACGCACCGTCTGCGCCGGCTGGCATGCAGCCTGTTGCTCGCCTGCCTGAGCCTTCCCACCCTGGCCGCACCGCAGCACGCGCTCACTCTGTACGACGAGCCACCCAAGTACCCAGCCGATTTCAAGCACTTCGACTACGTCAACCCCGACGCCCCCAAGGGCGGCACCTTCCGCCAGTCCAGCTTCGGCGGCTTCGACAGCCTCAACCCGTTCATCAACAAAGGCGTGTCGGCCGAGAACATCGGCAGCATCTACGACACCCTGATGCGCCAGAGCCAGGACGAGCCGTTCACCGAGTACGGTCTGGTGGCCGGCAAAATCGAGAAAGCCCCGGACAACAGCTGGGTGCGCTTCTACCTGCGCCCCGAAGCCCGCTTCCACGACGGCCAACCGATGCGTGCCGAAGACGTGGTGTTCACCTTCAATGCCCTGATCAAGGACGGTGCGCCGCTGTACCGCCAGTACTACGCCGACGTCGCCGAAGTGGTCGCCGAAGACCCGCTGAAGGTGCTGTTCAGGTTCAAGCACAAGGGCAACCGCGAGCTGCCGCTGATTCTCGGCCAGTTGCCCGTACTGCCCAAGCACTGGTACGCAAACCGCGACTTCAACCGCGGCAACCTGGAAATCCCCTTGGGCAGCGGCCCGTACAAGGTTGCCGAGGTCAAGGCCGGGCGCTCGGTGCGCTACGAGCGGGTCAAGGACTACTGGGCCAAGGACCTGCCGATCAATCGCGGGTTCTATAACTTCGATGCCATGACCTTCGACTCCTACCGTGACACCACCGTTGCCCTGGAGGCGCTCAAGGCCGGGGCGTTCGACTATGCGCTGGAAGTCAGCGCGAAGAACTGGGCCACCGCCTACAACGTGCCCGCCGTGCGGGAAGGCCGCCTGATCAAGGAAGAGCTGCCCAACGGCAACCCCACCGGCATGCAGGGTTTCATCTTCAACATCCGCCGCCCGGTGTTCCAGGACGTGCGTGTGCGCCAGGCGCTGAGCCTGCTGCTGGACTATGAGTGGACCAACAAGCAGCTGTTCAACGGTGCCTACACCCGCACCGGCAGCTACTTCGACAACTCGGAAATGGCCGCTCACGGCCTGCCCAGCCCCAACGAGCTGAAAATCCTCGAGCCGCTGCGTGGCAAAGTCCCTGACCAGGTATTCTCCGAGGCCTTCAAGAACCCTGTCAGCGACGGCAGCGGGATGATCCGCGAGCAGCAGCGCCAGGCCTACAAGCTGCTGCAGGAAGCCGGCTGGAAAATCGTCGACGACAAGATGGTCGACGCCCAAGGCAAGCCGGTAAGCATCGAGTTCCTGCTGGCGCAGACCGAGTTCGAACGCATTCTGCTGCCGTTCAAGCGCAACCTCGCCGACCTGGGCATCGACCTGAGCATCCGCCGGGTCGACGTTTCCCAGTACATCACCCGCCTGCGTTCACGGGACTACGACATGATCGTCGGCGGCTACCCGCAGTCCAACTCGCCGGGCAACGAGCAGCGCGAATTCTGGTCCAGTGCCGCCGCCGACAACCCCGGCAGCCGCAACTTCATCGGCCTGCGCGACCCGGCCATCGACCAGTTGGTGGAAGAGCTGATCAACGCCGACTCTCGCCAGAGCCTGATCGACCACTGCCGCGCCCTCGACCGCGTGTTGCTATGGGGCTACTACGTGATCCCCAACTGGCACATCAAGACCTGGCGCGTGGCCTACTGGAACCACATCGGCCACCCGAAAGTGTCGCCCAAGTACGACATCGGCATCGACACCTGGTGGATCAAGCCCGGGGTAACCCCGGCGGTGAACGACGCCCCTGCGGACGAGGCCAACTAACATGCTGGCCTATATCCTGCGGCGCCTGCTGCTGATCATCCCGACCCTGTTCGGTATCCTTGTCATCAACTTCATCATCGTCCAGGCCGCCCCCGGTGGCCCGGTAGAGCAGATGATCGCCAAGCTCGAAGGCTTCGAGGGCGCCACCAGCCGCATTGCCGGTGGCGGCGCCGAGGTTTCGGTGGCCGGCTCCAACTACCGCGGCGCCCAGGGCCTGGACCCGGCGCTGATCGCCGAAATCGAGCGCATGTACGGCTTCGACAAGTCGCCGCCCGAACGCCTGTGGATCATGATCAAGAACTACGCCCAGCTGGACTTCGGCGACAGCTTCTTCCGCGATGCCAAGGTGATCGACCTGATTGTCGAGAAGATGCCGGTGTCGATCTCGCTGGGGCTGTGGAGCACGCTGATCATGTACCTGGTGTCGATCCCGCTGGGGATCGCCAAGGCGGTGCGCCACGGCAGCCACTTCGACGTGTGGACCAGCTCGGCGATCATTGTCGGCTACGCCATCCCGGCGTTCCTGTTCGCCATCCTGTTGATCGTGCTGTTCGCCGGAGGCAGCTACTTCGACTGGTTCCCGCTGCGTGGCCTCACCTCCAACAACTTCGACGAGCTGAGCACCACCGGCAAGGTGCTGGACTACTTCTGGCACCTGGTACTGCCGATCACCGCGCTGGTCATCGGCAACTTCGCCACCATGACCCTGCTGACCAAGAACAGCTTCCTCGACGAGATCAACAAGCAATATGTGGTCACCGCCAAGGCCAAGGGCCTCAGCCGGCCACGGGTGCTTTACGGCCACGTGTTCCGCAACGCCATGCTGCTGGTGATAGCCGGCTTCCCGTCGGCGTTCATCGGCATCTTCTTCACAGGATCCTTGCTGATCGAGGTCATCTTCAGCCTTGACGGCCTGGGCCTGATGAGTTTCGAAGCGGCTATCAACCGCGACTACCCGGTGGTCTTCGGCACCCTGTTCATCTTCACCCTGCTGGGGCTGGTGGTGAAACTGATCGGCGACCTGACCTACACCCTGGTCGATCCACGCATCGACTTCGCGAGCCGGGAGCACTGACATGGCCTTGTCCCCCCTCAACCGCCGGCGCTTCGAGCGCTTCAAGGCCAACCGCCGTGGCTGGTGGTCGCTGTGGCTGTTCCTGATCCTGTTCGGCCTGAGCCTCGGCGCGGAGCTGATCGCCAACGACAAGCCCGTTGCCGTGCGTTACGACGGCGAATGGTACTTCCCGGCGTTCAAGCGCTACCCGGAAACCACCTTCGGCGGCGAATTCCCGCTGGAGGCCAACTACAAGAGCCCGTACATCCGCGAACTGCTGGCCAAGAAAGACAGCTTTGTGCTGTGGCCGCCAATCCCGTTCAGCTACCAGAGCATCAATTACGACCTGCGCGTGCCCGCCCCGGCGCCACCCTCCACGGACAACTGGCTGGGCACCGACGACCAGGGCCGCGACGTGCTGGCGCGGGTGATCTACGGCTTCCGCATTTCGGTACTCTTCGCCCTTACCCTGACCGTGGCCAGCTCCATCGTCGGCGTCATCGCCGGTGCCTTGCAAGGTTTCTATGGCGGCTGGGTCGACCTGGCCGGGCAGCGCTTTCTGGAAATCTGGTCGGGCCTGCCGGTGCTGTACCTGCTGATCATCCTGGCCAGCTTCGTGCAGCCCAACTTCTGGTGGCTGCTGGGTATCATGCTGCTGTTCTCGTGGATGAGCCTGGTGGACGTGGTACGCGCCGAATTCCTGCGTGGGCGTAACCTGGAATACGTGCGCGCCGCCCGTGCGTTGGGCATGCGCAACGGTGCGATCATGTACCGGCACATCCTGCCCAACGCCATGATCTCGACCATGACCTTCATGCCATTCATTCTCACCGGCGCGATCGGCACCCTCACCGCCCTGGACTTTCTCGGCTTCGGCCTGCCTGCCGGTTCGCCATCGCTGGGCGAGCTGGTGGCGCAGGGCAAGTCCAACTTGCAAGCGCCGTGGCTGGGCATCAGCGCTTTCGCCGTGCTGGCGCTGATGCTGAGCCTGCTGGTGTTCATCGGCGAATCCGCCCGCGATGCCTTCGACCCGAGGAAGTGACATGAGTGAACAGAACCTGATCGAAGTGCGGGACCTGGCCGTGGAGTTCGTGACCGGGGACCAGGTCAACCGGGTGGTGGATGGCATCAGCTTTGACATCCGCAAAGGCGAGACGCTGGCGCTGGTGGGCGAAAGTGGCTCGGGCAAATCGGTCACCGCGCACTCGATCCTGCGCCTGCTGCCCTACCCCCTGGCCAGCCACCCCAGCGGCAGCATCCGCTACGAAGGCAAGGACCTGCTGCAGCAGAACGAGAAGACCCTGCAGCGCATTCGCGGCAACCGCATTGCGATGATCTTCCAGGAGCCGATGACCTCGCTCAACCCGCTGCACTGCATCGAGAAGCAGATCAACGAAATCCTTCTGCTGCACAAGGGCCTGACCGGCAAGGAAGCGACCGCACGTACCCTGGAGCTGCTGGACCTGGTCGGCATTCCCGAGCCGCACAAACGCTTGAAGGCCCTGCCCCACGAACTGTCGGGCGGGCAGCGCCAACGGGTAATGATCGCCATGGCACTGGCCAACGAGCCGGAACTGCTGATTGCAGATGAACCGACCACGGCGCTGGACGTGACCGTGCAGCTGAAGATTCTCGACCTGCTCAAGGAACTGCAGGCGCGCTTGGGCATGGCGCTGCTGCTGATCAGCCATGACCTGAACCTGGTGCGTCGCATCGCCCACCGCGTGTGCGTGATGCAGCGCGGGCAAATTGTAGAGCAAGCCGAATGCGCCACGCTGTTCAGCTCGCCACAGCACCACTACACCCAAATGCTCATAAATGCCGAGCCCAGCGGGCTGCCGGCGCACAACCCGGTGGGCTCGCCGCTGCTGGAGGTGGATGACCTCAAGGTGTGGTTCCCGATCAAGAAGGGGCTGCTGCGGCGCACGGTTGACCATGTAAAGGCCGTGGACGGGGTCAACTTCAGCTTGCCGCAAGGGCAGACGCTGGGGATTGTCGGGGAGTCCGGGTCGGGCAAGTCGACGCTCGGCCTGGCGATCCTGCGGCTGATTTCCAGCCAGGGCGGCATCCGCTTCCATGGGCAGAACCTGCAAGGGCTGAACCAGAAGGCCGTACGGCCGCTGCGGCGGGAAATGCAGGTGGTGTTCCAGGACCCGTTTGGCAGCCTGAGCCCGCGCATGTGCGTGGCGGACATTGTGGGTGAAGGGCTGCGCATTCACGGCATTGGCACCGCGCAGGAACAGGAAGCGGCGATTATCGCGGCCCTGGAGGAAGTAGGCCTGGACCCGCGCACGCGCCATCGCTACCCCCATGAGTTTTCCGGCGGGCAACGCCAGCGCATCGCCATTGCCCGGGCGCTGGTGCTGAAGCCCGCACTGATCCTGCTGGACGAACCTACGTCCGCGTTGGACCGCACCGTACAGCGGCAAGTGGTGGAATTGCTGCGTAACCTGCAGCAAAAGTACAACCTGACGTACCTGTTCATCAGCCATGACCTGGCGGTGGTCAAGGCGCTGAGTCACCAGTTGATGGTGATCAAGCATGGGCAGGTGGTGGAGCAAGGGGATGCGCAGGCGATCTTCCATGCGCCGCAGCATCCGTATACACGGCAGTTGCTGGAGGCGGCGTTTTTAGAGGTGAATGCCGTTGGTTAGCTTTGGGGGGCTGCTGCTTCGGCCAAAATCCCCGGCTTCGATCCTGGTGATGACCTCGATGCATGAGCTGGAGGCGCTGCGGGTTTTGCTTGAGTCGGCATTGATCAAGGTACAGATACCCGCTGAGCCCAGAACTTCGCCCTAAGGCTGATCAACGTGCTGCAAAGGCCGGCCCTTTCGCGGGCATGCCCGCGAAAGGGCCGGCGCAGGCACTAGAGATTTTTCAGGGGATTGAACAATGACAACAGAAGACACCCAGTTCACCGTCGGCAAAACCACCTCCTAACAAGGCGAAAACGGCACCCACCCACTGTTCCGCATCGAGCCAGGCATCCCCTGCAGGGACGCCCGCGAGCAGTCTTCGGAATTGATGGGTTATGTTTGCGAGCTGCCTATTACCGGTTTGATGGATGAAAAGCCGATGATGATCTGGGCTGCGCATTATCTGAGCGCCATGGCCAAGGCACTAATGGATGACGCCGAGCTGGGCATGATGCGCTGAGGATGAGGTTGCCGGGGACCCGTTGGCTGTCCCCCATCGAACGTCATCCACTCCTCCGAGCAACCCTCCATTCAACCGGTCGTTTCGTTTATTGCGATTTTCGAATATTTCGAATATAACTCGAACTCAGGCTGTTGCATCGTCGCCACAGCCCCGCAATCGATACCGCTCTGGAGATGCTCATGACAACCGCCAACCTCTCTCGCAATGTTCTTCCTGATGAAAAAGAAATTGCCGTGTCTGTCGAGTCAAGCCGCACGCTAGCGGCGTTCCTCTCGACAAAATCAGATACCCAACGGATCGAACTGCTCAACGAGGAAAATCAGCGCCAGGTTGTTGAAGTGCCTACTTTCGCCCTACGCCTGTTCGGCGAGATTCTCAGCGAGCTGGCGTTGGGGAACTCGGTCAAAGTCGTCCCAATCCACGCCGAACTGACGACCCAGGAAGCAGCAGACCTGCTTAACGTCTCCCGGCCGCACTTGGTAAAGCTGCTCGACGAAGCGGTGATTCCGCACACCAAGACGGGCCGCCATCGGCGTGTCAGATTCTCCGACCTGGTTGCCTACAAGGACCAACGTGACGGGGTGAGCCGCGCTGCAATGGATGCGCTGGCAGCCCAAGCTCAGGAATTGAAGATGGGGTACGAATGAAGCACTCGCCCTTCACGGCCATATACGACGCGAACGTACTTTACCCTGCTCCCCTGCGTGATTTCCTGATGAACCTGGCGCTGACGGGTATTTACCGGGCACGCTGGTCAGCGGGCATTCATGACGAGTGGAAGCGCAATCTGCTACTCAACCGACCTGACCTTACGCCTGAACATGTGGATCGCACGTCATCGCTGATGGATGCTGCGGTACCAGATGCACTCGTCACTGACTACGATTCACCGGTCGAAGGACTGGACTTGCCAGATGAGGATGATCGACATGTCCTCGCAGCAGCAATAAAGTGCAACGCCTCGGTCATCGTCACCTTCAATTTGAAGGATTTTCCCAAGTCGGTTCTCGGGGTCTTCGATATTGAACCCTTGCATCCGGACGACTTCATCGCTGACCTGTGGGACCTGGACAAGGCAGCAGTCCTCGAAGCTGCCCAGCGCCAGCGAATATCGTTGAAGAACCCACCTCATAGCGTGCAGCAGTATCTCGACAGGCTGCTTCAGCAGAAGCTTCCCGAGACAGTGAAATTGCTTTCAGGATTCAAGTTCCTCCTGTGAGTACTCTCAGCAGTGGCTTTCTGGGGAGCAAGGCGATTAGCCGGCAAGCAATAACGATGCAGCCCCGAACACCCAGAAAATTTTTCTGGGTTACCCCGCTCTTCGCCTCGCAACCAGAAATCAAGGGCAGTGATCAATTTTTCTGACAACAATCGTCTTCCATCATCAATCGATTCGGGCATAAATTCTTCACCGTCAACCCCAAGTACCAACGGTAGAGCCATGTCCAGCCCACAAAACCCGCCCGCTTCCCCTGCCCTGGCCACGCTGATACAGCGCTCTGGCCGGCCCAGCCCAACGCTGAGCGAAACCCACGCCCACGCCGTGCTTCAGGCCCACTACGGCGTTGCCGGCAACCTTTCGGTACTGGGCAGCCAGCAAGACCTGAACTTTCGCGTGACCACGCCCCAGGGTGGCTATGTGATGAAGGCCTGCCATGGCAGCTATGCCCAGCTGGAACTTGAAGCGCAGCACGCCGCCTTGGCCTTCCTGCGCGAGCAGGGTTTGCCGGTACCCGCCGTACGCTTGGCCCACAACGGCATGGGGTTGCTGGAACTGGACATCGACGAACAACCACTGCGCCTGCGGCTGCTCGATTACATCGAAGGGCAGCCGCTGACCCGTCTCAAGCACATGGAGCCACACCTGATGGCTGAGCTGGGCGGGCTCTGTGCGAAGCTGGACAAGGCCCTGGCCGGCTTCGACCACCCAGGCCTTGCGCGCACCCTGCAATGGGACCCGCAGCATGCCCAGGCGTTGATCGATCATCTGCTGCCGGTACTGCAGCACAGCGGGCAGCGCGCCCGCATCGAACACGCCACCCGCCAGGCCCGAGAGCGCCTGATGCCGCTGGTTGATGATTTGCCAAGCCAGGCCGTGCACCTGGACATCACCGACGACAACACCGTGTGGGCCCGTGATGCCCAGCGCCAGTGGCAACTGCAAGGCGTGATCGATTTCGGCGACCTGCTGCGCACCTGGCGCATCGCCGACCTGTCGGTAACCTGCGCTGCGCTGTTGCACCACGCCGAGGGCGACCCACTGCGCATCCTGCCAGCCGTGCGGGCCTACCAGGCGCTCAACCCGTTGACCGAGGCCGAACTGCGCGCGCTGTGGCCATTGGTGCTGAACCGCGCTGCCGTACTGGTGCTGAGCAGTGAAAAGCAGCTCGCCGTCGACCCGGGCAACCAGTACACCCGCGACAACATTGCCCACGAATGGGAAATTTTCAACACTGCCACCGCCGTGCCCATCGCCCTGATGGAGGCGGCCATCCTGCAGGCTGCGGGCCTGCAACCCAAGGCGCCGGACTTCAACGGTTGCGCACCCCTGCTCCCCGAGCTGGCCAGGCAGGCGGTAACACGGGTGGACATGGGGGTACTCAGCACACACTGCGAGGCCGGCAACTGGGAGCAGCCCGGTTTCGACCAGCGTCTGCTGGCTTCGCAGGCCGCTCCGGCCTGCAGCCTGCACGGGCAATATCGCCTGTCGCAAACCCACATCGACCGCCCCGAAGAGCCCGCCACCTGCGCCCTCGGCGTTGAGCTGCACCTGCCCAACGGTACCCTGGTGCAAGCGCCAGCACCCGGCACCTGGCAGCGACACGGCGACGGCCGTGGCTGCCTGCGCACCGCGCATTGGGCTTTGTGGCTGCACGGCCTGGAAAACGCACCGGCAGACGGCCAAGCCGTGGAAAAAGGCCAGTCCCTGGGCAACAGCTGTGGTTTCCTCAGCATACAGGTGTGCCTGGACGACGGCATCCAGCCGCCATTCTTCGCCACCCCGTCACACGCTGCCGCCTGGCTGGCCCTGTGCCCGTCGCCAGCCGCGCTGCTGGGCTTCGATTGCGATGCCCAGCCGCTACCCGATCCGCAAGCCCTGCTGGCCCGCCGCGACGCCAGCTTCGCCCGTTCGCAGAAGCACTACTACGCGCAGCCGCCACACATCGAACGCGGCTGGCGCAACTACCTGATCGACATGCAGGGCCGTTCATACCTGGACATGCTCAACAACGTCGCGGTGCTAGGGCATGGCCACCCTCGCATGGTCGCCGAGTCGGCGCGGCAGTGGTCGCTGCTGAACACCAACTCGCGCTTCCACTACGCCGCCATCACCGAGTTCTCCGAGCGCCTGCTGGCACTGGCACCCGAAGGTTTCGACCGGGTGTTCATGGTCAACAGCGGCACAGAAGCCAACGACCTGGCGATTCGCCTGGCCTGGGCCTACAGCGGCGGGCGTGACCTGCTCAGCGTGCTGGAGGCCTACCACGGCTGGTCGGTGGCCACCGATGCCATCTCCACGTCCATCGCCGACAACCCGCAAGCCCTGGAAACCCGCCCGGACTGGGTGCACCCGGTCGAGGCACCGAACACCTTCCGCGGGCGTTTCCGCGGTGCCGACAGCGCCGCGGACTACCTGCAGGACGTCGACGCCAAACTGGCTGACCTGGATGCCCGTGGCCGCCAGCTGGCGGGCATCATCTGCGAGCCGGTGTACGGTAATGCCGGCGGCATCTCGTTGCCGGCCGGCTACCTGAGCGATGCCTATGCCAAGGTCCGCGCCCGTGGCGGGGTATGCATCGCCGACGAAGTGCAGGTGGGTTATGGCCGCCTGGGCGAATACTTCTGGGGTTTCGAGGAGCAGGGCGTGGTGCCCGACATCATCACCATGGCCAAGGGCATGGGCAACGGCCAGCCGCTGGGCGTGGTCATCACCCGCCGCGAAATCGCCGAGGCGCTGGAGGCCGAGGGTTACTTCTTCTCCTCGGCCGGTGGCAGCCCGGTCAGCTGCCGCATCGGTATGGCGGTGCTGGACGTGATGCAGGAAGAAGGCCTGTGGGACAACGCCCGCGACACCGGGCGCTACTTCAAGGCCCGCCTGCAGGCGCTGGTCGACAAGCACCCACTGGCCGGGGCGGCACATGGCTCGGGCTTCTACCTGGGGCTGGAGCTGGTTCGCGACCGCGCAACCCTGGAGCCGGCCACCGAAGAGACCATGACGTTGTGCAATCGCCTGCGTGACCTGGGCATCTTCATGCAGCCGACCGGGGACTACCTGAATATCCTCAAGATCAAGCCACCGATGTGCACCACCCGGGCGAGCGTGGACTACTTTGTCGACTGCATTGACCGAGTGCTAGGCGAAGGGCTGTAAGTATCACGGCGTGGGCCCGATGGCTGCGGCCCACGCCTGCAATGCCCCCGTTGCTGCCATGGCGATCTGTTCATCCGTGCGCCCGCTGAACTGGCGCTCGATCGCATCGGCGGCAATCAGCCCGGCAATGGTGGGCTTGCCTACGGCATCAGTCAGGTCCAGCCACTCACCCCAACTGGCAGGCACGTCATACCAGCGCAGGTAGCCGGAGGGTGAACACGGCCACCAGCGCTCATCGAACTGCAGAATCACCTTCTCCAGCTTGCCCATGCCCAGATGTACCAGCGCTTGTTGCTGTGTTTCAGGTAACGCCGGGGTGAAGTGCAACATCTTCAACGCCCCCACAGGGACAGTGCAAATGCAGAAATCGCACACCTCTTCATTCACCTTGACGCGCGCGCTCGACCAGTCGATGTGGGTTACCGGAGTGTTCAGGTGGATATCCAGGTCCTTTGCCAGCAAGTCGACAAGCTCGCTGTAGCCGCCTGGCAGCATGCTATCGCCATGCCCGACACCCTCTTCGTCCAGCGCACTGAGCGACAGTTGCTCCACTGGCAAACACGCTTCCAGGACAAGATTGGCGTCGATGGCAAACTGTGTGGCGCGCCTGCGCGCAGGGTCGAGTGTGGCCAAGTAGCGGTTGATCGCCTCAGACAAGGGCTGCCGCCGGTCGATACTTTTGGTCAAGGCAGCCCAGGCGCCGTCGACATCGGGCAGTACCCCGCCCCTTGCAGCTGCAAGCGGGCGGCTGAAGTCGGTCTCGACGCAAGCCAAGCCGTGCTGCTGCGCAACGGTGGCCAATGGGTTCTCAGCGAAATGCTGCAGCCATGCAGCGCCTTCATCCGCCTTTATCCCGCCCAGGCCGACAGAATGCGTGCGGCCACCTGTTCGCCCCCGTGCCTCCAGCACAGTGCAATCGATACCCTGCGCCCGCAGGCGTTGTGCTGCAGCCAGGCCTGCACAGCCCGCGCCGATCACGATCACCCTTCGCGCGCCGGCACTCAAGGCTGCCTCGGCGGCACGCAGCCCGTCATTCCAGGCGCCATGAGTCATTGCCGGGGCGCTGGCGTCACAGGCTTCCCCGGCGATGACCAAACGCTCATGCAGCACCTGGCCCAGGTCACTTCGATGCTGCGGCGTCCCTCCAGGCAACAGCGCGCTGTAGGCACCGAGGCTGAACGGGTCTGTACTCCAGTGAGTGACATGCCACGCGGTTGGTCTATGCACGCTCTTCTCCATCGGGGGGGGACTGTCCTGTACGCGCATTAGTGTTCATAATTTCTAGCAATAAAAGATGATCATCATCAGGTTTGCTGACAATGGCCTTTACCAGCGACTCCTTGGCAATTTTCCTCGCGGTGCTGGATGCCGGCTCGTTCTCCGCCGCCGCGCGCAAGCTGGGCCGCGTGCCTTCGGCCGTAAGCATGGCAATCGCCCAACTGGAAGCGGAGCTGGACCTGCCGCTGTTCGACCGGGCCACGCGCAAAGCCTTGCCCACCAGCGCCGCCCTGGCGCTTGAGCCCCAGGCCAGGCAGGTGATCTGCCAGCTCAACCTGCTGGATGCCCAGGCCCTGCAACTGCACAAGGGCCTGGAAAAACGCCTGACCATCGCCGTGGCGCCCGAGCTACAGACTGGCCGCTGGAGCCAGCCACTGGAAACCCTCGCCCAGGAATTTCCCAGCCTGGAAATCGAAGTGCGCTCCGCCACCCAGACCGAAGCCATTCGCCTGTTGCATGACGGCAGTGTGCAACTGGCACTGGTGTTCGAACGGCCCGGCATCGACGAACGTGAGTCGTTCCTCGAAGCCGGCAGCCAACTGCTGGTGGCCGTCGCCTCACCGCGCCATCCGGCCGGGCAGAACAGCGGCACGCCACTGCCTGAAGAGGCCTTTGCCGAACAACGGCAGATCATCGTGGCCTCGGGCAAGGCCACCGGGTCGGACCCGCGCATGGTGCTGTCGCGGCGCATCTGGCTGACCGACAGCTACCTGGCCACGCTGGACCTGGTGCAGTCCGGGCTGGGCTGGGCCTATCTGCCGCAGCCGCTGGTTGAACCGCTGATTGCTTCCGGTGCACTGGCCGAGGTGCGCTTTGACAACATGGCCAGCCGCCTGCGCCTGTGGGTGGACATCATCTGGATCAAATCGCGCCCGTTGGGCCTGGGCGCTCGACGCTACCTGGAGGTAATGCGCCAGCTGTTCGAGAAGGAGCCACCCAGGGCGTGAAGCCCGTTCCAGGCGTCGCTGCCCTTTTGGAGATTGCCCAGGCCTTTAGGCTGCGCTGTCACGTATAGAACAGGGGCAATGAGCTCGTTGCTGTGGAAGCGGGTCAGGCTATCGGCGCCACCAATCTGTACCCCACCCCTGCCTCGGTGATGATGAACCGTGGCGCCGTGGGGTCATCGCCCAGCTTCTGCCGCAGATGCCCGACCACGATCCGAAGGTAGTGGGTATTCTCTACATGGGTAGGCCCCCAGACATCCTTGAGCAGTTGCTGCTGGGTAATCACCCGCCCTGGGTGCCCGGCCAATAGCGCCAGCAAGGCATACTCCTTGCGCGTCAACGCCACCTCCACACCGTCCAGGGTCACCCGGCGAAAGGCAAAATCCACGGTCAGTGGCCCAAAGCTGGCTGCCACTTCCGAGCCCCCGGCCTGTGGCACCTGGCGTAGCAAGGCCCGCACCCGCGCCAGAAATTCCTGGATGCCAAAAGGCTTGGTCACGTAGTCATTGGCCCCGCCGTCCAGCGCATCCACCTTCTGCACTTCACTGGCGCGCACCGACAGCACCATCACCGGCACCGCGCTCCATTCGCGCAGTTCACGCAGCACCTGCTGGCCGTCCATGTCCGGCAGGCCCAGGTCGAGCACCACCAGGTCCGGCCTGCCCAGTGCAGCCTGGGCCAGCCCTTCCTGGCCGGTAGCGGCTTCGAGCACCTTGTAGCCCTGCGAGGCCAGGCTGATGCGCAGGAACTTGCGGATCTGCGGTTCATCGTCGATGACCAACAGGGTGGCGGACTGGCTCATGGGGTTTCGCTTTCGGCTTCAGGTTGAGGGGGTAGCGGCAAGCATAAAGTGATGCCGGTGCCCTGGCCATCAATGCCTTCGCCCACCAGAATCTGCCCGCCATGGGCGCCGATCATGCCCTGGCAGATTGCCAGGCCCAGGCCTGTGCCCTGCCCGCCGCGGTCACCACGGGCAGCGGTATAGAACATGTCGAAAATCTTCTCGCGGTCGGCGACTGGAATGCCCGGGCCCTGATCGCTGACGGTAAAGCGCAACTGGTCTTCATGCACGGCCACTTGCAGCTCCAGCCGACCATTGGCCGGGGAGAAGCGTGCGGCGTTTTCCAGCACGTTGACCAGCGCCTGTTCGATCAGCGCCGCATGCACGAACAGCAACGGCAGCTCGGCCGGTACGTCGGTGTGCACCCGCAGCGGCGCCAGCACGACGCGCAGGCGGTTCAGCGCACTGCCAACGATGTCGCCCGGGGCTACCCAGTCGCGGGCAAGCTTGAGGCCACCATGGCCCAGGCGGGTCATGTCCAGCAGGTTCTGGATATAGCGGTCGAGGCGTTCGGCCTCGTTGCGGGTGCCCTCCAACAGCTCGCGGCGGTCTTCAGGCGGGATCGCTTCGCCCAACGCCAGCAGGCTGTCGATACTGCCGCGCATGGCGGTCAACGGCGTGCGCAGGTCGTGGGAGACGGACGCTAGCAAGGCGCTGCGCAGCTGCTCGGTTTCGCCATGCAGGCGCGCAGCCTCCAACTGCTCGGCCAGACGGGCGCGGGCCAGGGCCTGAGCCAGTGGCTGGCCCAAGGCCGTCAGCAGACGCCGGCGTGGGTCGTTGAGCGGCTGCCCGTTGCGCGGGCGCACACCCAGCAGTGCCAAAGGCTGTTCGTCCACCGCCAGCGGCCACCACCACCAGCGGCCATTGGGCAAGGTGTCGCTGCCATGGCCAGCGGCCTGGCCGTGCTGCCAGGCCCAATCGGCGGCAGCCCGTTCGGTGTCGCTGAAGGCGTGGGCTTCGCCGCTGGCCACCTGCAGCTGGCCTTCAGCGTTGCGCTCCAGCAGGCACACCTGCATGTCTTGCCAGCCGTCCAGATGCTGGCCGGCGGCATTGAACACGGCCTGGCGGTCGGTGGCCACGGTCAGTCGGCGCGACAGGTCAAGCAACTGGCTGGTCTGCGCCTGGGTTTCGCGCAGCGCCTGCAACTGGCGGCGCTGGCGCGCGGCGAGGTTGCCGGTAAGCGCGGCCATCAGCAGGAAGAACACCAAGGTCAGCACGTCTTCTTCGCGCTGGATGCTGAACGAGAAATTGGGTGGAAT
Source organism: Pseudomonas putida NBRC 14164 (assembly GCF_000412675.1). Classification (NCBI taxonomy): domain Bacteria; kingdom Pseudomonadati; phylum Pseudomonadota; class Gammaproteobacteria; order Pseudomonadales; family Pseudomonadaceae; genus Pseudomonas; species Pseudomonas putida. The sequence goes on along the minus strand of NC_021505.1, from coordinate 1,858,576 downwards.
GAACAGAAAATCGTAAGTCAGGAACGATAACGCGGCGCACGCCAGCGCAGGCCCCAGGCTGCTGCGCACCGCCACCAGCAACACCGCAGCCAGAAACACCAGCGAGATGTTGGGCAGCGCCAGCACACTCGACACCGCCCAGGCCAGCCCCGCCGCCATGACCGTGGCCAGCAGCGCCAGCAGGTAGTGGCGCCACACCCACACCCGCCGCACCGCCGACCGCGGTGCGTGCGGCTGCATGTCGCGGTCCAGCACGTTGATTTCCAGCCCATGGCTTTCGCGCAGCAGCCGCGCAGCCACACCGGCACCGAACAGGCGACGACGCAGGCGGTCACGGGACTGCCCCACCAGCACCAGGCTGGCCCGCCGTTCGGCGGCATGCTGGATCAACGTGCGCGCCACTTCGCCAGCCCTTAGCAGCACCACCTCACCGCCCAGGCGCTCGGCCAGCTGCTGCGCGGCCTGCAAACGGTGACGCGCGGTTTCGTCGCGCAGGCGGCCGTTGTCCACATGCACCAGGCTCCAGGGCAGGTGGCGGCGTTGCGCCACGCGGCTGGCATGGCGCACCAGGCGTTCGGCCTGGTCGTCGCCGTCCACGCCTACCAGAAGCCGCCCGCGCAAGGCCGGGGCCTCTTGGCCACGCTGGCGATAGCCGTCGGCGAGGTCGGCATCGACCTGCGCGGCGGCAGTTTGCATGGCCAGTTCGCGCAAGGCGGTGAGGTTGGTTTGCGAGAAGTAAGCATCGATGGCCGCCCGCGCCTGCTCGGGCACGTAAACCTTGCCTTCACGCAGGCGTTCGAGCAGTTCACGGGGGGGCAGGTCGATCAGCACCAGTTCGAAGGCTTCCTGCAGCACCCAGTCCGGCAGGGTTTCACGCACTTGTACCCCCGTGATGTCGCGCACCTTGTCGTTGAGGCTTTCCAGGTGCTGGACGTTGACCGTGGTGTACACGTCGATGCCGGCGGCCAGCAGCTCCTGCACGTCCTGCCAGCGCTTGGCGTGGCGGCTGCCGGGGGCGTTGGTGTGGGCCAGTTCGTCGACCAGAGCCAAGGCCGGCGCAGCCTTGAGCAGGCCGTCGAGGTCCATTTCCTCAAGGGTGACGCCACGGTACTGGCTGCGCAGCAACGGCTGCTGCTGAAGGCCGGCGAGCAGCGCTTCGGTTTCAGCACGGCCGTGGGTTTCCACCACCCCGGCCAGCACCTGCACACCCTGACGTTGCTGGCCGTGGGCGGCCTGGAGCATGGCGAAGGTCTTGCCGACGCCGGGGGCGGCGCCGAGGAACACCTTCAGCCGACCCCGGCCGGTGCGCGGTAGGTTAGCCAACAGCGCATCTGCGCGGGCGGAATCACTCATGTTTCATCCTTTGCTTTTTCAGGGGCAAGCACCGTAACTGTGGGAGCGGGTTCACCCGCGAATGCGTTGCCGGCAGCACTATCGCATTCGCGGGTGAACCCGCTCCCACAGGGTCCCTGCTACCGCTTCAATTTCATTTGGTAATTGCGAGCTTTTCCAAGGCCTTGTTCAACGCCAGTACATTGACCACCGGTGGGCCGATCAATGGGTGGAGGGTGGCCTCTTCCTGCAAGGCTTGCAAGCGCTCCACCGGCAGTTTCCGCGCCGCCGCCACACGTGGGATCTGATAGGCAACCGCCTCCGGTGGCAGGTGTGGGTCGAGGCCGCTGCCCGAGGTGGTCAGCAACGCCTGCGGCACCGGCCCCTGCTGCACCTGATACAGCGCAGCCGCCTCCCCCTTGACCCGCTCGGCCAGCGCCGGATTGCTTGGCGAAAGGTTGCTGGCACCGCTGGCCACCGTGGCGTAAGCGCCTGCCGACGGCCGTGCATGGAACCAGCCATCACCCTTGAATTCCTGGGCGATCAGTGCCGAACCGCGCACCTGGCCCTGGTCATCCCGCACCAGGCTGCCATTGGCCTGGTCCGGAAAAACAACCTGGGCGATGCCGGTCACTGCCAGCGGATACAGTGCGCCGGTCACCAGCGTCATCAACAGGGCCAGGCTCAACGCCGGGCGTACATAAGCATTCATGGCGGCCTCCTCAGACCAGGTTCAGGGCATTGAGCAGCAGGTCGATCAGCTTGATCCCGGCAAATGGCACCAGAATGCCGCCCAGGCCGTAGATCAGCAGGTTGCGCCGCAACAGGTGCGCCGCACTGGCCGCCTGCACCCGCACGCCACGCAACGCCAGCGGGATCAGCACGATGATGATCAGCGCGTTGAACACGATGGCCGACAGGATCGCGCTCTGTGGGCTGGCCAGGTGCATCAGGTTGAGTACGCCCAGCTGCGGGTAGATGGCCGCAAACAGCGCTGGCAGGATGGCGAAGTACTTGGCCACGTCGTTGGCAATAGAGAACGTGGTCAACGCACCGCGGGTCACCAGCAACTCCTTGCCGACCTGTACTACATCCAGCAGCTTGGTCGGATCGCTGTCCAGGTCGACCATGTTGGCCGCCTCGCGCGCGGCCTGGGTGCCGTCGTTCATGGCCATGCCCACATCGGCCTGGGCCAGTGCCGGGGCGTCGTTGGCGCCGTCGCCGCACATGGCCACCAGGCGACCGTCGTTCTGCTCCTGGCGAATGCGCGCCAGCTTCTTCTCGGGGGTGGCCTCGGCCAGTACGTCATCCACGCCCGCTTCGGCGGCGATGGCAGCGGCAGTCAACGGGTTGTCGCCGGTCACCATCACCGTGCGGATGCCCAGCTTGCGCAGTTCGGCGAAGCGCTCGCGGATGCCGGGTTTGACCACGTCCTTGAGGTGGATCACGCCAAGCAGGCGCTTGTCGATACACACCAGCAGTGGTGTGCCGCCACTCTGGGCAATACGTTCCACTTCGCGGGCCAGCGCCGGGGGCATTTCCAGGCGTTGCATGCCGACGAACGCCAGCACTGCATCTACCGCGCCCTTGCGGTAGCGGTGCTGCTGGTAGTCGATGCCCGACAGGCGCGTTTCGGCGCTGAAGGCCACGGCTTCGAACTGACCGGCGGGAGGCTCGACGAAGTCGTGCAACTGGCGCAGGTACTCGACAATCGACTTGCCCTCGGCAGTATCGTCAGCCAGCGAGGCCAGCAAGGCGCCCTCCCCCAGTTCCTTGGCAGCGATGCCCGGTGCTGCATGCAGCGCGCTGCAGCGGCGGTTGCCGAAGGTGATCGTACCGGTCTTGTCGAGCATCAGCGTATGCACGTCACCGGCGGCTTCCACTGCACGGCCCGAGCGGGCAATGACGTTCAGCCGCACCAGCCGGTCCATGCCGGCGATGCCGATGGCCGACAGCAGCCCGCCGATGGTGGTGGGGATCAGCGTCACCAGCAACGCAGCCAGGAAGATCAGCGGCAGGCTGCCCCCCACAAATTGGGCGAACGGCTGCAAGGTCACCACCACGATCAGGAAGATCAGCGTCAGGCCGATCAGCAGGATGTCTAGGGCGATCTCGTTGGGAGTCTTCTGTCGCTTGGCACCTTCGACCAGGGCAATCATGCGGTCCAGGGTCGACTCGCCTGGGTTGCTGGTAATACGGATCAGCAGCCAGTCGGAGACCAACCGGGTGTTGCCGGTGACCGCCGAGCGGTCGCCGCCGGACTCGCGGATCACGGGTGCAGACTCGCCGGTAATGGCGGCCTCGTTGACCGCCGCGATACCTTCAAGCACCTCGCCGTCGCCGGGGATCATCTCGCCGGCTACCACGCGTACCACGTCGTCCTTGCGCAGCGCGCTGGCAGCAACCGTCTCGTAACTGCCATCACGCTGGCGACGCTGAGCGGTCAGGCCTTGGCTACCGGCCTTGAGGCTGTCGGCGCGGGCCTTGCCACGGCCCTCGGCGAGGGCTTCGGCGAAGTTGGCGAACAGCACGGTAAACCACAGCCACAGTGCGATTTGCACGGCAACACCCGTGCTCACGCCATTACCGGGGGCGAAGCACAGCACGGTGGTGAGCACTGCGGTCAGGGCCACCACCAGCATCACCGGCGAGCGTTTGAGCTGACGCGGGTCGAGCTTGACGAACGCCTGCACCAGCGCCGGGCGCCACAGCGCGGCGAAGCGGGTCTGGTCCTTGGCAGTGTGCCGGGTATTCACTTCAGGAATGGGCATGTTCATGATCGGTCCTCAAAAACCCAGGCTCAGGTGTTCGGCGATTGGCCCAAGGGCCAGGGTCGGCAGGAAGGTCAGGCCACCGACCAGCAAAATGGTCACCAGCAGCAGGCCGGTGAACAGCGGGCCGTGGGTGGGGAAGCTGTTCTGCCCCTGTGGCGCGCTTTTCTTCGCCGCCAGGCTGCCGGCCAAGGCCAGGATCGGCAGGATGTAGCCAAAGCGGCCGATGAGCATGGCCAGGCCGATCATCAGGTTGTGGTACACCGTGTTGGCGCCAAAACCGGCGAACGCCGAGCCGTTGTTGGCCGTGCCCGAGGTATAGGCGTACAGCAGCTGGCTGAAACCATGCGCCCCAGGGTTGGTGACCGCCCCCGCCGGGCCTGGCAGGCTGGCAGCAATGGCGCCAAGCACCAGCACGCCCACCGGCATCACCAGCAGGGTCGCCACCAGCAACTGCACCTCACGGGCCTGGAGTTTCTTGCCCAGGTATTCCGGGGTGCGGCCAATCATCAGCCCGGCCAGGAACACCGCGATCAGGACGAACAACAGCATGCCGTAGAGGCCAGCCCCGACGCCGCCGAAGATCACCTCGCCGACCATCATGTTGACCATCGCCACCATGCCGGTCAGCGGGTTCAGGCTGTCGTGCATGGCGTTGACCGAGCCGTTCGAGGCCGCGGTGGTAGTGACCGTCCACAGCACCGAACCGGTGGTGCCGAAGCGGCTTTCCTTGCCCTCCAGGGGGCCGGTCTGCTGCACCTGCGGGTTCTGCAGGGCCGGGTTGGGTTGATGCTCGGACCACAACGCCGTGCTGCCACCGATCAGGAACAGGGCAAGCATGCAGGCGAGGATGGCGCGGCTCTGGCGCAGGTCCTTCACGTAGTGGCCGAAGGTGAACACCAAGGCCACCGGAATGAGGATGATCGAAGCCACCTCGAACAGGTTGCTCCAGGCCGTGGGGTTTTCGAACGGGTGCGCCGAGTTGACGCCGAAGAAGCCGCCACCATTGGTACCCAATTGCTTGATAGCGATCTGGCTGGCAGCCGGCCCCAGTGGAATGGTCTGGTCAGCACCTTGCAAGGTCAGCGCATGGGCATAGTCGGCAAAGGTCTGCGGCACGCCCTGCCATACCAGCAACAGCGCCAACAGCAAGCACAGCGGCAGCAAGCAGTAGAGGGTGGCACGGGTCATGTCGACCCAGAAGTTGCCCAGCGTCGAGGTGCTGCGCCGGGCAATGCCACGGCACAGCGCAACCAGCACGGCCAGGCCGGTGGCAGCACTGACAAAGTTCTGCACGGTCAGGCCGAGCATCTGGCTCAAATAGCTGACCGAGGCCTCACCGCTGTAGGCCTGCCAGTTGGTGTTGGTCACGAAACTGACGGCGGTATTGAACGCCAGCGACCATTCCTGGCCTGGCAGGTGCTGCGGGTTGAGCGGCAGGTAGCCCTGCAATAGCAGCACGGCGAACAGCAGCAGGAACCCGACCAGGTTGAAGGCCAGCAGGGCCAGGGTGTACTGCCGCCAGTTCTGCTCCTGGCTGTCGTTCACCCCCGCCAGCCGGTAGCAAGCTTGCTCGACCGGGCCGAGTAGTGGCGACAGCCAGGTGCGCTGGCCTTCCATGACCTTGAAGTAGAACCGCCCGAGCCAGGGTGCCGGTAGCAGCACGATGGCAAAGAACGCCAGGAGCAAGGCGAAATCGTAACTGTGCATGGTCGCTCCCTAGCTGCGATCGGCGCGCAGCAGCGCCACCAGCAGATAAAACGCCAAGGCCACTGCCAGCAGCAGTGACAGCCCGTCGAGCATGTTCATGAGTGGTTCTCCCCGTGTTACGGCTTGGGCCGCTTTGGGGAAATTGTCTTAGGGAGGGGCGTAAAGGGGCGAGATCTGGGGATGGGGGGAGGTATAAAGAATGCGTAAAGATCAGCTTGTTGGGCTGCCTGTACTGGCCTCTTCGCCGGTGAATCCACCGGTACAACACAGGCCATGAAGACTGTGCAGTACATGTGGGAGCGGGCGTGCCCGCGAAGAGCCCGTTACAGGCTTATTGCTGTGGCGGCTGCTGTGCGGCGTTACGGCTCCAGTCCAGCAGCAGGCTGTAACCGACCGCCAGCAAGGTCGGCCCAATGAACAGGCCAATGAAGCCAAACGCAAGCAAGCCACCGAATACACCCAGCAGCACGATCACCAGTGGCAGGTTGCCGCCACGGCTGATCAGGTACGGCTTGAGCACGTTGTCCACGCCGCTGATGACGAAGGTGCCCCAGATACCCAGGAACACCGCCATGCCGTATTCGCCCTTCCACACCAGCCAGGCAGTGGCCGGGATCCAGGCCAGTGGCGGGCCCATGGGGATCAGGCTGAGCATGAAGGTCACCAGGCCCAGCACGATCGCCCCGGGCACCCCGGCAATCAGGAAGCCGATCAGCGCCAGCAGCGCCTGCGCCGCCGCCGTGCCGATCACCCCGTTGACCACCCGCTGCACGGTACCGGCTACCAGCTCCAGGTAATACTCGGCGCGCTCGCCCATCAGCCGGTGCAGCAAGCGCAACACGAAGGCTGCCAGACGCGGCCCGTCGCGGTAGAAGAAGAACACGAACACCAGGCTCAGGGTCAGTTCCAGCACACCGCTGCCGATCTGCGCACTGCGCGCCAGCAACCAGTTGCCCACCTGCCCGAAGTAGGGCTTGGCCGAGGCCAGCAAGGCCGCGCCTTGCTGGTCCAGCGATTGCCACCCGTTGACCAGGCGCTCGCCCACGAATGGAATGCCACCCAGCCAGGCCGGCGCATCGGGAAGGCCATCGACCTGCACGTCACGTACAAACGCCGTGGCATCGCGAATGTGATCGGCCAGGTTGAACCCCAGCCACACCAGCGGCAGTGCCACGATCAGGATCCAGGCCGTGGTCAGCAGGCTTGCCGCGAGGGTTTCACGCCCGCCCAGCACACGGGTCAGCAAGCGCATCAACGGCCAACTGGCAAAGGCCAGGATGGCCCCCCACAGCAATGCCGAAATGAACGGTGCCATCACCCACAGGCCGGCGCCCAGTAACGCCAGCAGCAGAATCTGGACCAGCAGGCGATCATTGTTAACCATGGTGGCGCTCGTTCAACGGATCAGTTCAAGGTGCAGGCCGTCTGTAGGCGCACTGCCGACCTCAAGGCGGCCATTGCGCACACCGGCCTTGACCAGCGCCTCGCGCCAGGCTTCGGCCTGGGCGCCACTGAGGCTGGCGCGCAAGGTGCTGTCGAGGTTAAGGCTGCGGGCCAGCAGGTTCACCCAGGTGTCTTGCGGTGCAGCAAGGTCAGGGTAGTCGAGCTTGCCGGTGTCACGCATTTCGCGCAGCACCGTGGCGGCGGTTGGCAGCAGCTCGCCCAGCGGGCTGCCGGCGACGAACTCCTCCACATGCAGGTAGGCGCGGCGGTTGCCACGGGTGACGCTGTACAGCGCGACCAAGGTGTCGGCCTCTTCTGCCGAGCGGCGCAGCAAGATGAACGCCTGCTGCTCGTCGCCACCGTTGAGGCGGGCATTGGCGAACACATCGTTGGCCCACAGGCTGGCCTCGCCGCAATCGCGGCCCTGGCACCAGAACAACGGGTAACCGCCGTCACGCTGCAGCTCTTCGCGGGCACTGGTGAAGGCTTCACGTGCAGTCCGTTCGACTGGCAGTTCGTAGGTTACCGAGCTGACCTGGCCGCGGCTCTCGACCTTGTTCTCGACCCGCAGGCGGCCGCTGATCTTGCGCAGCGGGCCCATGGGGTAGACACGCTCCTGCTCCACGGCCGGGCGCTGGTCAACGACCTTTGCGTCCACCGGCACCGGCAGGCTGCCCGCCCACAACAAAGGGCTGGCCAGCGCCAGGCAGGCGGCGACAGCAGTACGGATGGCAACAGGCGCGCTCATTGGCGAACCAGGCGGCGCGCGGCGCCGAAGTGAAGCTCCAGGATGTCTGGCAGTTGCATGGTTGTCTCCCTGTTCAACCCGCCAAGCCTCGACACTTGTCCGGTGCAAGTCAAGCAAAGCCAAAGAAGCGATTGATACAGTCTGCGACAAGGGCCGCGCCCTGCTCATCATTCAGGTGCAGGTGATGGCCACCGGGCAGCGTCACCTGCTCAAAGGGTAGCTGCTCAAGCAACGCGGCGTGGCGCGCCAGCATGCCGTCGGCGGCCACCACCAACAGCGCCGGGCAACTCACCCGGCGCACATGGGCCATGGCCTGGGCTTCACTCAGGCGCACCGGCGATGGCAGGGTGAGGCGGCTGTCACTGCGCCAGCTGTAGCCACCGGGTACCGGCATCAGGCCACGTTGCGCCAGCAATTCTGCAGCCTCGCGGCTGACCGCGACCATGCCTTTCATCCGCGCATGCACGCCTTCTTCCAGCGTTGCGTACACCGACTTGCGTTTGCCATCCAGCCGCAACTGGGCTTGCAGCGCCATCCCCAAGCGCTCGCCTGCGTCCTGCTCGGCACCGGTCGGCGGGATGACGCCGTCGATCAACGCCAGGTGGCTGACCCGGTCGGGCAAGGCGCCGGCCAGTTGTACCGAAATGATTGCGCCCAGCGAGTGGCCCAACAGGGCGAAACGCTGCCAACCCAGCTGCTCGGCAACCCGCAGCACGTCGTGGGCGTAGTCGGCCAGGGCATAGCCGGCACCAGGCGGACGGTGTTCCGAGTAACCGTGCCCGGCCAGGTCCAGGGCGACGATGCGCAGGCCCTTCAGTAGCGGCGCCAGGCGGGCGTAACTGTTGGCGTTATCCAGCCAGCCATGCAGGGCAATTACCGGCAGCCCGTCCTCGGGGCCGAACAGGTGAGCCGCCAGTTCGATATGGCCCAGGCTGAGGCGCACTTCCTGCACCTGCGCGCTCATGCCTGGCTCCAGCGGTCGAACAGGCCCTTGATCAGGCTGGCGGTGTCGGTCGGGCGCTCCAGCGGGAACATGTGGCCGCCGGGCACACTGTGGTATTCGCCTTTGGGCATACCGCGCACCGCCAGGGTGTGGTGACGGCGAATGACGTTGCTGCGCTCGCCGCGCACCATGGCCAGCGGCACCTGCAACTGCCGTGCGGGCGCGGGGCTGGTGTGCGGGATGCTGCGGTAGATACTGATTTCGGTGGCCGGATCGAAGCGCAGTTGCAGCCCCTGCTCCATCGCCTGCAGGCCATGTTCTACATAGGCTTCGAGGCAGTCGGGGTCAAAATGGCGAAACAGTGACTTGCCAGCAAAATAGTCCCGGGCACTGTCGCGGTCATTGAAAACTTCGCGGCGCCCCAACGTGCGGCCGGCCGGGGTAATGCGGTCAATGAAACCGAAACGCTTGGCGGTGCGCAGCAGCCACTGGTCGGCACGGGTGAGCACCGGCGAGTCGAGCATCACCACCCCACGGTAGTACTCGGGGCGACGCAAGGCAGCATGCAGGTGCAACACTCCTCCCAGCGAATGCCCGACACCCCAGATGGGCTGGTCCTGCTGCGCCAGGTGATGCAGCAGCTCATCGACCAGGCTCTGCCAGTTGTCGTCTACCGGAAAGCGCGGATCGTGGCCGTGCTGGGCCAGGTGCCGCACCTGGTAGTCCGGCGCCAGGGCAGCGAACAGCTTGCCATACGTGGCCGAAGGGAAACCGTTGGCATGAGCGAAGAAGATCTGCTGCGACATGGCGCCTGGTCCGGACGGAAGATGATGGCTCATTGTCGGCATCGGGGCGCGATTCAGCAACATTCGGAAAGGTCATCAACGAGGGCTATCAGGTCACGCCGAGCGGTCGAAGCTGGCCAAAGACCGGCGCAAGCAGGCCTGCATGTAGGCCAACTGGCTTTCCAGCGCCTCACGGGCCAGGCGCTGGTCCTGAAAGTCGAGTTGCAGACGGCGCAAGGCCAGGCAACTGGTTTGTAGCAGGTGGGAGACTCGCAGGCAGGCATCCTGCAGCGTGCGCAGGTCCCGATCGCTTTGCTGCCTGATAGCAGGCTCCAGGTTGCCGTTGCGGTTGACCTTGTGCAGCAACTGGTAGAGCTTGGCGTCGGCCGAATCGCGCAGCAGGCTGTACTGGGCGAAGTCCAGCGTAACGCCTTGCTCCACCTTGTCCACGGTGGGTTGCAGGTCCAGGGAACTCAACAGCTCCCGCATTTCACCGCTCATCCGCTGCTCCCTGCCTGATTGCTTTGAGGCAACGCTAGCAAGGGGCCATCAAGTGCGGCAACTGACAAAAATGCCAGTTGCCTTATCGATTTGCCGGGGAATCACACCGGTGGGCTGATCGCTCGGAGGGTCATCAGCCCAGCCAAGGGCCACTCCCCTTCCAGCTCCGCCAGGCTGGCGGTGCTCATGGCGGCTGGTTGCTGTTGGTGACCATGCTCCAGCGCACCGATCAGATTCCCCACCAGCGGCTGGTGGCTGACCAGCAGTACATGCTCCAGCCCCAGGCGCTCGATTTCGCCGATGACCTGCTGCACATCACTCTCTGGCGTCAACCAGGGCACGGTACGCACCGGCTCCCTGAAACCCAGCGTGTCATGCACCAGCGCCGCCGTTTGCTGGGCGCGCACGTAGGGGCTGGCGATAATCGCCTGCAGCGGCTGCCCAAGCAGGCGGGCAGCGCTGTGCAGCACCTGCTCGCGACCATGGCCGGTCAGGCGGCGCTCGGCGTCGGTATTGGCCCGCGGCTCCGCCTCACCGTGGCGCAGCACCCACAGCTTCACAGCTTGGGTTCCTCGTCCCGCACCGGGTGCGGGGCCGGTGCCACGGCATGCGGCGCCTCGCCTTCCGGGGCACGCGGTGCTGGCCAGTCGGCAAATGGCCAGGGCTTCTGCTCAGTGTGAAAGCTGCCATAGCGGCCGATCTGCGCCAGGTACTGGCTCAGGCTGTCGCCGAAGTTCATCAGGCTGGCGCTGGGCGCGCCATACACCAGGCGGTAGATGAGTTGCACCAGTACCAGGCCGCCGAGCAGCAATTCGGCCAGTTGCCAGACCACCAGGAACACCAGCATCCACAGCACCCGCAGGATGATCGACTCGCGCTGGGCGCGTTCGGGTGTATCGTTCATGTGTTGCTCCTTGCTCGTGTCAGAGCCGCCAAGGGCTCAGTTGAAACCGCTGATGGAAATGAAATCGACATCGGTCTTGGGCTCGGCGCGCATCAGGTGCTCGATCACCTGGTTCAGTGTGCGGCCTTCGAACAGGATGGCATGCAAGCCCGCCACCAGCGGCATGTACACCTGTACCTCCTGCGCCTTGGCCTTGAGCACCTTGAGGGTGTTGACGCCTTCGGCCACCTCGCCCAGGCGGCTGACAGCCTGTTCCAGGCTCAACCCCTGGCCCAGCGCATGGCCCACCTGGTAGTTGCGGCTCTTGGGCGAGGAGCAGGTGACGATCAGGTCACCGACACCGGCCAGGCCAAGGAAGGTCATGGGGTTGGCGCCCTGGCTGACGGCAAAGCGGGTCATCTCGGCCAGGGCCCGGGTAATCAGCATGCTCTTGGTGTTCTCGCCCATGCCCAAGGCCACGGCCATGCCAGCGATAATGGCGTAGACGTTTTTCAGCGCCCCACCCAGTTCGACGCCGAAGCGGTCGGCGCTGGCGTAGACCCGGAAGGTGCGCCCGTGCAGTACATCCTGCACTTGCTGGCAGAGTTGTTCGTCCTCGCTGGCGACCACTGTGGCGGTCAGCGCATGTTCGGCGATCTCGCGGGCCAGGTTGGGGCCCGACAGCACCCCGATGCGGGCGTCAGGGGCGATCTCTTCAAGGATCTGGCTCATCAGCTTGAAGCTCTGCGCCTCGATACCCTTGGTCAGGCTGACCAGGCCCTTGCCCCGCAACAGCTCGGCGTGGGGCGTCAGGACACTGCGCAAGGCACTTGATGGCAGCGCGACGAAGATCAACTCGCTGGCCTGCAAGGTGGCCAGCAGATCGTTGACCGGCTCCACGCCATCCTGCAGGCGGATGCCCTTGAGGTAGCGCGGATTCTCGCGATTGACGCGCATGGCCTCGGCCTGCGCCGTGTCGCGCATCCATTGGCGCACCGGCACACCGTTTTCCGCCAGCAGGTTCGCCACGGCGGTGCCGAAGCTGCCGCCTCCCAGAACTGCAACAGGTTGCTGTTCAGTCATATCCAATCCGTTAAAGCCAAAAATTAAGTGGCGACCCGGCCATTATACGGCTCGCCTGCTACAGAACCAGTGTCAGTACTGGCCTCTTCGCGGGCAAGGCCGCCCCCACAGGTACACACAGCGTTCAGCCGCTGTGAAAGCGGGCTCATCCAGGAAAGGGCCAGAACAGCCGACGCAGATCACTGGAAAATACGCCAAGGTCAGTTACCATGCCTGTTTCAATCCTGATACAAGGCTGCCCCGTGTTCCCTGGCTCGCCCCCGTTCCCGCGCCTGCTGATACTGACTGCCCTGCTCGGTGGCCCGGCCATGGCCGACGACCTGTTCATCGACAACAGCGACCTGCCGCAGGTTCTGACCGCCACGCGCCTGAAACAATCCCCGGCGGCAGTCCCGGGCAGCATGACCGTGCTCGACAGCGAGCTGATCCGCGCCAGCGGCGCCCGCGACATCCCCGAACTGCTGCGCCTGGTACCGGGCATGATGATTGGCTACGGCGCCGGCAACCAGCCGACGGTCAACTACCACGGCAGCAACGCCAGCGAAGCGCGGCGCATGCAGGTGCTGATCGATGGCCGCTCGGTGTACCGGGCTGGCCTGGCCACGGTGGACTGGAGCGACATCCCCCTGGCCATGGAAGACATCGAGCGCATCGAGGTGTTTCGCGGCCCCAACACGGTCAGCTACGGTGCCAATGCGCTGATGGCGGTGGTCAACATCCTCACCCGTAACCCCGCCGACAGCCATGGCACACGATTGAAAGTGACCCGCGGCGAGGACGGCATCAACGACTTCTATGCCAGCCACGGTTTCGGCTGGGATGGCGGCGACATGCGCCTGTCGTTGTCGGGCCAGCAGGACGACGGCTTCGACCACGACCAGTTCGGCCAGGACTACCGGGACAGCCGCCGGCTGACCCGTTTCAACCTCAGTGCCAGCCACAACCTGGCGGTCGACCAGACCCTGGAGTGGCAACTGGCGGCAAAAGAAGGCAGCAACCAGCGGCCCTATACCTACCAGCCGGTATTCCCCTACGTTACCCAGCGCGGCGACAATGCCGACGTCAATGCCAAGGACTACGCAGGGTCGGTGCGCTGGAACATCGACTTCAATCCCGACCACAGCCTGTATGTGCAGGGTTCGGCACAGCATTTCGACCGCCAACAGGTCTGGCGGGCGTGTGATGCCGCACTGTCGTTCAGCCCCGAACTGACCCGGCTGTGGCAGATGAACCCCAATTACGCCGAGCTGGTCGCACGCGGCGCCAACAACCCGCCACCCAGCAGCAACCCGGCAGAACAAGCGCTGGTCGATGCCATCAAGGATCAGTGGAACAACCAGGGCGGCAGCAGCGTGGTCTGCGGCGATGTGGACCAGAGCACCCGCGAAACCCGCTACGACCTGGAAATCCAGGACACCCTGAGCCTGACCGACAGCCTGCGCCTGCTCAGCGGCATGAACTACCGCTATGACCGTGCCGACTCGCAGACCTACTTCAACGGCAGCATCGACGACCAGACCTGGCGCCTGTTCGGCCAGCTGGAATGGCGCGCCGACGAGCACTGGATCTTGCAGGGCGGGGCGATGTTCGAAGACTCGCGCCTGTCGGGCAGCTCACTGACCCCGCGCGTTGCGGTCAACTACCTGATTACCCCGCGCCATGGCCTGCGCGCGGTGTATTCCGAGGCGGTGCGCTCGCCCGACATGTTCGAGAACAACATCAACTGGAGCTACACGGTCAAGAACCTCAGCCCCAATGCGTTCGGCCAACAGCATGGTGAGTATTTCGTCAAGACCCGCGGCCCAGGCGACCTCGATCAGGAGCGCATGCGCTCGCGCGAACTGGGCTACAACGGCTATTTCAGCGACCTCGATTTGAGCATGGACGTGAAGCTGTTCTACGACGAGATCACCGGCATGATCAGCGAGCCCCTGCGCAACAACCAGTACATCGCCAGCAACGCCAACAAGGCACGTTTCAGCGGCAGCGAGGCGCAACTGGACTGGCGCCCCACCCTGCGTGACCGCCTGCGCCTGACCTACGCCTATGTCGATGCCTGGGCCAGCAACCCCGACGACCGCCGCCTCAGCGCCCGCAACAGCGGCTCGGCCGGGTGGATGCGCGAATGGGGCGATGGCTGGTCGAGTGCGCTGTTCTACTACGGTGACGATGCGCTCAACCAGTACCGCTACGAGCGCCTGGACCTGCGCCTGGCCAAGCGCCTTCGGGTGCAGGGCAGCAACCTGGAGCTGGCGGCGCTGTGGCAACAACGCCTGGACGACGAGCCGACCACCACCGTTCAGAACCGCTACGACAGCCGCCACCGCCTCAGCTTCAGCGCGGAGCTGGCGTTCTGATGGCCCTGGTGCTGCGCCTGTTGCTGCTTTGCCTGTGGCCATTGGGGCCCTTGTCCGCCAGCGAAATTCTGCTGGTAGGCGCGCAAGACCAGCCCGGCATCCGCAGCTTTGTCGCCGCACTCGAAAGCCGTCGGCCGCACGATCATGTGCATTTCCAGACCACTGCCGACCTGCCCCCCCCTGGCAAGCTCAAAACCGACCAGCGCCTGATTCTGCTCGACAGTGCTGCCCTGGAGTGGCGCCTGGGTGAAAACGCCGGCCCGCCAGCCCTGGCCATGCGAATAAGCCGGGTGCAGGCTGAACAGCGCCTGGGAAAGTCGCGCCCGGCGTTTCTCACCTTGCTGTGGAGCGACCCGCCGTTGGGCCGGCAACTGCGCCTGGCGCGCTACCTGCTGCCACAGGCCCAGCGCATTGGTGTGCTGTACGGCGAGCACAGTGGTTTTCTGCTCGAAGAGCTGCGCCATGCGGCCCGCCCGCTGGGCCTGGAAATCATTGCCCAGGACTGGCCCGACCTGCGTGACAGCCGGCCCCTGCAGCACCTGCTGGGTAACAGCGATGTGCTGCTGGGCCTGGATGACCCGGACCTGTACAACTCCAAGACTGCGAAGAACCTGTTGCTGAGCAGTTATGGCCGGCAGATGGCGCTGATCGGCCCGAACGCCGGCTTTGTTCGCGCCGGCGCACTGGCCAGTACCTACAGCGACCAAGAGGACTGGCTGGCAGTACTTGACCAGTTGCTCGACCAGCCTCCGGGGCGCTGGCCGCGCAGCCTGTATCCGGCCCGTTTCGGCGTCAGTGGCAACCAGCAGGTGGCGCGCGCCCTGGGCCTGCAACCGATCGATCCGTCCGCCGCCGCCAAGGCCCTGGCCGAAGGAGAGCCCACCCCATGAGCAAAGGCCTGAGCTGGGACATCCACACCCGCACGCAAATCATAAGCCTTGGCCCTGCCCTGCTGCTGACCTTGCTGCTGATCAGCTTCTTCACCTTCGTGCGCATCCAGGACCTGCGCCAGGAGCTGAACCACACCGGGCAGCTGATCGCCAACCAGTTGGCCCCGGCCTCGGAGTACGGGGTGATCTCGGGCAACAACGAGGTGCTCGAAGGCCTGATGCGCGCCACCCTCAGCATCCCGCACGTGCGCTTCCTCGAGGTGCAGGACAGCCGCAACCACATCCTTGTGTACGTCGAGCAGTCCGACGAAAGCGCCAACCGCGCGCAGCGCGTAGAGGTGTTCCAGGCGCCCATACGCTTGCAGCAAATCCGCCTGGACAGCGACTTCCTGCAGCAGGGCAAGGCCGCCACACCCGCGATCGGCGATGACTACCTGGGCCGGGTGATCGTCGGCATGTCCGATGACGCCTTCAGCCAACGCCAACAGGAAATCGTGATCAAGGCCGGCATCCTGGCGCTGTTCGCCTTGCTGTTCACCTTCTTGCTGGCGCGCCGCCTGGCCCTGAGCCTGGCCAAGCCGATCAGCGACATGGGCCATGCGGTCAAGGCCATACAGCAGGGCCAGTACAACACCCCGCTGCCCGTGGTCGATGATAGCGAGCTCGGCCACCTGGCCCGCCATATCAACAACCTGGCCAACGCCCTGGAGCAGGCCAGCGATGAACAGAAGCAGGCCATTGCCGAGCTGATCCAGGCCCGCGAGGAAGCCGAACAAGCCAACCGAGCCAAATCGGACTTCCTGGCGATGATGAGTCACGAGCTGCGCACCCCGATGAATGGCGTGCTGGGCATGCTGCAGCTGCTGGAAACCACGCAGCTAAGTACCGAACAGGCCGACTACACCGCAGTGGCCAGCGAATCCACCGGGCATTTGCTGAAAGTCATCAACGATATCCTCGACTTCTCGCGCATCGAACGCGCTGCGCTTCAGCTGGAACACATCAATTTCAACCTGGGTGAGCTGATTACCAGCAGCGTCCTGTCGTTCCAGCACAGTGCCCAGCAGCGTGGCCTTGGCTTGCACCTGCAACTGCCGGCCGACATCGAGCAGTTGCAAGTGAACGGCGACCCCACGCGCATCCGCCAGATCCTGCTGAACCTGGTCGGTAACGCACTGAAGTTCACCGAACGCGGCCAGGTTCAGGTCGAAGCACGCTGGCAGGTGCTCGACCGGCAGTTGATCTGGCTCACCTGCAGTGTGCGCGACACGGGTATCGGGATCGATAGCGACCGCCTTGAAATGATGTTCGTGGCCTTCCAGCAGGCCGACAGCTCGATCTCCCGCCGTTATGGCGGCACCGGGCTGGGCCTGTCGATCGCCCGCACCCTGGCCGAACGCATGGGCGGCAAGCTGCGCGGTGAAAGCCGCGAAGGCCTGGGTTCTACATTTACCCTGGAGATGCCGCTGGCCCTGGCCAGCCCTCCCCCCAGCCAGCCGACGTTGCCAACGCACGCGAAAACGACGGCGCCCGGCAGTGATCAGGTGCTGCTGGTAGAGGACAATCCGGTCAACCAGAGCGTCATCGAAGCCATGCTGCGCAGCCTGGGCCTGGCGGTATGCACAGCCGAAGATGGACTTGAGGCCGTCGACCTGGTCAGCCGCCAGCGCTTTGCCGCCGTGCTGATGGACTGTCGACTGCCGCACCTGGACGGCTATGAAGCCACCCGGCGTATCCGCCAATTGCCCAACGGCACCGGGTTACCGATCATCGCCCTGACGGCCAATGCGATGCAGGGTGACCGCGAGCGTTGCATGGCCGCTGGCATGGACGACTACCTGAGCAAACCCTTGCGCCGTACCGAGCTGCAGCAGGTGCTGGAACGCTGGTTACCCGGTCAGACAACCGCGACTGGCGATAAATGCTAAAGTGCGGCAGTCTTAAACACTGGACAGGACCATCGTCGGACCTGAAAATAGACGTTTCAGTGCACACCTGTACTTCTTTCACCGGGTGCACTGTGACTTTCACCACAACGCAATAGTCTACCTGTAGGCTGCCGTCTTGAACGCGATGCGTATCAGGCCGGCCGGGAAGATTCATCCCCTGCCGCAGGGGGTTATTGAGGAGCTCGCATGACCAAACAACACGCCTTTACTCGGGAAGACCTGCTGCGCTGCAGTCGCGGTGAGCTGTTCGGCCCAGGTAATGCGCAACTGCCCGCGCCGAACATGCTGATGGTCGATCGCATCACCCATATCAGCGAAGAAGGCGGCAAGTACGGCAAAGGTGAATTGGTCGCCGAGCTGGATATCAACCCGGACCTGTGGTTCTTCGCCTGCCACTTCGAAGGCGATCCGGTCATGCCGGGCTGCCTGGGCCTCGATGCCATGTGGCAGCTGGTAGGCTTCTTCCTCGGCTGGCAAGGCCTGCCGGGCCGCGGCCGCGCCCTGGGCTCGGGCGAGGTGAAATTCTTCGGCCAGGTACTGCCAGAGGCCAAGAAAGTCACCTACAACATTCAGATCAAGCGTGTCCTGAAGGGCAAGCTGAACATGGCCATCGCCGATGGCTCGGTCAGCGTCGACGGCCGTGAGATCTACACTGCCGAAGGCCTGCGGGTCGGCGTGTTCACTTCCACTGACAATTTCTAAGGGTTATTCGCATGCGCCGCGTCGTTATCACTGGTCTGGGCATCGTATCGTGCCTGGGCAATGACAAAGCTACCGTCACCGAAAACCTGCGTAAAAGCCGTCCGGGTATCCGTTTCAACCCGGAATACAAGGAAATGGGGCTGCGCAGCCAGGTTTCCGGGTCCATCGACCTCAACCTCGAAGAACTGATCGACCGCAAGGTATACCGCTTCGTCGGCCACGCCGCGGCGTACGCCTACCTGGCGATGCAGGACGCGATCAAGGACGCAGGCCTGACCGAAGAGCAGGTTTCCAACCCGCGTACCGGGCTGGTAGCTGGCTCCGGCGGCGCCTCGACCCTGAACCAGATGGAAGCGCTGGACACCCTGCGCGAGAAAGGCGTCAAGCGCGTCGGCCCATACCGTGTCACCCGCACCATGGGCAGCACCGTTTCGGCGTGCCTGGCCACCCCGTTCAAGATCAAGGGCCTGAACTACTCGATCTCGTCGGCATGCGCCACCTCGGCACACTGCATCGGTACCGCCCTGGAGCAGATCCAGTGGGGCAAGCAAGACATCGTCTTCGCCGGTGGCGGTGAAGAAGAGCACTGGAGCCAGTCGTTCCTGTTCGATGCCATGGGCGCCCTGTCGACCAAGCGCAACGAAACCCCGGAACTGGCCTCGCGTGCCTACGATAACGACCGTGATGGCTTCGTCATTGCTGGCGGTGGCGGCATGGTTGTGGTCGAAGAGCTGGAACACGCCCTGGCCCGTGGCGCCAAGATCTACGCCGAAATCGTTGGCTACGGTGCGACTTCCGATGGCTACGACATGGTTGCCCCGAGCGGCGAAGGCGCCATCCGCTGCATGCAGCAGGCACTGTCCACCGTCGACACCCCGATCGACTACCTGAACACCCACGGCACCTCGACCCCGGTCGGTGACGTTGCCGAGATCAAGGGCGTTCGCGCGGTATTCGGCGACAAGGCACCGAAGATCAGCTCGACCAAGAGCCTGTCGGGTCACTCGCTGGGCGCTGCTGGCGTGCACGAGGCGATCTACTGCCTGCTGATGATGGAAAACAACTTCATCGCCGGCTCCGCCAACATCGACGAACTGGACCCGGAGGTCGCCGACCTGCCGATCCAGCGCGAAACCTTGGAAAACGCCAAGATCGATACGGTCATGAGCAACAGCTTCGGCTTCGGCGGCACCAACGCCACCCTGGTGCTCAAGCGCTGGGAAGGCAAGTAAGACGCTGATGCGGTAATCGAAAACGCCCCGACTGGTTCGGGGCGTTTTCATTTGTGTTGCCTGTACCGGCCTCTTCGCGGGCGCGCCCGCTCCCACATGTTCCGAAGCCTCTACAGTACCTGTGGGAGCGGGCATGCCCGCGAAGAGGCCGGCACAGGCTATTGCTGATCCTTGGGCAACACTGCCAGAAAATTCTCCCGGGCCACTTTGTTGGCTACCTGTTCTGGCAATGCATCCAGAAACGGCCTGAACCCGTGCATCTGCTCCCCCAGGCTGCCAAAGCGCCCCACCACATCCGACCCCAGCATGAACCGCTCCGGGTACCGCTCGACCAATGCCACCCAGGCCTTGCGCGGCACGCCCTTGTCATCCAGCAGATAGGGCTGCAGCACACTCCACGACAGGTCGACATACAGGTTCGGGTAATCCTCCAGCAACCGCGTCAGCACCGGGAGCAAAAAGTCCATCTGCGTCTGGTGCCGGTGGATCTCCATGCTGCTGCCGGCGTGCGCCCAGATGAACCGCGTGTGCGGGTGATTGCGCAGCGGCTCTTCGATCTCTGCCAGGTACAGCGGGTTACGCTCGCGTTTTGAAGTGATATTGGAATGCAGCAGTACCGGCAGGTCCCGCTCGGCCGCCAGATGGTAAATGCGCGTCATGGCTTCGTTGTTGGCGCGCGGCGTGTCGCCACTGGTCAGCGCTGTCAGGTCATCGTGACGGGTGAAAACCTCGCCGATTCCCTCCCACAGCCCCGGGTACATATCGAGCATGCGCTCGATATGGCTGACAGCGTTCTTGTCCACCGGGTTGAAACCCGTCAGGAACGGATGAAAGCGTTTGCGCTGCTCTATCGGCAACTGCTGCAGGGCGGCCGCCACGTAGGTATCGGTGGCGCTGTACCAGTAGGCATCGGCATCGTCACCGGCGTAATACCGCGGGCGCTTGGGCTCGTCTTCATGCCATTTTTTGGCCACCGGTATGCCGGAAATCATCGACTGCTCGATGCCTGCGGCATCCATGGCCTTTAGCAACGCCGGCATGCCTTCGCTCTCCTGGAAGAAGTCGACGTAGTGCAGGTGGGCATCGCTGTAGCGGTAGTCGCGTGCCTGTGCCGCCTGGCACAGCCAGCCAGACAACAACACGCAGGCCAGCGCTCGGGCAATCATGGGCAGCTTCCTTCTACGGGTATGGAAACAGTAGACCGGCCGGCAAACGATACGGTTCAGCCGCACCAGGCAAACCGCTATGCTTGAGGCATTTCCACCGCGCCTGGAGCCCACCCCATGAGCAGCCCCCTGATCATCCGCCCACGTGCCGAATCGGTCGAGGGCCAGCCGATCCTGCGCCCGCTGCCGGCAGCACAGTGCCGTAGCGTCGGCCCGTTCGTGTTCTTCGACCATATGCTCGAAACCGACTATGCCCCGGGGCATGGTATGGACATCCGCCAGCACCCGCACATCGGCCTGTCGACCCTGACCTACCTGTTCGAGGGGGCGATCCTGCACAAGGACAGCCTCGGCTCAGAGCAGCGGGTGCTCCCCGGCGATGTCAGCTGGATGACGGCTGGCAGCGGCGTGGCCCATGTCGAGCGTACGCCGGCAGATGCCCTGGCCCATGGTTCGCGCCTGCACGGCTTGCAAGTGTGGCTGGCTTCGCCGCGCGCGCACGAACAAGGCCCGGCGAGCTACAGCCACCACCCGGCGGCGAGCCTGCCGGTGAGTGACCACCTGGGGGTACGCATCTGCCTGATTGCTGGCACCGGGTTCTGCCTGGAGTCACCGGTGCCGGTGCTCTCCCCTACCCTTTATGCGCACGTACAGATGCAACCGGCGACGACGCTGCTGATACCAGCTGAACACGAGCAGCGGGCGCTTTACCTGCTGGATGGCGAGTTGCTGCTGGGCGATGAGGATGTGGAGCCTTGCAGCCTGGTGGTGCTGCCGGAGGGCGAGGACGTGACGCTGTATGCGGACGCAGAGTGCCAGTTGGTACTGATTGGCGGGGAGCCACTGGATGGGCCGCGGCGAATGAACTGGAATTTCGTGGCAAGCGACCCGGAACTGATCGAGCAAGCCAGGGCACGGTGGGCTGCGGGGGATTGGCCGGTGGTACCGGGGGAAACTTCAAGGATCGAGTTGCCCCGGTAATTTCGGGGCTGCTGTGCAGCCCATCGCCGGCAAGCCAGCTCCCACAAAGAGCAGCGCACGCTGTACCAGTGGGAGCTGGCTTGCCGGCGATGGGGCGCAAGGCGCCCCCTGCTATATCAGCGCTGGAACACTTCTGTCAGCAGGTTGTGCATCGCACGGAAAGCCCGTTCCGAGGTGCGGCGGTCATACTGCATCTTGCCCGGCACATTGGCATTCGGATCGGTAAACGAGTGCACCGCCCCGCCATAGCTCAGCAACTGCCAGTCTACCTTGGCCGCGTTCATCTCCTCCTCGAACGCTGGCAACTGCTCTTTCGGCACCAACGGGTCGGATGCACCATGCAACACCAGCACCGAGCCCTTGATGTGCTTGCCATCTTCAGGCTTCGGGGTGTCCAGGGTGCCATGGAACGACACCGCCGCACGCAGGTCGGCACCACTACGAGCAAGCTCCAGTGCACAACAGCCACCGAAGCAGAAGCCGAACGTGGCAACCTTGCCAGGCTCCAGCAGCGCCTTCGACTGCCCCAGCAGTTGCGCCAGGGCTTCCTGCATACGCTTGCGCAACTCGCCACGGTCGTTTTTCAGCGGCATCATCGCCGCACCGGCCTCGTCGGCATTGGACGGGCGCACCGATTGGCCATACAGGTCGGCAATCAGCACCACATAACCCTTCTCGGCCACTTCCTTGGCGATGCGCTCGGCACCTTCGCCAATGCCCATCCAGTTCGGCGCCATCACCAGGCCTGGGCGGCCCAGCGCCCCTGGCTCATAGACCAGGCGGCTTTCGTAAGCCTTGCCGGACAGGTGATAAACCAGCGATTCGACGATTACCTTGCTCATCAAGCACTCCTTAGGCACTTTCGATAAAAAGCCCGCCATGAAAAAAGCCCGCCGAGGCGGGCTTTCCTTTACATCAACTTAAACAGACAGCTCTACCAGCAGCTTGTTCAGGCGACGAACGTAGGCCGCCGGGTCCTTCAAGCTGTCACCGGCCGCCAGGGCCGCCTGATCAAACAGAATGTGCGACAGCTCGGCGAAGCGGTCTTCGCTCTGCTCGTTGTCCAGTTTCTCGATCAGCGGGTGGCTTGGGTTGAACTCGAAGATTGGCTTGGACTCCGGTACCTTCTGCCCGCTGGCTTCCAGAATCTGGCGCATCTGCAAGCCCAGGTCCTGCTCGCCAATGGCCAGGATAGCCGGGGAGTCGGTCAGGCGGTGCGACACGCGCACGTCGGCCACGCTGTCACCCAGCGCGCCCTTCAGGCGCTCGACCAGGCCTTCCTTGTCCTTGGCGACTTCTTCCTGGGCTTTCTTGTCTTCTTCCGAATCCAGGTTGCCCAGGTCCAGGTCGCCACGGGCGACGTCGACGAAAGCCTTGCCGTCGAACTCGTTGAGGTAGCTCATCAGCCACTCGTCGATACGGTCGGTCAGCAGCAGCACTTCGATGCCCTTCTTGCGGAAGACTTCCAGGTGCGGGCTGTTCTTGACCTGCGCGTACGACTCGCCGGTGAGGTAGTAGATCTTGTCCTGGCCTTCCTTGGCGCGAGCCAGGTAGTCGGCCAGGGCAACGCTCTGCTCGCCGCTGTCGTCGTGGGTAGAGGCGAAGCGCAGCAGGCCGGCGATCTTCTCCTTGTTGGCGAAATCTTCGGCCGGGCCTTCCTTCAGCACCTGGCCGAAGTTTTTCCAGAAGCCCTTGTACTGCTCGGGTTCGTTCTTCGCGAGCTTCTCCAGCATGTCCAGCACGCGCTTGGTCAGCGCGGTCTTCATCGACTCGATGATCGGGTCTTTCTGCAGGATTTCGCGGGACACGTTCAGCGACAGGTCGTTGGAGTCGACCACACCTTTGATGAAGCGCAGGTACAGCGGCAGGAACGATTCGGCCTGTTCCATGATGAACACGCGCTGCACGTACAGCTTCAGGCCGCGCGACGCTTCGCGCTGGTACAGGTCGAACGGTGCACGGGCCGGCACGTACAGCAGCGAGTTGTATTCGAGCTTGCCTTCGACCTTGTTGTGGCTCCAAGCCAGCGGGTTTTCGAAGTCATGGCCGATGTGCTTGTAGAACTCCTGGTATTCCTCGTCCTTGATCTCGGTACGCGGACGGGTCCACAGGGCGCTGGCACGGTTGACGGTTTCCCACTCTTCGGCTGGCTGCTCTTCGCCTTCGGCGGCAGCCTGCTCCTTCGGCAGCTGGATAGGCAGGGCGATGTGGTCGGAATACTTCTTGACCACGTTGCGCAGGCGCCAGCCATCGGCGAACTCTTTCTCTTCCTGCTTCAGGTGCAGGACGATACGGGTACCGCGCTGTGGCTTGTCGATGGTGGCGACTTCAAACTCGCCCTCGCCTTTCGACGACCAGTGCACGCCTTCGGCAGCAGGCTGACCGGCGCGACGGCTGTACACGTCGACCTTGTCGGCCACGATGAACGCGGAGTAGAAGCCCACACCGAACTGACCGATCAGGTGCGAGTCCTTCTTCTGGTCACCGGTGAGGTTCTTCATGAAGTCGGCGGTGCCTGACTTGGCGATGGTGCCCAGGTGAGCGATGACGTCTTCGCGGCTCATGCCGATGCCGTTGTCCTCAAGGGTAACGGTACCGGCATCCTTGTCGAAGCTCAGGCGAATTTTCAGTTCATCGCCACCTTCAAGCAACTCTGGCTTGGCCAGGGCTTCGAACCGCAGTTTGTCCACCGCGTCGGAGGCGTTGGAAATCAGTTCCCGCAGGAAGATTTCCTTGTTCGAGTAAAGCGAATGAATCATGAGGTGCAGCAGTTGCTTTACCTCGGTCTGGAAGCCCAGCGTTTCCTTTTGTGTTTCCACAGTCATGGTCTTCGAAACTCCGATCTGATTGCAGTGGCGCCTGGCGGCCGGTTCGGCCTGCGTTAATGGCGGATGTCATTCAGATGGGGGCTGCCCGGATGATTTCAAGGGCTTTTCCGGCTCGATCTTGAAATGCGCACGGGCGGTGGCAATTGGCGCCTGCCTGTCGCCCTGCCATGCGGTAATGGCCACATTGGTCACCCGGCGGCCCTGGCGCCACAGCTGGCATTGGGCGTAGGTATCGCGAAAATGCCCAGCGCGCAGGTAGTCGATGGAAAAATCGATCACCTTCGGGATACTCGCGCTTTCGCTGTAGATCAGCAGGTACAGCGCGGCGGACAGCTCCATGAAACCCGCAATCACGCCACCATGGATGGCGGGCAGCAACGGGTTGCCGATGTTGTCGGGGTTTGCTGGGAGGCGGAACAGAAGGTCATCGCCCTGACGCTCGCATTCGATGCCAATCAGCCCTGCGTAGGGAATCAGTGCCAGCAATGGCCGGTAATCACCGACCGCGTGGGCGGCGTTGAGTTGCTGGCGAACCGCGTACGGAATCATGCGCCTCCCTCCTTCAGGTTATTGCCGAACCGGATACCGCCCTTGATCTCCTGGCCCAGGCGCATGAAGGTCCCCACCACCTGGCAGATCGGCTGGTCGGGGTCGTCCTGGTAGGCGGTGCCACGGGTGAAGATCACGTCGCGGGTAACCCGGTAGCACTGGGCGTGGCCGTAGATGGCCTTGCCGGCTTCGGCCGGGTGCATGTAGTCGATGCGCAGATCCAGTGTCGGGCACACCTCGAAGCGCGGCAGCACGCAGAGGGTGGCCATGCCGCAGGTGGTATCCATCAGCGTGGTCAGCGCCCCGCCATGTACCGCGCCCGTTTGCGGGTTGCCGACAATGGCCGGCGACCAGGGCAATACCAGGGTCATGCCATTGCCATCGGCCTGGGCCACACGCATGTTCAGCAACTGGCAATGTTTAAGGGCCGAGAGAAAACGCTCGGCCATGGCCATCAAGGTTGAATCGCTCATTCGCTGTTTCCACCCGCACTGCCGCAGCGGCATAAAAATGTTAAAAAGTCTATATAGAACGGGGCGTTATATATCTGTAATCTTCGCGGAACTTATTCCGCGTAGTTGCACTCGAAGGAACAAGTCACTTATTCCACCAAGGAGAAACACCCCCATGCGTAAACCTTTTGCTTTTGCTCTGATGCTGGCCGCTGCCATGGGCCTGGCCGCTTGCGATAAAGCGAGCGAAGACAAAGCCCAGGACGCACAGCAACACGCCGAGCAAGCCCAGGAGAAAGCGGGCGAAGCTCAGGATAAAATGAACGAAGCCGCCAAGGAAAACGCTGAAGCCGCCAAAGATCAGGCTGAAGCCGAGCAGAAGGCTGCCGAAGAAGCCGCTCCGGCTACTCCGGCTCCGGAAGCCGCGCCAGCTACCCCTGCGCCAGAAACTGCTCCGGCAGAACCTGCCAAGCAGTAATTGGCTAAAACAAAAAAACCCGACACTGTCGGGTTTTTTTGTACCTGCAATTTACGGATTAAACGTTTCAGTTACCCGTGACCGTACTTTCCCGGGCCGGTTCACCCGGCACACTTTCCGTGGGCGTGAACACCATCACATCCAGCACATCCGAATGGAACTCGCGACGGTAGAGAATCAACACGACCCCCACGCTCATGGCCATGAACAACCACGGGCTGATGAACCAGCTCAACATGGCCATGCCGAAGTAATACGAACGCAGGCCCAGGTTGAACTGGTTGGCGGCAAGCGACAATACCCGCGCAGCCCGCGAGGCGAATGCCTTGCGCTCCAGTTCGTTGACCAGCCGCTCTCCGATCATGGGCGCCGAACCCACCAGCACCGCTGCAAAGTTGTATTGGCGCATGCACCAGCTGAACGTGAAAAACGCGTAGACGAAGACCGTGGCCAGGCACAGCAGCTTGATCTCCGACATGCCCTGGGAGGTCTGCTGCACCAGCGGCAAGTCGGCCAGCAGCGACAGCGCCCGGTCGGAGGCACCGAGCACGGTAAGGATGCCGGCGAGGATGATCAGCGTGCTGGAGGCAAAGAACGACGCGTTGCGTTCGAGGTTGCCGATCACGCTGGCATCGGCGATACGGTTGTCGCGCAGCAGCATGCGGCGCATCCAGTCCTCACGGTACAGGTGCAACACGCTGGCCAGGCACGCGGTGTCGCGCCCCTTCCAGATGGCATAGCGGGTATAGCCACCCCAGCACAGGGCAAACCAGGCGATAGCCAGCAGGTTGTTGAGGTTGGTTTGGATGAAGTTCATGCAGGGTTCCCGAAAGGGCCAGATGCCTAGAGGATAGGGATCAGGTTTCGACGCTGGCAAGCGGCAAAAGACACAGCTGCACAGCGAAATGTGCATGGCTGGCGCAATCAGCTGCAGGAGCGCAAGGCGAAGGGGTTGCCCAAAAAAAGCCCCGCGTCCTTCCGGATGCGGGGCTTTCGCGTCTAGACCCTTGGCGAGCACCCTTCGGCTTGTGGCCGGTGCCGCCCTCAGGCTTCAACTTTTCAGGTCAGGCCAGCGCCTCGCGCGGCTTGCCAAGCATGCGGTCGCAGGCCACGGCACCAACCAGGGTCACCACCGAAGGCACCAACCAGGCAAGGCCCTGGTCGCTCAGCGGCAAGTGCGCCATGAAGTCCGGCAGCACGTGGGCAATGCTGCTGCCCTTGATTGCGTCGACCATGCCGAACAACAGCGACACCAGCATCACCGGTGCCAGGATGCGGGTCGGCGAGTTCCACAGGTCTTTCACGAAGCTCAGGCCCACCACCACGATGCACGGTGGGTAGATGGCAGTGAGTACCGGGATCGAGAACATGATCAGCTTGGTCAGACCCAAGTTGGAGATCAGCAGCGAGGAGCCTGCCAGGATCACTACCAGCGCACGGTACGACAGCGGCAAGATCTGGCTGAAGTACTCGGCACAGGCGCAGGTCAGGCCAACCGCAGTCACCAGGCAAGCCAGGGCGATGAGTACGGCGAGGAAGCCGCTGCCCAGCGAGCCGAAGGTGTGCTGCACGTAGGCATGCAGTACCGCCGCACCGTTGGTAGCGTCAGCCGCGATATCGTGGCTGCCGGCACCCAGGCGGAACAGGCTGATGTACACCAGGGCCAGGCCGACACCGGCGATCAGGCCGGCGATGATGGCGTAGCGGGTGATCAGCTTCGGCGACGTGACACCGCGCGAGCGGATGGCGTTGACGATGACGATACCGAACACCAGCGCACCCAGGGTATCCATGGTCAGGTAGCCATCGGAGAAGCCCTTGGAGAACGCGGCGGCGGCATAGGCCGGCTGTGCTTCACCAATGGTGCCGGCCGGCAGCGCGAAGGCAGCGATGCCCAGCACGGCCAAGGCGATGATCTTCAACGGTGCCAGGAAGCGGCCGACGGTGTCGAGCAGCTTGCCCGGATACATGGACACGGCCAGCACCACGGCGAAGTACACCAGGCTGTAGATGAACAGCGCCAACGGGCTTTCACCGGTCAGCGGTGCAACACCTACTTCGAACGACACGGTCGCCGTACGCGGGGTGGCGAACAGCGGGCCGACCGACAGGTAGCACACAGCCGCCAGCAGGCCGCCGAAGAATTTGCCGATCGGGCTGCTCAGGGCATCCATGCCGCCACCGACCTTGGCCAGGGCGACCACGGTGATGACCGGCAGACCCACGGCGGTCACCAGGAAGCCTAGTGCTGCCATCCAGACGTGCGGGCCGGACTGCAGACCGACGATAGGCGGGAAGATGATATTGCCCGCGCCAACGAAAAGCGCAAACGTCATAAAGCCAAGCGCCAGGATATCCTGGCCTTTGAGAACTTTCATTTAAGGTAGTACCACACTGCTGAAATCGGGATTCGAGAAGGGATTTCCCCAGGGGTGAGGGAAATGCTGCCCGGCTTGATAGGCCAGACCCGTTTAGCGTGTCGTTCCCTTTTGGGGAGCGGGCACAGAGTGGCGCGTAGATTAACCGTTTTACCCGACAAACGCACTGTTACAGTGCTGCTTGTCCGATGTGCGTACATGTTTGTCGTCTGGATATCTGTGCCAAGCGATAATTTATTGCCAATTAGCGTGAATGTCTGGTGGAAAAACCTGATAGGAACTATCGAATGTTCCATGTCGATAAAATACCCGGCGCAACAACGACAAAGGCCACCCGAAGGTGGCCTCTGTGCGCGTGGGGGGTGTAGCAGTATTACTTCTTGGCTTCCCAGCCAGTCAGCTCGGCCAGGGCCTTGCCGATGTCAGCCAGCGAACGCACGGTCTTCACACCAGCGTCCTGCAGGGCGGCGAACTTCTCGTCCGCAGTGCCTTTGCCGCCGGAAATGATGGCGCCAGCGTGGCCCATGCGCTTGCCCGCAGGTGCAGTAACACCGGCGATGTAGGAAACGACTGGCTTGGTCACGTGGGCCTTGATGTAGGCCGCGGCTTCTTCTTCAGCCGAACCGCCGATCTCACCGATCATCACGATCGCTTCGGTCTTCGGGTCTTCCTGGAACAGCTTCAGGATGTCGATGAAGTTGGAGCCCGGGATCGGGTCACCGCCGATGCCGACGCAGGTCGACTGGCCGAAGCCGGCGTCGGTGGTCTGCTTCACAGCTTCGTAGGTCAGGGTGCCGGAGCGCGAAACGATACCGACCTTGCCTGGCAGGTGGATGTGGCCTGGCATGATACCGATCTTGCACTCGCCCGGGGTGATGACACCTGGGCAGTTAGGGCCGATCAGGGTCACGCCCAGCTCGTCGCACTTGACCTTGGCATCCAGCATGTCCAGGGTAGGAATGCCTTCGGTGATGCAGACGATCAGCTTGATGCCGCCGAAGGCAGCTTCCAGGATCGAGTCTTTGCAGAATGGAGCCGGTACGTAGATGACCGAAGCGTCAGCGCCGGTAGCTTCCACGGCTTCCTTGACGGTGTTGAACACCGGCAGGCCCAGGTGGGTGGTGCCACCCTTGCCTGGGGTTACGCCGCCGACCATCTTGGTGCCGTAGGCGATGGCTTGTTCGGAGTGGAAAGTACCCTGCGAGCCGGTGAAGCCCTGGCAGATGACTTTGGTGTCTTTATTGATCAGGACGCTCATTACTTGCCCTCCGCAGCTTTGACAACTTGTTGAGCAGCGTCGGTCAGGCTGGTTGCCGCAATGATGTTCAAACCGCTTTCTGCCAGTACTTTAGCGCCCAGTTCGGCGTTGTTGCCTTCGAGGCGAACCACAACCGGAACCTTAACGCCGACTTCTTTCACTGCACCGATGATGCCTTCGGCAATCATGTCGCAACGAACGATGCCGCCGAAGATGTTGACCAGAACGGCCGCGACATTGCTGTCGGACAGAATGATCTTGAAGGCTTCGGTAACGCGCTCTTTGGTAGCACCGCCGCCAACGTCGAGGAAGTTGGCTGGCTTGCCGCCATGCAGGTTGACGATGTCCATGGTACCCATGGCCAGGCCGGCACCGTTGACCATGCAGCCGATGTTGCCTTCCAGGGCCACGTAGTTCAGCTCGAAGCTGGCAGCGTGGGCTTCACGAGGATCGTCCTGCGACGGGTCGTGGAAGGTTTTCAGCTTAGGCTGACGGTACATGGCGTTTGCGTCGATGTTGATCTTCGCATCCAGGCAGTGCAGGTCGCCGTCGGCCTTGATGACCAGCGGGTTGACTTCCAGCAGGGCCAGGTCGTGTTCTTTGAACAGCTTGGCCAGGCCTACGAAAATCTTGGCGAACTGCGCAACTTGCTTGCCTTCCAGACCCAGCTGGAATGCCAGTTCACGACCCTGGAACGGCTGAGCGCCGACCAGTGGATCGATAGTAGCCTTGATGATCTTCTCAGGAGTTTCGTGAGCGACTTTCTCGATGTCCACACCACCTTCGGTGGAGGCCATGAACACGATACGGCGGCTCGAGCGATCGACTACAGCGCCCAGGTACAGCTCTTTGGCGATGTCAGTGCAGGATTCGACCAGGATCTTGGTCACTGGCTGACCGTTGGCGTCGGTCTGGTAGGTTACCAGGCGCTTGCCCAACCATTGCGCAGCGAACGCCTTGGCGTCTTCCTTGCTGCGAACCAGCTTGACGCCGCCCGCTTTACCGCGACCACCTGCGTGAACCTGGGCTTTTACAACCCACTCGGAACCGCCGATCTTGTCGCAAGCTTCTGCTGCAGCTTCAGGGGTATCGACTGCGAAACCCTTGGAAACTGGCAGGCCGTATTCAGCGAACAGCTGCTTACCCTGATACTCGTGAAGATTCATGCTTTTTACCGTCTTCGTTAGGTACTGCGCTTCGGCGCTGCGCCATTACTGGCGCCGCACCACCTGTGACCGTTGACCCCGGGTTTTCCCGTGTGATCCGGTCCGGCGGACGTTCCGCGGTGAGTCATGCACGCAAGACTCACGACGGGCTGCCCGCCGTGGTTTCTTATAATTAACGCTTCTTACGGTTGGCCACGTGAATGGCGCCGCCATTCACCGCCAGCGCTGCTTCATGCAACGCTTCGGACAGGGTTGGATGGCTGAAGACCATCATGCCCAGATCCTCGGCACTGGTGCCGAATTCCATTGCGATTGCACCCTGCTGCACCAGTTCGGCAGCCGATGGGCCAATCACGTGTACACCCAGAACGCGGTCGGTCTTGGCATCGGCGATGACCTTGACGAAACCACCGGTGTCGTTGGCTGCCATCGCACGGCCGCTGGCCGCGAACGGGAAGGTGCCTACGTTAACCTCAACACCCTCGGCCTTCAAGGACTGTTCGGTCTTGCCGACCCATGCAATTTCCGGGTGGGTGTAGATAACCGACGGGATCAGGTCGTAGTTCATCTGGGCCTTGTGGCCCTTGATGCGCTCGACAACCATGATGCCCTCTTCCGAGGCCTTGTGGGCCAGCATCATGCCGCGTACCACGTCACCGATGGCGAACACGCCCGGAACGCTGGTGGCGCAGTGATCGTCGACGAAGATGTAGCCACGCTCGTCGATGGTCACGCCGCTGTCGGAAGCCAGCAGGTCGGTGGTTACAGGGCGACGGCCGACCGCAACGATCAGCTTGTCGAAGGTGATCTTCTGCTCGCCTTCGGCGTTGGTGTAGGTCACTTCGACTTCGTTGCCGTTGACTTTCGAGCCAGTAACCCGAGCGCCCAGCTTGATGTCCAGGCCTTGCTTGGTCAGGGTCTTCTGGGCTTCTTTCGACACGGCAGTGTCGGCAGCCATCAGGAAGGTGTCCAGGGCTTCCAGGACGGTGACTTCAGCACCCAGGCGAGCCCATACCGAGCCCAGCTCCAGGCCGATCACGCCGGCACCGATAACGCCCAGGCGCTTCGGTACGGTCTGGAATTCCAGGGCGCCGGTGGAGTCGACGATGACGTTCTGGTCGACCGGAGCCGGTGGAATGTCGATCGGGCGCGAGCCGGAAGCCAGGATCACGTTGTCGGCTTCGATGATTTCGGTGGTGCCGTCAGCCTTGGTGACTTCGACTTTCTTGCCAGCCAGCAGCTTGCCGTGGCCCTGGATCGAAGTAACGCCGTTGGCCTTGAACAGGGTGGCAACGCCACCGGTCAGGTTCTTGACGATGCCAGCCTTGCGGCCAACCATCGCGGCAACGTCCATCTTCACTTCACCAGTGGAGATACCGTGGACGTTGAAGCTCTCTTTGGCTTCCTTGTACTTCCAGGAGCTGTCCAGCAGCGCCTTGGAAGGAATGCAACCTACGTTCAGGCAGGTGCCGCCCAGGGCCAGCTTGCCCTCGGCGTCAGTGTACTTCTCGATACAGGCAGTCTTCAGACCAAGTTGGGCAGCCTTGATGGCAGCTACATAGCCGCCAGGACCTGCACCAATCACCACTACGTCGAATTTCTGGGTCATAAAAGATTCCTTATCAGCAACTAGCTACAAGCCGCGAACCGCGCGGCATGGCTTCTCGCGAAGCCAAGGCCGGCACGGTACGCAGCCAGAGGGTTAGATGTCCAGCAGCAGGCGGGACGGATCTTCCAGCAGGTTCTTGATAGTGACCAGGAAGGTTACCGCTTCCTTGCCGTCGATCAGGCGGTGATCGTACGACAGCGCCAGGTACATCATCGGGCGAATCACGACCTGACCATTGATGGCCATCGGGCGCTGGATGATGTTGTGCATGCCGAGGATGGCGGCCTGCGGCGGGTTGACGATCGGGGTCGACATCATCGAACCGAAGGTACCACCGTTGGTGATGGTGAAGGTGCCACCGGTCATCTCTTCGATGGACAGCTTGCCGTCACGGGCCTTCTTGCCGAAGGTGGCGATGCCGTTCTCGATTTCAGCCAGGCTCATCGATTCGGCGTTACGCAGTACCGGTACCACCAGGCCACGGTCGCTGGACACGGCAACGCCGACGTCGGCGAAGCCGTGGTAGACGATGTCGTTGCCGTCGATCGAGGCGTTGACCGCCGGGAAGCGCTTCAGGGCTTCGGTAGCAGCCTTGACGAAGAACGACATGAAGCCCAGGCGCACGCCATTGTGGGTCTTCTCGAACAGGTCCTTGTACTTCGAACGCAGGGCCATGACTTCGGTCATGTCCACTTCGTTGAAGGTGGTCAGCATCGCCATGTTGGACTGGGCTTCGACCAGACGCTCGGCGATCTTGGCACGCAGGCGGGTCATCGGCACGCGCTTCTCGGTGCGGTCGCCAGCAGCGACGACAACCGGGGCAGCAGCAGCGGCAGGCTTGGCAGCCGGGGCAGCGGCAGGTGCCGACTTCTTGTTGGCAACAGCAGCAACCACGTCTTCCTTGGTGACGCGACCGCCTTTACCGGTACCGGCAACGGAAGCCAGGTCGATGCCGTTTTCTTCAGCCAGCTTGCGGGCGGCCGGGGCAGCAACCGGGTCATCTTCACCAGCATCGGCGGCAGCGGCAGCCGGTGCAGCCGCAGGAGCGGCTGCGGCGGCTGGAGCAGCGGCAGCACCGCCTTCAACGATCGAACCCAGCAGTTCGTCGGACAGGACGGTGTCGCCCTCGCCCTTGACGATGTCGCCCAGCACGCCATCGGCGGTAGCCAGTACTTCCAGGACAACCTTGTCGGTCTCGATGTCGACGATCAGCTCGTCACGCTTGACGGCGTCGCCCGGCTTCTTGTGCCAGGTGGCAACGGTGCCATCGGCAACCGATTCCGGGAAGGTTGGGGCTTTGATCTCGATAGCCATTATCTGTGTTTCCTTAAATTCGGTTTCAGGTGCGCGAAGGCGTTAGACAGTGAAGGCGTCTTGCAGCAGTTTTTCCTGCTGTTCGGCGTGCTTCGAAGCGTAACCACAGGCTGGTGCGGCAGACGCGTCGCGACCGGCGTATTCCAGGACCAGTGCCTTGTTGTGGCGGCCCAGGATACGGCGCATGTGGTGCTGGCTGCTGTACCAGGCGCCCTGGTTCATCGGCTCTTCCTGGCACCATACGGCGTGCTTGAGGTTGCTGTATTGCGCCAGGATTTCGACCAGGTCGTCTTCCGGGAACGGGTACAGCTGCTCGAGACGCAGGATGGCGATGTCTTCGCGGCCTTCGGCACGGCGTTTTTCCAGCAGGTCGTAGTAAACCTTGCCGCTGCACAGCACCAGGCGCTCGACCTTGGCCGGATCGATTGCGTCGATTTCCGGGATCACGGTCTGGAACGAGCCTTCTGCCAGTTCTTCCAGGGTCGAGATGGCCAGCTTGTGGCGCAGCAGCGACTTCGGCGTCAGGACTACCAGCGGCTTGCGCAGCGGGCGGATGACCTGGCGACGCAGCAGGTGGTAGATCTGTGCCGGAGTGGTCGGTACGCAGACCTGGATGTTGTGCTCGGCGCACAGCTGCAGGTAACGCTCCAGACGCGCGGAGGAGTGCTCCGGGCCCTGCCCTTCGTAACCGTGTGGCAGCAGCATGGTCAGACCGCACAGGCGGCCCCACTTGTGCTCACCGCTGGTGATGAACTGGTCGATCACCACTTGCGCACCGTTGGCGAAGTCGCCGAACTGGGCTTCCCAGATCACCAGCGCGTTCGGCGTGGTGGTGGAATAGCCGTATTCGAAGGCCAGCACCGCTTCTTCCGACAGGAAGGAGTCGTACAGGTCGAAGCGCGGCTGGCCCGGGAACAGGTTCTGCAGCGGAATGTAGGTGCTGGCGTCCTTCTGGTTGTGCAACACCGCGTGACGGTGCGAGAAGGTGCCACGGCCGATGTCCTGGCCGGTCATGCGGATCGGGTGACCTTCGAACTGCAGGGTGGCGTAGGCCATGGTCTCTGCATAACCCCAGTTGATCGGCAAGCCACCGGCCTGCATCTTCTGGCGATCTTCGTAGATCTTCGAGACCTGACGCTGAACGACGAAGCCTTCTGGCAGTTCCAGCAGCTTGGCCGACAGGTCTTGCAGGGTCTTGAGGTCGAAGCGGGTGTCGTGACGCGCAGTCCAGGCGTGGCCCAGGTACGGACGCCAGTCGACGAACAGCTCGCGGTTCGGTTCCTTGACCAGGCTTTTCACAACGTGCAGGCCATTGTCCAGCGCGTTGCGGTACTCGTCGATCTTGGCCTGAGCGCGTTCGGCGTCGATACGACCGGCCTGGATCAGCGCCTCGGCATACAGCTCACGGGTAGTGCGCTGCTTGCTGATCTGCTGGTACATCAGCGGCTGGGTGCCGTTCGGTTCGTCAGCCTCGTTGTGGCCGCGACGACGGTAGCAGACCAGGTCGATGACCACGTCACGCTTGAACTGCATGCGGTAATCGATGGCCAGCTGGGTGACGAACAGCACTGCTTCCGGGTCATCGCCGTTCACGTGCAGGATCGGCGCCTGGATCATCTTGGCAACGTCGGTGGCGTACTCGGTGGAGCGCGCGTCCAGCGGGTTGCTGATGGTGAAACCAACCTGGTTGTTGATCACGATGTGCACGGTACCGCCGGTCTTGAAACCGCGGGTCTGCGACATCTGGAAGGTTTCCATGACCACGCCCTGGCCGGCGAATGCTGCGTCGCCGTGGATCGAGATCGGCAGCACCTTGTCGCCGACGGTGTCGTTGCGACGGTCCTGACGGGCGCGCACCGAACCTTCAACCACTGGCGAGACGATTTCCAGGTGGGACGGGTTGAACGCCATGGCCAGGTGAACTTCGCCACCGGTGGTCATCACGTTCGAGGAGAAGCCCTGGTGATACTTCACGTCACCGGAGCCCAGCTCGTTCATCTTCTTGCCTTCGAACTCGTCGAACAGCTCGCGCGGGTTCTTGCCGAAGGTGTTCACCAGTACGTTCAGGCGGCCACGGTGGGCCATGCCGATCACGACTTCCTTGGTGCCGTAAGAACCGGAACGCTGGATCATTTCATCCAGCATCGGGATCAGGCTCTCGCCGCCTTCAAGGCCGAAGCGCTTGGTGCCCGGGTACTTGGTGCCCAGGTACTTTTCCAGGCCCTCACCGGCAGTCACGCGCTCGAGCAGGTGAGCCTGCACGTCAGCGGAAAACTCCGGACGACCGCGCACGCTTTCCAGACGCTGCTGGAACCAGCTGCGCTGCTCGGAATCGACGATGTGGGTGAATTCGGCGCCAATGGTGCGACAATATGTCTTCTGGAGTGCATCGAAGATGTCGCGTAGGCTCGCCTCCTCTTTGCCGATGAACAGGTCGCCGGCACGGAAGGTCGTATCAAGATCGGCATTGGTCAAGCCGTAGTGATTGATCGACAGGTCTACGGGCGCTGGACGCTGCCACAACCCCAACGGGTCAAGCTTGGCAGCCTGATGGCCGCGCATACGATAGGCCTGGATCAGTCGCAGAACTTCAACCTGCTTCTTCTCGTGTTCACTGCTCACGCTCCCGGCGGATACCGGTTGGGCGCGGCGCTGGTTCTTTGCCAGCAGTACGAAATGGTCGCGGATTGTCGAGTGCGATACATCAGTAGCGGTGCTGCCGTCGGCTGGCAACTTCTGGAAGTAAGTGCGCCACTCTTCTGGCACAGCGTTAGGGTCGTGCAGGTAGAGCTCGTAGAGCTCTTCCACATATGCAGCGTTACCACCTGAAAGGTGGGCGCTATCCCACATGCGCTGCATCACGCTTTCTTGCATGCTTGGTCACCCTCGATTAGGGGACTGATCGGCGAGAGCCACAGCAAACCTGGAAAAGTCCGAATAAAGCGACTGAACCACGCCACTTGGATCCTGCTGATTTTCCGGGTACCAGCCCGGAAAGCCCCTGCTGGTCTCATATCTTCATAGGTATGAACGCGGGCTTTGTGGGCCCTTGTTCGGGTTTTACCTCAGTGCGGGCTCAGCGCCCGCACCTCGGCTTACTGCAGTTACAACACTTTGTATCAGGTGCCGCTTTGCAGCAGCATGTTACGTACGTGAC
Source organism: Pseudomonas putida NBRC 14164 (assembly GCF_000412675.1). Lineage (NCBI taxonomy): Bacteria > Pseudomonadati > Pseudomonadota > Gammaproteobacteria > Pseudomonadales > Pseudomonadaceae > Pseudomonas > Pseudomonas putida. The sequence goes on along the minus strand of NC_021505.1, from coordinate 1,821,911 downwards.
CGATTGCCTTGGTCGGGTTCAGACCTTTCGGGCAAACGTTTACGCAGTTCATGATCCCGCGGCAGCGGAATACGCTGAACGGGTCATCCAGGGACGCCAGGCGCTCCTGAGTCTTGGTGTCACGGCTGTCGGCCAGGAAGCGGTAGGCCTGCAGCAGTGCGGCAGGGCCCAGGAACTTGTCCGGGTTCCACCAGAACGACGGGCAGGAAGTCGAGCAGCAAGCGCACAGGATGCACTCGTACAGGCCGTCCAGCTTGTCACGTTCTTCAGGCGACTGCAGACGCTCGATGGCCGGGGCCGGCGTGTCGTTCTGCAGGAATGGTTTCACCTTCTCGTACTGCTTGTAGAAGATGCTCATGTCGACGACCAGGTCACGAATGACCGGCAGGCCCGGCAGCGGGCGCAGAACCAGCTTGTTGCCCTTGACCACGCCCGACAGCGGGGTGATGCAGGCCAGGCCGTTCTTGCCGTTCATGTTCATGCCATCGGAACCGCACACGCCTTCACGGCAGGAGCGACGGTACGAGAAACCCTCGTCCTTTTCCTTGATCAGCGCCAATACATCGAGAACCATCAGGTCCTTGCCGCCGGTATCGACGTCGAACGACTCCATCTTGGGCGCCGAGTCGGTGTCGGGGTTGTAACGATAAACTTCGACTTTCAACATAGCAGCCACCCTTAGTAAGTCCGGATTTTTGGCTCGAAGGCCGGAACGGTCTTCGGCGCAAAGTTGACGCCACGCTTGGCAACGCGCTTCTCACCCGGGTAGTACAGGGTGTGGCACAGCCAGTTTTCGTCGTCACGGTCTTCGAAGTCTTCACGGGCGTGAGCGCCGCGGGACTCTTTACGGGCTTCGGCCGCGATGGCGGTAGCTTCGGCGACTTCCAGCAGGTTCTGCAGCTCCAGCGCTTCGATACGCGCGGTGTTGAAGGCCTGGGACTTGTCGTTGATCTTGACGTTGGCGATGCGGTCACGCAGGCCGGCCAGCTGCTCGATACCCTTCTGCATGTATTCGCCAGTACGGAATACACCGAAGTAGTTCTGCATGCAGCTCTGCAGTTCGCGCTTGAGGCTGGCAACGTCTTCGCCAGTGGAGCGCTCGTTGAGCTTGTTCAGGCGGTTCAGGGCAACTTCGATGTCGGTGTCGCTGGCGTCGAGATGCTCGATGCCGTCGCTCAGCGCCTTCTCCAGGTGCAGGCCGGCAGCACGGCCGAATACCACCAGGTCGAGCAGCGAGTTGCCGCCCAGGCGGTTGGCACCGTGAACCGATACGCACGCCACTTCACCTACGGCGAACAGGCCAGGGATGATGTGATCCTTGCCTTCTTCGTCCATGGTGATGGCCTGGCCATGAATGTTGGTGGCAACGCCGCCCATCATGTAGTGGCAGGTCGGAACGACCGGCACCGGCGCGACGACCGGGTCGACGTGGGCGAAGGTCTTGGACAGTTCGCAGATACCTGGCAGGCGGCTGTGCAGCACTTCCTCGCCCAGGTGGTCCAGCTTCAGCAGTACGTGGTCCTTGTTCGGGCCCACGCCGTTGCCGGCGATGATTTCCTTGACCATGGAACGGGCAACCACGTCACGGCCGGCCAGGTCTTTCGCGTTCGGCGCGTAACGCTCCATGAAGCGCTCGCCGTGGGCGTTGATCAGGTAACCACCTTCACCGCGGCAACCCTCGGTGACCAGTACACCGGCGCCGGCGATGCCGGTCGGGTGGAACTGCCACATCTCGATGTCCTGCACCGGTACACCGGCACGCAGGGCCATGCCGATACCGTCACCGGTATTGATCAGGGCGTTGGTGGTGGAGGAGTAGATACGGCCCGCACCGCCAGTGGCCAGAACGGTGGCCTTGGACTTGATGTACATGGTTTCGCCGGTTTCGATGCAGATCGCGATCACACCGACGAAGGCGCCTTCCTGGTTCTTCACCAGGTCAACGGCGTAGTACTCGTTGAGGAAGGTGGTACCGGCTTTCAGGTTGCCCTGGTACAGGGTGTGCAGCAGCGCGTGACCGGTACGGTCGGAAGCGGCACAGGTACGGGCGGCCTGGCCACCTTTACCGAAGTCCTTGGACTGGCCACCGAACGGACGCTGGTAGATGCGACCGGTTTCGGTACGCGAGAACGGCAGGCCCATGTGGTCCAGCTCGAAGACCGCAGCCGGGCCTTCCTGACACATGTATTCGATAGCGTCCTGGTCACCGATGTAGTCGGAACCCTTGACGGTATCGTACATGTGCCAGCGCCAGTCGTCGTTCGGGTCGGCCGAAGCGATGGCGCAGGTGATGCCGCCCTGGGCGGATACGGTGTGCGAACGGGTCGGGAAGACCTTGGTGACTACGGCAGTCTTGTGGCCGCCTTGAGCCAGTTGCAGCGCTGCGCGCATGCCGGCGCCGCCGCCACCGATGATGATGGCGTCGAAGGAAATGGTTGGAATGCTAGCCATGGATCAGATACCCCAGAGAATCTGCACACCCCAGACGAAGTAAGCGAACATCGCAACGCCGCATACCGCCTGGAACAGGAAACGAATCGCAGTTGCCGACTTGCCGAACGACATAGGCGTCAGGTAGTCGGTTGCAATGGTCCACATGCCGACCCAGGCGTGAGCGCCCAGGGCAACGAGGGCCAGCAGACTGAAGATCCGCATCGCGTTGTTGGAGAACAGACCATGCCACTGGGTGTAGTCGATGCCTGGGTGGGCGATCACGTAGCCGATCAGGAAGAGGAAGTAAGCCGCGAGAACGACCGCAGAAACGCGCTGCGCCATCCAGTCATAGAGGCCCGAACGCGACAGGTTCGTGACATTGGTTACCATACCCAAACTCCCACCAGAACGATCAGCACCACGGAGATGACGATCACGATTTTCGAGCCCAGCTTGCCGCCTTCCAGCGTCTCACCGATGCCCATGTCCATGATCAGGTGACGAACACCTGCCACGAGGTGATAAAGCAGGGCGGACAGCAGGCCCCAGGTCACGAATTTGGCCAGCGGGCTGGTCAGACACGCCTTCACCTCACCGAAGCCTTCCTCGGAACCCAGCGATTTGCCCAGTGCATAAAGCATGATGGCAAGGCCGATGAACAGGATGACGCCGGAGATACGGTGCAGGATGGACGTGTACGCAGTGACAGGGAGCTTGATGGTCCTTAGGTCTAGGTTTACAGGTCGTTGGCTTTTCACGGCTTTTTTCACACTGAAGAGCCCCTAGCGAATCAGGGCAAAGTTGTTGGTAAGTGTACTGGTCAGGTACCCACCACCCAGGGAACGGCGACCCCCAGCAGTTCGGGCTTGCAAGCCCCTGGCGGTCGGGTGCCGAGTATAGACAGTTAGGCTGCTTATGACAACGTGACGGGGTAGCCCAAATAGCGCATTGCCTTTAACGAACAAAAGGCGTAAATGGGCGAGAATTTCGGGAAAAATCAGGCTTGAATGCCTGTTTCAACAAGCCTTTAGGCAAATTGACATCTGAATTTATCCCTCTATAGTGGTGCGGGCCCTGCGTGGGGGGTCTGTCTGATGATTTCTAGCATTAATAGGAGGCCACATGGCTGACAAAAAAGCGCAGTTGGTCATCGAGGGCGCTGCCCCCGTCGAGCTGCCCATTTTAACCGGCACCGTTGGTCCTGATGTAATCGACGTCCGCGGGTTGGGGGCCACTGGTCACTTCACCTTCGACCCTGGTTTCATGGCGACTGCCTCGTGCGAGTCGAAGATCACCTACATTGACGGCGACAAAGGTATCCTGCTGCACCGCGGCTACCCGATCGAGCAACTCGCCGAGCAATCCGACTACCTCGAAACCTGCTACCTGCTGCTCAACGGCGAACTGCCGAATGCCGAGCAGAAGGCCCAGTTCGTCAGCACCGTCAAGAACCACACCATGGTTCACGAGCAGCTGAAGTCCTTCTTCAACGGCTTCCGCCGCGACGCTCACCCAATGGCGGTGATGTGCGGCGTGGTCGGCGCCCTGTCGGCGTTCTATCACGACTCCCTGGATATCAATAACCCGCAACACCGCGAAATCTCCGCGGTGCGCCTGGTCGCCAAGATGCCGACCCTGGCCGCGATGGTCTACAAGTACTCCATGGGCCAGCCGATGATGTACCCGCGCAACGACCTGTCGTACGCGGAAAACTTCCTGCACATGATGTTCAACACCCCCTGCGAGATCAAACCGATCAGCCCGGTGCTGGCCAAGGCAATGGACCGGATCTTCATCCTCCACGCCGACCACGAGCAGAACGCCTCCACTTCCACCGTCCGCCTGGCCGGCTCGTCGGGTGCCAACCCGTTCGCCTGTATCGCCGCCGGTATCGCCGCACTCTGGGGCCCGGCCCACGGCGGTGCGAACGAAGCCGTCCTGACCATGCTCGATGAAATCGGCGATGTCTCGAACATCGACACGTTTATCGCCAAGGCCAAGGACAAGAACGACCCGTTCAAGCTGATGGGCTTCGGTCACCGCGTGTACAAGAACCGCGACCCGCGCGCCACCGTGATGAAGCAGACCTGCGACGAAGTCCTGCGCGAGCTGGGCATCAAGAACGACCCGCAGCTGGAACTGGCCATGCGCCTCGAAGAGATCGCCCTGACCGATCCGTACTTCATCGAGCGCTCGCTGTACCCGAACGTCGACTTCTACTCGGGGATCATCCTCAAGGCAATCGGCATTCCGACCAGCATGTTCACCGTGATCTTCGCCCTGGCACGTACCGTGGGCTGGATCTCGCACTGGAAAGAAATGCTCTCCAGCCCGTACAAGATCGGCCGTCCGCGCCAGCTGTACACCGGCGAGCAAAAACGCGACATCACTGCACTGAAAGACCGCAAGTAAGCTTTTTAGCCGAACGCAAAAAGGCTGCCCTTAGGCAGCCTTTTTTATTCCAGGTCCTGATGGCCGCAGCTCGGCCCTTGCGGGAGCCACGCGTTAAACCTCAGTTTTTCTCAGCCCGCTCGCGCAGCCCTTTCAGGGTATTGAACGGCGCATCCACCACGAACTTGTTGGCCACCATCGCCGGCACGCTACCACCCGGCTCGGTGTGCACCTGGTAGGTCACTTCCGTACTGTCGCCCTTGGGCACCAGCTTCCAGAAGCCCTCAACCTTGGCTACCCGCACAAAGCCCTTCTCTTCCGGTAGATAGGTCGGTTCTTCCTTCAAGTTCCGCACCAGGCTGCCGTCCGCCCCCTTGACAGTCGTCACACGCAAGATCGAATCACGCGGCGTCACCGGCCATGGCGTATTGAACTGGGTGTAGGTCCAGCTCTGGTCACCCTCATGCTTGAGCAGCTTCTGCGACTTGCACTCATGAATCCATGCACAGGCCCCGACCGCGTCTTCCTGCAACGCCTGCACCTTGGCCAGCGGTGCCTTGATCACGGTGACGCCCTGATAGGCCTTGTACTTGGAACCAGCCACTTCGCTGAGGGATATCTTGATCCCCTCCTCGTCCTTGGCCACCTGCCAGTTTTCGGCCCAGGCCGCAGGCGACAGCAGAACACCCACGCCACACAGCAGTGCAATACGCTTGAACGATCTCATCATGTTTATCCTTGTTGTCGAAGATCCAGCCTGTCACGCCGCCGTCATCTGTTCCCACCAGCCAAGAATCCTGATTGCCTCGTCACGATCACTGCCGCACACCTCGACATCTGCCTTGAAGCCGCCACATACCGCCGGCCGCTCGGGCTTGCCGAACAGGTCGCAGAGGTTGGCAGCCGTCAGGTGCAGGCAGCGCTCGCCAGCCGGCTTGCCATTGGGCATGCGCGGCATCGCAGAAGTGATGGACGGGGCGATGCAGCAGGCACCACAGCCCTCACGGCAATTCATGGTTATTCACCAAAATCAGGACTCCCTGGAACAAAACGGGACGAACGTCCCTGGATAGTAACCGCTCAAACAGGCGTTTGAAATTACTGGCACGATGAAATTTGCCGTGACCCGGCAGTCAGTTCCCGGCTACTGGCGATACTCGAAATCGATGGCTGCCCCTTCCACGTCATGACGGCTGTCATTACGCAACTGCAGCTGCATTTCGTTATTGATCAAGCGGCCATTGAGCTGGAACGGGCTGTCGCTGGTTTCCGGCTTTTCGGTAAACATGGGCGGCAGCAAAGGTTTGCGCCGCTGGATGGGCGACGGGGTACCCACATTCGGCTCCAGGTTGTCGACCATATCGACAGGCAGGCTGAGGTCCAGCTTTGCCTTGGGCAATGGTTTGGCGACCGCTTTGCTGACCGGCTTGTGCGCCTTGGCCTTGCTGTTGCCAGCCTTCTTCACCACCTGCTTCTGCGCAGGCTTGGCTGGCGCCTTTTTTTGCACATTTTTGCCCTGGGCTGCCTGCACCTGGCTTGCCGGCTGCGCAGCCAACGCTGGGCTGCCCAGGTAGCAGAACGGTGCTAGGCACAAGATCAAGGCAAAACGGCGCAAAGCTTTCATGGCAAATGGACAGACTGGCAAGAAAGGTGCGTATGCTCCATGTTCCACGGGCGGCTGGCAAGCCTTACAAAAGTGTGAGCGCAGGCTCCCTGCACAACTGCTGAGCCAGCAAACCCAGCGTAATCACTGCCCGCTCGGCCTCTTTGTTCCACGGGATGCCACAATTAAGGCGGATGCAGTGGTTGAACTGTTCTGTGTTACTGAATATTAACCCCGGCGCGATACTGATGCCTTGCTCCAGCGCCCGCACATGCAGCTCCTGGGTATTGACCCGCCCGGGCAGGCTTATCCAGAGGATGAAACCGCCCGTGGGCCGGGTCATCTGGGTACCCTCGGGGAAGTGCTGCTGCACCGCCAACTGGTAGGCACTGAGGTTCTTGCGATACTCCTGGCGGATGTAGCGCAGGTGCCGGTCGTAACCGCCATTTTCCAGGTAGGCCGCCACCCCCATCTGCGTCACGCTACAGGCCGAATGGGTGGTGAAGGTCTGCAGGCGCTGAATTTCGTCCTGATAGCGCCCGGCGATCATCCAGCCAACGCGCACACCAGGGGACAGGGTCTTGGAGAAGCTTGAACAGTAGATCACCCGGTCCAGGCGGTCGAATGCCTTCAGCGCCTTGGTCTTGCCTTGCTCGAACATCAACTCGCCATAGATGTCGTCCTCGATAATCTGAATATCGAAGTCTGACGCCAGACGCAGCAATTGCTTTTGCCGCTCCTCAGGGACCGTGCCACCCAGCGGATTGCTCAGGCGCGCCGTCAATACCAGGGCCTTGATCGACCACTGGTTAGCCGCCAGCTGCAAGGCTTCAAGGCTAATACCCGTGGATGGATCGCTGGGGATTTCGATCACTTTCAGGCCCAGCAAATCGGCCAGTTGCAGCAACCCGTAATAGGTCGGCGACTCGGCAGCGATCAGATCGCCCGGGCGGGTCAAAACGCGCAGGGACATTTGCAGGGCATCGACACAGCCATGGGTCACGATCACTTCACGCGGGTCGACCAGCACGCCGGCATCGCGCATGCGAATGGCGATCTGCCGGCGCAGCGGCTCGAAACCGGGGCTGAACATGTAACTGAAGGCGCGCGGACTGTGAAAGCGGGTGACCTTGGCAATTTGCTGATGCAGGGCACGCACTGGCAGGTAGTCGACATGCGGCACCGCGGCGCCGAACGGGAACACGCCATCACGGCGCGCCTCGGTCAGCACTTGCTGGATGATGCTGGCACGGGTGACCAGGCCCGGGCGCTCCACCCGGGCAATGTCCGGGGTTTGCGCGGTCAGGGCCGGCGTCTGGTGCACGTAGTAGCCAGATTGTGGCCGCGCGCGGATCAACCCTTGGTCTTCGAGGTTGGCATAGGCCTGCAGCACCGTGGCATGGCTGACATTGAGCTGGGCACTCATCTTGCGCACGGAGGGTACCCGCTCGCCTGGCTGGTAGACACCACGACGGATGTCATCGGCCAGTTGCTGGGCGATACGCTGGTACAGCAGCAGGTTGGTCATGGCGGCGGCTCGTTGTTCTTGTACGGCTCAGTGACGGTAGAGGATACCGTAACAGTTGCAAAGTGTACTGGGACAGAATGCAACATAGTCGACAATACAATAGCGTGATAGCTATCGAAACGACTAAGCCGACAAAAAGCAGGGCCGCATTGCGGCCGTTTCGCGGCACAAGGCCGCGCCTACAGGTTCTGCACATGTCCTGGGCTTGACACTACCCTGTGGGAGCGACTTTAGCCGCGAACACCGGCAAAGCCGGTGCCGTCCTCCGCACGCCAGCGATCAGCGCGCAGGCGCGAGCCTGCCCTTGTCGTCGGAGAACACGATCTCCACGCGGCGGTTCTGCGCCCTGCCCCGCTCAGAGGCGTTGGCCTCGATCGGATACTGGTCGCCATAGCCCTCGACCTGCAGGCGCTTTTCGTCGATGCCAAGGTCCACCAGCATGTCGGCCACGGCCTGCGCCCGGTCGCGGGACAGTTTCAGGTTGTCTTCGGCCGCGCCAGTGCTGTCGGTATAACCTTCGATACGCACTACCCGCCGCGGGTTGAGCTGAAGGAACTGCACCAGCTTGAGCACGGTACGGCTGGCCGAATTCTTCAGCTCAGCACGGCCAGTATCAAACAGCACGTCACCCAGCGTCATCACCAGGCCACGATCAGTCTGCTCCGAAGCCAGCGCAGCGATCTGCGACTCGACCCACTTGCCCTGCTGCTGCACGCTGGCCAGCTTGGCCTCGCGCAACGCCAACTGCAGGCGCTGACGCTCGAGGTCAAGCTTGGCCTGGCGCTCCTGGTTCAGCGCCAGCTTGGCATGCTCACTGGCAATTTCACTGTAGCGCTGGCTAAGGTAAGCGTAATGACGCACATCGGAACCGGTGCCGATATAGCTGGACAGGCGCTCGGCACGGGCCAGCGACTCACCTGCGCGGATCACGTCACGTGGCGCACTGCGCAGCACATCGGAATCATCCTTGACCTTGGCGAAGGTGGCACTGGCTTCATCCAGCGCAGCAGAGCTGCGCTGGCTGGCACAACCTTGCAAGCCTGCTGCCAGCGCCAGCAACGCCAGCGCGGCCAATGGTGTACGGCGCATCATGGCTGCACCTCCAGTTGCTTGCGCAAGCGCTTGACCCGCGACTGCAGCAGTTGCAGTTGCTCTTCGCTTTTCTGGTTCAGCACCTGGGCCTCGGCCAGGCGGGCATCAAGCTCGGCCTGCTCGGCGCGCATGCGCGCATCACGGTAGTCCTGGGTCAGCATGTTGGCCTTGGCCCGGGCCAGCTTGTCTTCAGCCATGTGCAGCGTTTCGACCTGCTCGGTGGCACCTACGGCCCTGGCCTGCTCCAGTGCCTGTTCGGAAATGCGCATCTGCTCGTCAGGGGCCGGATCATTGGCGCAGCCAGCCAGGCCGAGCACGGCCAAGGCAAGGATTAGTGGTTGGGTTCTCACGCAATCTTCCTAGTGTTTGGGGGCGTCCGCCGGCACCTGCAACTGCGCTTTCCAGCGCTCGACATTACGTTGCAGGACCGCCTCGGACGCACCGGAGATCGGCAATTCTGTCAGTTTTTTTGCCAATTGCCCACGCAACCAGCTGTCATTGCATGCCGAGTTGTGCGACAGGGCCAGGTACAGGCCTGGCCGGTCCACCGGCAGGCCGCGGGCGATCAGGTCATTGTTCATGCCCAGGCTCTGGGCCATGGCCATGCCCGAATAGCGGCCAGCAAGCACATAGTCCACCTGGCCAAGCACCAGTTTCTGGAACGCCTGGGTCAGGTTCTGCGCTGGCACCAGCTTCAGCTGGGCCTTGGCAAACGCGGTAAAGGCCGGGGTCAGGCGCGCGCGTTCGGACAAGCTGCCCTGGTACTGGGCCAGGTCCGCAGGGCCATCGAAGGTCAGCGTGGCATCGTGGCGTGTCCACACCAGGTATTCGTTGAGTTGAAGGGGTGGGTGGATGTAGTCCAGCGCGGTCAGTTGTTCCACCTGCATCGGCGTATCGAGCAGCAGGTCCATACGCCCGCTGCGCACTTCCTCCAGGGCCTGGTCGCGACGGCCAGCACTTAGCACCTCCACCTTCACCCCCAGCTCGCCAGCCACCTGGCGCAGCAGGTCGACGTTGGCGCCGATCAGGTGTTTCGGGTCTTTCGGGTCCTGCCACGAATAAGGCGGAGCATCAGGGCTGCCGGTTGCCACCAGGCGCTCGCACTTGCCTGCTGCCATGGCCAATGGCGTCACCAACGCCACCATGCATGCCAGCACCCTGCCCGTTCCGCGCAACGTCATCCCTCACTCCTCAACCCATAAAAAAACCCGACCCTCAATGCGAGGGCCGGGTTCTTTATAAGTGAAGCAGGCGGATCAGACCAGCTTTTCCAGCTCCGGAACCGCTTCGAACAGGTCGGCAACCAGGCCGTAGTCGGCCACCTGGAAGATCGGCGCCTCTTCGTCCTTGTTGATCGCAACGATCACTTTGGAGTCTTTCATGCCGGCCAGGTGCTGGATCGCACCGGAGATACCGACGGCGATGTACAGCTGTGGCGCAACGATCTTGCCGGTCTGGCCGACCTGCATGTCGTTCGGCACGAAGCCTGCGTCGACCGCAGCGCGCGAAGCGCCGACGGCCGCGCCGAGCTTGTCGGCCAGGCTGTACAGGTGCTTGAAGTTGTCACCGTTGCCCATGCCGCGGCCGCCGGAAACGACGATCTTGGCAGCGGTCAGCTCTGGGCGGTCGGACTTGGCCAGCTCTTCACCGACAAAGGCCGAGATACCGGCGTTGTGCGCGGCACTCACCGCTTCAACAGCAGCCGAGCCACCTTCGGCAGCGACTGGGTCGAAGCCGGTGGTACGCACGGTGATGACCTTGATCGAAGCGCTCGATTGCACGGTGGCAATGGCGTTACCGGCATAGATCGGGCGCTTGAAGGTGTCGGCGGACTCGACCGAGACGATCTCGGAGATCTGGTCCACGTCCAGCAGCGCGGCAACGCGCGGCAGGATGTTCTTGCCATTGGTGGTGGCCGGGGCCAGCACGTGGCTGTAGCCCTTTGCCAGCTCGACGATCAGCGGCGCGACGTTTTCCGGCAGCGCGTGGGCGTAGGCGGCGTTATCGGCCACCAGCACCTTGGCCACACCAGCGATCTTGGCAGCGGATTCGGCAACGCCACCGACGTTCTGGCCTGCGACCAGCACGTGCACATCACCACCGATCTTGGCGGCTGCGGCGACAGTGTTCAGGGTGGACGGGGCTACTGCACCGTTTTCGTATTCAGCGACAACCAGGATAGTCATTTAGATTACCTTCGCTTCGTTCTTCAGCTTCTCGACCAGTTCGGCCACCGACTTGACCTTGATGCCAGCGCTGCGGGCAGCCGGCGCTTCAACTTTCAGGGTCTTGTTGGTGGAGGCGAGGGAAACGCCCAGCGCGTCTGGAGTAACGGTCTCCAGCGGCTTCTTCTTGGCCTTCATGATGTTCGGCAGCGACGCATAGCGTGGCTCGTTCAGGCGCAGGTCGGTGGTAACGATGGCTGGCAGGTTCAGCGACACGGTCTGCAGGCCGCCATCGATTTCACGGGTGACGTTCAGCTTGTCGCCGGCGACTTCCACCTTGGAGGCGAAGGTGCCCTGGGCGTAGCCGGTCAGCGCAGCCAGCATCTGGCCGGTCTGGTTGTTGTCGCTGTCGATGGCCTGCTTGCCAAGAATGACCAGCTGAGGCTGCTCCTTGTCGACAACGGCTTTCAGCGCCTTGGCCACCGCCAGGGAGTTCAGCTCGTCAGCGGCTTCTACCAGGATGGCACGGTCGGCACCCAGGGCCAGGGCGGTACGCAGTTGCTCCTGGGCAGTGGTCGGGCCGACGGAAACGACGACGATCTCGGTCGCAACGCCTTTTTCCTTCAGGCGTACGGCCTCTTCCACGGCGATTTCGCAGAAGGGGTTCATGGACATCTTGACGTTAGCAAGGTCGACGCCGGAGTTGTCCGCCTTGACGCGAACCTTGACGTTGTAGTCGACCACTCGTTTGACAGCTACAAGAACCTTCATGGATTCCTCGTTACTCTCCGGTGAATAGATAGTCGCCTGGGGCTGAGCCCGGCGATGCGCGTGGGTACAAGGGCACCTCTAAAAACGTACCGGGAGCCAGTATCTTCACTGTGACCGAACAGTCTTGTCCGGACTCTTGCGACAAATACTCACGGGTGATTTTCTGTCGTGGCGTGTAAACTCCACTACAAACCGGCCCAAGGCCGCAAAACCCTGCTCCACACCTGGTCTTTAGAGGTGTACCTGCGCCCGGCTGCAAGCCTACGGCGAACGTAAAACCGCTCGTATCTTGACCGTAACACCCCATCCGGTCAATACGGCAAATCGGTCACCCTCCAGCCGTGTTCCTGTGATTTTACTGGCCTGCGGCAAATTCAAACAAACGTTTGTATTGGACCCGCCAAGTGGTGTAGATATAATGCGCGGCCAAGACAAAACGGTGTAGTCCGTCATTTGCGCAGCTACAGTTTCGCTCCCGTGATGAGCCACTGTGCGCAAGCACCCATAAGACAAAGCAACAGCACGAGCCTTGATGAGTAGGAGAGAACCAGTGGAACGCGAATACATGGAATTCGACGTGGTCATCGTCGGCGCCGGCCCGGCAGGCCTGTCCGCCGCCTGCCGCCTGAAGCAGAAGGCCGCCGAAGCCGGTAGCGAAATCAGCGTCTGCGTGGTGGAAAAAGGCTCTGAAGTCGGCGCCCACATCCTCTCCGGCGCGGTGTTCGAACCCCGCGCCCTGAACGAACTGTTCCCCGACTGGAAAGAGCTCGGCGCACCGCTGAACACCGAAGTGAAGCGCGACGACATCTATGTGCTCAAGGATGCCGGCAGCGCCACCAAGGTGCCGGACCTGTTCGTGCCCAAGACCATGCACAACCATGGCAACTACATCATCTCGCTGGGCAACCTGTGCCGCTGGCTGGCCCAGCAGGCCGAGAACCTGGGCGTGGAAATCTACCCGGGCTTCGCCGCCCAGGAAGCGCTGTTCGACGACAACGGCGTGGTCCGCGGCATCGTCACCGGCGACCTCGGTGTCGACCGCGAAGGCAACCCGAAGGAAGGCCTGTACACCCCGGGCATGGAACTGCGTGCCAAGTACACCCTGTTTGCCGAAGGCTGCCGTGGCCACATCGGCAAGCAGCTGATCAAGCGCTTCAACCTCGACAGCGAGTCCGATGTCCAGCATTACGGCATCGGCCTGAAAGAAATCTGGGAAATCGACCCGGCCAAGCACGAGCAGGGCCTGGTGGTGCACACCGCCGGCTGGCCGCTGGACGTGGTAGCCAAGGACAACACCGGTGGCTCGTTCCTCTATCACCTGGAAAACAACCAGGTGGTGGTCGGCCTGATCGTCGACCTGTCCTACGCCAACCCGTACCTGTCGCCGTTCGACGAATTCCAGCGCCTGAAGCACCACCCGGTGATGAAGCAGTACCTCGAAGGCGGCAAGCGCATCAGCTATGGCGCCCGCGCCATCTGCAAAGGCGGCCTGAACTCGCTGCCGAAGATGGTGTTCAACGGTGGGGCGTTGATCGGTTGCGACCTGGGCACCCTGAACTTCTCCAAGATCAAGGGCAGCCACACCGCGATGAAATCGGGCATGCTCGCGGCCGAAGCAGTAGCGGACGCACTGATCGCTGGCAGCGAGGGGGGCGATGCGCTGAACACTTACGTTGACGCCTTCAAGGCCAGCTGGCTGCACGAAGAACTGTTCGCCAGCCGTAACTTCGGCCCTGCGCTGCACAAGTTCGGCCCACTGTTTGGTGGTGCATTCAACTACGTCGACCAGAACTGGTTCGGCGGCAAGCTGCCGTTCACCCTGCACGACACCAAGCCGGACTACGCCTGCCTCAAGCTGGCTGCCGACTCGAAAAAGATCGACTACCCGAAACCGGACGGCAAGCTGAGCTTCGACAAGCTCAGCTCGGTATTCCTCTCCAGTACCAACCATGAAGAGGAACAACCCTGCCACCTGAAGCTGACCGACCCGAGTATCCCGATCGCCAGCAACCTGCCGCTGTACGACGAGCCTGCCCAGCGCTATTGCCCGGCAGGCGTGTACGAAGTGGTCACCCAGGAAGACGGCAACAAGCGCTTCCAGATCAACGCGCAGAACTGCGTGCACTGCAAGACCTGCGACATCAAGGACCCGGCCCAGAACATCACCTGGGTCACCCCTGAAGGCGCTGGCGGGCCGAACTACCCGAACATGTAAGGCCTCTGCCCTGGCGGCAACAAAAAGCCCCCGGTTCTCACGAGCCGGGGGCTTTTTGTTGCGAGTATGCGTCTGGGCTGCGAGATGCTCGCCGTGAGAGGTGCAGCGCCTATCAGATCGATCGCCGCCCGCGCGGCGCATCGCGAGCTACGCTCGCTCCTACGCTTGTTTCGGGCCAAATATTTTTGGGGAATTTGCGCGCGTGCGCCTTGGTACATGTCTCGATATCGCGTCGTACAAACAAGACGGTCGCGCGCACCTGTCACAGGCGTTACTGGCCGAAAATAAACGTAGGAGCGAGCGTAGCTCGCGATGCGCCGCGCGGGCGGCGCTCGGTGTATGCCCTGCTACACACCCCAAGACATGTACTTGCTCATTTGTCACCACACATGATCGGGATCGGCTCCGCAGTAAACGTCAATGACTCGCGGCGCCCGAAATACAGGGCCGTCAGCAGCCCCACCGTACCCATGATCAGACAAAAGCCGACACACACCCACGGGCTCCACGGCATCAGCGCGATCAATGCCAGCGGCGTGGTACTGGCCCACAGTGCGTAGGCCACGTTATAGGTGAAGGAAATACCCGAAACCCGGATCTCGGCGGGGAACAACCCGACCATCACCGACGGCACCACCCCCACCACGCCGCAGGACAGCCCTGCCAGCGCGTAGGCCAGCCAGGTCATGCCCCACTGCCCATTCAGGCTGGCGTACAACGCGCCGATGCCCAGCGGCAGCAGCACGCTGTAAAGCATCAGCGCACGCCAGGCGCCCACGCGGTCAACCAGCAGGCCGGCGAGTACGCAGCCGATATTGAGGAAGACGATGCCCACACTGCTCAGGGCAAAGGTGTGCCCGGGGCTCATGCCGAAGCGCTGCTGCATCACCGTCGGAGTTATCACCACCAGCACCACAACGGCAGAGGTCAACACGCAAGTCAGCAGCGCCGCCGGAATCAGCGCACGGCGGTGCTCGCCCAGTACCCGCCGCAGCGGGAACTTCACCGGCTGTTCCTGACGTGCGCGCAAGGCCAGGAACACCGGTGTTTCGCTCAGCCAGCGGCGTAGCCACACGCCAACCACGCCAAACACCCCACCCAGCAGGAACGGGTAACGCCAGGCGTAGTCGAGGATTTCCTGCGGTGTGAATACTTGCGCCAGCAAGGTCGCGGTCAGCGCCCCCAGCAGGTAACCGAAGGTCAGCCCGGCCTGCAGGAAGCCCAAGGCATAACCGCGTCGGCCGGCCGGCGCGTGCTCGGCAACGAAGGTCCAGGCACTCGGCACCTCACCCCCCACCGCCGCACCCTGGAAGATACGCAGCGCCAGCAGAATCAGCGGCGCGGCATAGCCGATGTCGGCATAGGTCGGCATCACGCCGATCAGCAGGCACGGCAGGGCCATCATCAGAATGCTCAGGCTGAACACACGTTTACGCCCCAGGTGGTCCGCAAAGTGCGCCATCAGGATGCCGCCCAGCGGCCGCGCAAGGTAACCGGTGACGAAGATGCCGAAGCTTTGCAGCAGGCGCAGCCACTCGGGCATTTCGGGCGGGAAGAACAGCTGGCTGAGGGTCAGCGCAAAGAACACGAAAATGATGAAGTCGTAGATTTCCAGCGCGCCGCCCAGTGCCGCCAGGCCCAGGGTCCGGTGATCGCCGCGGCTGAACCGGGGCGGGCGAGCGGTATCGATGGCAGTCATGGCAGGGGTCCGCAAATCGGCAAAGGGCAAGAGGATAACAAATAGCTGCCCCCTTGCCCTGCACGCAGCGCCGCTAGCGGTTGAACACCGTGTGCGCGAAGTTGGCCCGCGGCCGTGGCCGCGCCGCGGTAGCCGGCATGCTGCCCGGCAGCGGCAACTTGCCGACCACCAGTGGCGCGTCGATGATCGCCATGAATGACTCCAGCGCCTCGTTATCAGGCACCTGCGGGAGGCTCAGGCTGACCGCCTGGCGTTCGGTCTGCGGTACTGAAGGCACTTTCAACTGACTGGAGTGGTAAAGCAGGGCGTGCTGGATCTGCGTGCTGACGCGGCAGAAGCGCGCCAGGTCGACCCCGGCATGATTGGCCAGCTCGATATTGCCCAGCAGCAGATGAAAAGGCTGCAAGGCGCAATGAACAAGGCGCTGGAGCTCCTCGAAGCTTTCCACGGGGGCGATCCGGTAATAGCCCAGGCCATTGAGCAACCGCTCCAGCTGCAGGCGCTGGCACGGGTGTGCGTCGGCGATGAGGATGCGCAGGGTCTTGTTTGCCATGGTGGGACCTGGGCAGTTGGGTAATGGGTACGCTCCATGACCATACTGCGCCAGTAACGGCTACTGCCAAGGCCATGCCTGGCAGCGGTCTTCTTTGATAGAAGTCGGGAAACCCGCATAAATCAAGTGATTGACTGACGGAATTTGCATTTGCCTTTAAGCCGGCCTTTACGATTCCCACTCGCGCATGCGTAGTCGGCAGTGCTTCATCGCATTGACGATGTGTTTCTCCACCATGCTGCGGGATATGCCCAGGTGTTCGGCAATTTGCGGGTGCGACAGGCCATCGAGCTTGCGCAGCAGGAAGCAGTCGCGACACACCTTGCTCAGCTCATCCAGTGCACGCTGCATCAACGCCAGCCGCTGATCAAGCTGCAAGTCATGGGCCGGCGCCGCCGTGTGCCAGCGCTCGTCGCTATCCAGTACTTCCAGCGGCTCGGCTTGGCGCACCTGATATCGCCGGTGGCGGTCAACCACCAGATTGAGCGCCGTGCGGTAGAGGAAGGCGCGTGGGTGCTCGATACGCTCGGCATCGGTGCGCTCCAGCACCCGCAGGTAAGCATCGTGCGCCACATCCTCGGCGGCCTGACGACTGCCCAGGCGTGCGGAGAGGAAACCCACCAGTTCGCGATAGTAATGTTCCACGACGATACCTGAGATGTCCTGCCAGCTTTTGCCAGAAAGCCCTTTCAGGCAGCAGTGCAGGACCGAGTGATGTCAACGTGCGATCTTACAAATTATAATTATTCTCAGCAACAAGCGCGGCTGGCCACATGTTAGCCCGCCCCCCTGCTAAATCCCCCGCTACCGCTTTCGTCTATCTGGCACCCGGTCCGCGCCCGCCACTTGATGCGCGCCCCCACACCCCTTGGCTGGATGTCTGCATGAGACCTTTAACCAACACCCGTCGCCGTGCCCTGCTCACGGGCCTGGGCTTGCTCGGCCTCGGCAGCCTGCTGGCCTTGAAGGCCCTGCCCTACGGCGCCCAGCCGTTGAGCACGGTCGCCGTGACCCGCGCTGATATCGAGAGCAGCGTTACCGCGCTGGGTACTTTGCAACCGAGACGTTACGTGGATGTTGGCGCCCAGGCCTCCGGCCAGATCCACAAGCTGCACGTTGAAGTTGGCGACACCGTGCGCAAGGGCCAGCTGCTGGTCGAGATCGACCCCTCCACCCAGCAAGCGCGTCTGGATGCCGGGCGCTTCTCTATCGACAACCTCAAGGCCCAGTTGGCCGAACAGCGCGCGCAATACCTGCTGGCCCAGCAGCAGCTCAAGCGCCAGCGCGACTTGGCCGCCGCTGGCGCCACCCGCGATGAAGACGTGCAAACCGCCTTCGCGCAGATGAAGGTCACCCAGGCGCGCATCGACATGTTCCTGGCGCAGATCCGCCAGGCCCAGGCCAGCCTGCGAAGCGACGAAGCCGAATTGGGCTACACGCGCATCTACGCCCCCATGGACGGCACGGTGGTGGCGGTTGATGCCCGCGAAGGGCAAACCCTCAACGCCCAGCAGCAAACCCCGTTGATCCTGCGCATCGCCAGGCTCTCGCCGATGACCGTGTGGGCACAGGTGTCGGAGGCCGACATTGGCAAGGTCAAACCAGGCATGACCGCCTATTTCACCACCCTGGCAGGGGGCAAGCGCCGCTGGACCAGCACCGTGCGGCAAGTGCTGCCAATCCCGCCCAAACCACTGGAACAGGCCAGCCAGGGCGGCGGCAGCCCGGCCAGCGTCAGCAATGGCAGTGCCGGCAGCCAGGTTGTGCAATACAGCGTGCTGCTGGATGTCGACAACCCGGACGGCGCGCTGATGGCCGAGATGACCACGCAGGTGTTCTTCGTCGCTGGCAAGGCCAGCCAGGTGCTGACGGTACCGCTGGCTGCGCTGGATGACGGTGACGGCGTGCGCCTGGCGCACGTGCTGACGGGGGACGGCAAGGTGGAACAGCGTCAGGTACGCACCGGGCTCAGTGACCGGCTGCGGGTACAGGTGCTGGACGGCCTCAACGAAGGCGAGCGCCTGGTCATCGGCGCCCCCGCCGTGAGCGGAGGCTGAATGAGCACACCTTTGATCGAGCTGATCGACATCCGCAAGTCCTACGGCGGTGTGGGTACCCCCAAAGTCGATATCCTCCATGGCATCAGCCTCAGCATCCACCCCGGCGAGTTCGTCGCCATCGTCGGAGCCTCAGGCTCGGGCAAATCGACCCTGATGAACATCCTTGGTTGCCTCGACCGCCCAACCTCTGGCAGCTACCGCTTTGCCGGCAAAGATGTGGCTGAACTGGATAGCGATGAACTGGCCTGGTTGCGCCGCGAAGCATTTGGCTTCGTGTTCCAGGGCTACCACCTGATCCCCTCGGGCTCGGCCCAGGAAAACGTCGAGATGCCGGCCATCTATGCCGGCATTGACGCCAGCGAACGCCACGCCCGCGCCAGCGCCCTGCTCGGCCGCCTGGGCCTGGCCAGCCGCACCGGCAACCGCCCGCACCAGCTGTCCGGCGGCCAGCAGCAAAGGGTTTCGATTGCTCGCGCACTGATGAACGGCGGCCATATCATCCTCGCCGACGAGCCCACCGGCGCCCTCGACAGCCACAGCGGCACCGAGGTGATGGCACTGCTCGACGAACTGGCCAGCCAGGGCCATGTGATCATCCTGATTACCCATGATCGCGAAGTGGCCGCGCGGGCGCAGCGGGTGATCGAGATCCGCGACGGCCTGATCATCGGTGACTCGGCCGGCGAACAGCCGGCGATCGACCAAGGCCAAGACCAAGGCCTGCAAGCCGAACAGTTGCGCCAGCGCCTGGACCGTGGCGCTACCCTGCGCGGAGCATGGAAGGGTGAACTGCTCGAAGCCCTGCAAGCAGCCTGGCGGGTCATGTGGGTCAACCGCTTCCGGACCGCCCTGACCCTGCTGGGTATCGTCATCGGCGTGGCCTCGGTGGTGGTGATGCTGGCCGTGGGCGAAGGCAGCAAGCGTCAGGTCATGGCACAGATGGCCGCCTTTGGCTCCAACATCCTCTACCTCAATGGCAAGCCGGCGACGCTTGGCGAGCCTGCCGGCACCATCACCCTTGATGATGTGGCAGCCATTGGCGAACTGCCGCAGGTCAAGCATGTGATGCCGGTGATTGGCGAAAAACTGATGGTGCGCCATGGCAACAACAGTCAGAGATTCTACGTGGGTGGCAATAACACCTTTTTCCCGGAGATCTTCAACTGGCCGGCGGCCCAAGGCAGCTTCTACAGCGAAAGCGACGAAGCCAATGCGGCCGCCGTGGCCGTGATCGGCCAGAAAGTGCGGGAGAAAATGCTCGACCCAGGGCGCGATCCGCTGGGGCAGTACATCCTGATCGGCAATGTGCCCTTCCAGGTGATCGGCATCCTGGCTGGCAAAGGCGCAAGCTCCGGCGACCAGGACAGCGATGGGCGCATCGCCGTGCCCTACTCTGCCGCCGCCATCCGCCTGTTCGGCCAGCGCGACCCGGACTACATCGCCGTCGCTGCCCTTGATTCTACCCGGGTCAACCAGGCCGAAGCAGCCATCGACCAGCTGTTGCGCCAACGCCACAATGGCCGCCAGGACTTCGAGCTGACCAATGACGCGGCACTGATCCAGGCCGAAGCGCGCACGCAGAACAGCCTGTCGCTGATGCTGGGGGCGATCGCCGCAATCTCGCTGCTGGTAGGCGGCATCGGCGTAATGAACATCATGCTGATGACCGTACGCGAGCGTACCCGGGAAATCGGTATCCGCATGGCCACCGGCGCGCGACAGCGCGACATTCTGCGCCAGTTCCTCAGCGAGGCGGTAATGCTGTCTATGGTCGGCGGCCTGGCTGGCATTGTACTGGCCCTGGCCATTGGCGGCGGCCTGATGCTGGCCGAGGTGGCAGTAGCCTTTGCCCTGCCAGCCATGCTCGGTGCCTTTGCCTGCGCCGTCGTCACCGGCATCGTGTTCGGCTTCATGCCGGCGCGCAAGGCCGCCCGCCTCGATCCGGTCAAAGCCCTTACCAGCGAATAACCCATGACATTGCCTAGCCGTATCAGCCTGTTGACGTTGTGCCTGCCCCTTTGTGCAACCATTGCCGCCTGCAGCAGTCCCCCCACGCCTACCAGTGGAATCGTCGCGCCACCTGCCTGGCAAGGCGATGCCGCAGCGCCTTCGGCCCACTTGCCCGCAGCACGGTGGTGGCACAGCTTCGCCAGTCGCGAGCTGGACCGCCTGGTACAGCACGCCCTGGTCAACGCCCACGATCTGGCTGCTGCCACGGCGCGCGTACGCCAGGCCCAGGCCCGCGCGCTCATTGCAGGCGCACCCTTGTTGCCAGAACTGCAACTGGACCTGAACGGCAGCCGCCAGCGCCTGCTGCATGGCGAAGGCAATGACCAGTTGGACGTAAGCCGTAACGCGCCCACCAGCACATCGTTCGACGCGCAGCTTAGCGCCCGCTACGAAATCGACTTCTGGGGTGGCCTGCGGGCAACGCGCGACAACGCCCTGCGCAGCCTCGACGCCAGCCGCTTCGACCGCCAGACGGTGGAGCTGACCCTGGTCAGCGCAGTCGCCGACAGTTACCTGCAGGGCCTGGCCCTGGAAGAGCAGCTGCGCATTGCCCGCCTCAACCTGCGCAATGCCCAGGACGTGCTAGGCCTGGTAGAGACGCGCCAGCGTAGCGGCTCCGCCACGCGTCTGGAACTGGCCCAGCAGCGCAGTCTGGTGGCCACCCAGCAACGCCAGCTGCCATTGCTGGAGCAGAAATGGCAAGACAGCCGGGTTACGCTGGCAACACTGCTCGGCGAACCCGTGCAGTCGCTGCCCGCCAGCCCGGAAGCGATCGATGCGTTGCACTGGCCGACCATTGGCAGCGGTCTACCCAGCGAACTGCTCACACGCCGCCCGGACATTGCCGCAGCAGAAGCGCGGCTGGCTGCAGCCAGCGCCAATGTGCAGGTCGCCCGCGCCGCCATGCTCCCCAAGCTGACCCTGGGGGCCAACCTGGGCGCTGGCGCCAATACCTTTGCCCACTTGTTCGACAGCTCGTACTACACCCTCACCAGCGGCCTGGTTGCGCCGATTTTCAACAACGGCCGACTACGCGCTGCCCGAGAGCTGGCCGAGGCTGAACAGGAAGAATTGCTGGAGACCTACCGCAGCAGCATCCTGGCGGGCTTTGCCGATGTCGAGAAAGCACTCAATGCGATCCACGGTGTGGACCAGCAGCGGCAATGGCAGGATGAGGAGGTGCAGCAGGCACGACTGGCATTCGACCTTGCTCAGCAGCGTTACGGCGCGGGGGCCGAGACCTTGTTGAGCGTGCTTGAAACCCAGCGCACGTTGTATGTGGCGCAGGACCAGCAGGCGCAACTGCGCCTGGCCCGCCTGCAGGCTAGCGTGGCGTTGTACAAAGCATTGGGTGGGGGGTGGCAGGTCGAACGTTAGTCCAGGTCGCCTTCGGGGGCCGCCGCGCAGCCCAATCGCGACGCATGGCCGCACCCACATTGACCGCGCAAGATTCAAGCGGTGCGCCGACCTGTGGGAGCGGCCTTGTGACGCGATTGGGGCGCAACGCGCCGCCAGTCAGCCCGAACGCTGCGCCACCCTGAGGTTACGCGCATACCAAGGCCGCTTAGGTACTTTGGGCTGCAACTTGTCGAACAGGTCTTCATCACTGTAAATGATGCGCAATGCCAGCTTCATCGTCTCCGGGTCCATCTCCACGCTGCGCCCGGGCCGTAGACCCGGTACGGTCGAGCAACCGTGGGTGTCCGGCCCCAGCCACGGGTCTGCCACCTCGACCCAACGCCCCGGCGCAAACCACTGCACACCGTTAACCTCCAGCCGCCGCACCTCGCCCGGGTGCAGCCGCTCATGGGCACGGAACCAGTCTTCGATACGGTCGTCGATCCAGCCGTGAAAATGCCAGAACACCGGGTTCACATGAGAAGAAAACGGGTCTCCGAGAAAGTCGTTGTCCGCCGCGAACCAGCGTTCGGCAAAATCGTCCGGGGTGCGCGCCGTCGGCACCGGCATGCCGTTGGAAGGGTCCCGCGGCACCGATGCCCAGCGCATGTGCAACCAGTCATGCAGGCCCAGTTCCACCTCCGAGCCGAACTGGCCCAAGGTCAGGCTGCTCAAGTAATCCGGGTCGGTGTAGCGCGATTCCCATACCTGGAAATTGCCGTGGAAGGTATCCGGTGACTTGATGTCACGTACCCACTGGGTGTACTCCTCGTCATCACTGGCCAGCCAGGTGGGTGGCAGGGCATTGCCGTCGTGGTTATCGAAGTAGCGGGCAAAGCCTGCCCGGTCACGCTCCAGCTCCGGTTGTGGCAACGGAAAGCGCGGCCAGGAAGGCAGGTCCTGGATGGCACGGGCGCTGCCAAGCATGTGCCGGTGCATGAAGAAGAAGTCCTCACCCGAACCGTTGCGGTCCTTGTGCCGCCCGCGTGCGTCACGCTCGCGGTCACGCGGCCCCGGTTGCCAGCCAAGGCCACGCAGGGCCTTCTGCTTGCCCTTGTCCAGCTTGTGCCATTTGTCCCGCGAGGAGTGCCACAACTGATGAAAAAGGCGATGCTCCGGCGCAATGAGCCAGGCCAGCAGTCGAGGGTTCAGCGGGGTTCGTTCGCGCGCTTCGGGGAAGGTGCGTTTCAACGCCAGGAAGTGGTTGTCCTCCACCGGCAATGTCAGCGCACGGTCCATGCGCGCAATGTGCCCGTTGAGGGTTGCCGGACCGGCATTGCCGAACCGCCCCCAGACTTCATCGAGTACGATGTGGCATTCATAGCGCGCCTGGGCCGAAAACAGCCGCCAGCGCACGGTGCCTGGCTTGTCCGCCAGAAGGTCGCCGACCACCCGGTAGCGCGGCTCCTCGTCCCCACGCAGGCGCTCTGGAGTGTCCAGGTAACCGCGCAGTGCACGACCGCTGGCTGCCACATCCAGGAACAACTCCAGTTCACCTCCCGGCAGGCCATCCAGCCCCGCGTCCTTGCCCTGCAGGGTCCAGCGCCAGATGCCGCGCAGGGTATCACCCAACTGCTGCAAGGCGGTGTCGGCCAGCTCGACCACGGCCTCGCCAGGGGTTTGCGGAAACGCTTCGGCATCCCGCTGGCGCTGCACATACAACGCACCCAGCGCGCCAGGTACCACCACACCCGTCAATGCCACACCGGCGATGAAACCGCGTCGGGAAATCGTCATTGCTTACCTGTGCATTCATTGCGGCCATGGAGCACGGCCCGTCCAAGGCTAGAACGTTGCACGGACAGCGAAATTTAACGGCGCATGGCCAAGGACGCTGGCTAAATTTTGCGGGTGCGAGCTCGTTCATTGCAGGTAGCGGCGGCCTCTGTGCCCATCCCTGACGGTGAACCTACTGAGACCAAGATGACGACTCCACGCTGGAAGAAAGCCCTGTTTATCAGCCTGGCCACGGCGATTGCCGCCGGTGCCGGGTTTGCCGCCTGGCACTACGTGGCCACCCCAGCCGGCTATTCCCGCGAGGTGACCCGCCAGGCCAACGACCTGCAGGAACGCATCATCTCGTTCGACAGCCACATCACGTTGCCGCTGACCTTC